>NZ_CP043042.1:4200000-4543926 GCF_008122265.1 Marinobacter fonticola
CAGGACCGACCGTTCGGGGTAATCGTGCTGGGCGACAGCTCCTACGGAGACACGTTCTGCGGCGCCGGAGACCTGATGGAAGAAGTCCTCTACGAAATCGCCTGCCGCAAGGTAAGCAATACCTTACGGATCGACGCCCTGGAAACCGTCAACCCGGAACAGGTCGCTTTGCCCTGGGCACGCGAATGGGCTGCATCATTAGACTGGGAATAACGCACAGCCTCTCTCACGACAACAACTGAACGCACCTTCCTTTTACTTGAGGCGCCCGGGGAGTTTGGCCATACTGAAACTGAACGTGCTCGCGTGAACGCCTGTGGCCACAGGCCGCAAGCACAACAACCACAACAACAAGACTCAGACCCGTGCGCCAATCCGTTGTGTTTTTCGTCCTACTGGGCGTATTGATGACGGCTGTCTCGGGTGTGCAGGCTAATCTCGTCGACGACGGGTATATCGAGCCTGCCATCGAGTACATCCGCCTTCCCTACGGCCAGACCGATTCTGCCGGCCCGGTTGAAATCAATGCACTGGACCGGTGGCAGCGGCTGGCAGGGGACGTGCCCAACTTTGGCTACGTGCGCGACGTGGTCTGGCTTCGCTTCGATGTACCGACGCCGGCCGGCGCCCTGGATCAGATGCTGGAAATTCGCTACCCGCAGCTGGATTCGGTACAGATCTTCCTGTTCGAGAACGGCAGGCCGGTAAAACAGATGACCACCGGCGATTGGCTACCCATGTCGACCCGGCCCATCCAGCACCCGCATTTCCTCATGCCCTACAGGGTGAACCCGGACAGCCGCTATCACTTCCTGGTGCGGGTACAAACTGACGGCGCCCTCCAGGTGCCCACCCGCCTCTGGCAGCGAGACGTCTTTTTTGGCCACACGTCCCAGCTCGGCCAGGCTCACGCGATCTATTACGGGATTCTGATCACGGTTGTCTTCTTCAACCTATTCGTGTTCCTGGCCATGCGCGAGGCCACCTATCTCTACTACGCACTGTCGACACTGGGCTATCTGTTCCTGCTCGGCTCGTTACACGGGACTACTTATCCGCTGCTCTGGCCGGACAGTCCATGGTTACAGAACCAGTCGATGATGATGTCGGTGCCGATCGCGATGCTGTTCTCCCTGCTGTTCGCCCGTTCATTCTTGAACTTGCACAGTCGCAACCCGGCCTGGGACCGTTTCTTGCGCGGCGCGGTCATTGCCAACCTGCTGGCGATCCTCGGCACCTTCCTCTTGGGATACAACACGTCGATGCAAGTCTCGGTAGCGCTGGCCATACCCTGCTGCCTGCTGCTCACCGTGGTGGGGCCTGTCGAATGGGCGCGGGGCAATCGCCAGGCGATTCTTTACACCATCGCCTGGGGGGTACTGACCGTGGGCAGCGCGCTGACCGCCGCCAATAAGTTCGGCTGGATACCCACCAATTTCGTCACCGAGTTCGGCATGGAGCTCGGCTCGGCTCTGGAGGCGATTTTGCTGACCATCGGCCTCGCCATGCGACTCTACCAAGAGCGTGAAGACAAAGTCGCAGCCCGGGAATCCCAGCTGCGGGCCCTGGCCGCCCGTCGCAATGCAGAATTGCGCATGATGGACCAGGCCCTACACCATCCGTTAACCAAACTGCCCAATCGGACCTCATTCGAGCTGCATTTGCAGGACCTGATGATTCGCGAGCCGCAACGGCGCCATGCAGTGGGTGTCGTACAGCTCACAAACCTGGCCGCGATAACCAAAACCCTGGGCCATCAAAATGCCGAGCGGATCCTCGAGCTGGCAGCCCAAAGCTTCAACCACATCTGCCAGGATCTACCCGGGGTGCGCACCATCGAGCAAGACGACACGCGCTGCTTTCATGCGGCGTCGCTGGAATCGGGCACTTTCGGCTTTATCATCGACGCCGACGCCGCACGCGCCCAGCCCCGCAAGATCCTGGAATGCCTGGAAGCCGTTCGCGCCCCGGTAGACTACCTGGGCATGCAACTACCGCTGGATCCGCTCGCCGGTGTCGCCATCTATCCCAACCACTCGGACGATCCCAGCACCCTGATCCGGCAAGCCTACATCGCACTTG
The DNA here is from genome assembly GCF_008122265.1 of Marinobacter fonticola. NCBI lineage: Bacteria > Pseudomonadati > Pseudomonadota > Gammaproteobacteria > Pseudomonadales > Marinobacteraceae > Marinobacter > Marinobacter fonticola. The sequence goes on from NZ_CP043042.1 coordinate 4,202,083, forward strand.
AAAGCGGGGACGCTCTTGATCGTGGCCTCGCCTACTACCGGTCGGAGCTGGATTCTTACAACGCCAGTAACCTCACACTGGCTTCGGAACTGCGCCAGGCGATCCGGCAAAATGACCTGACCCTTTTCTTCCAGCCCAAATTGGCGCTGGCGGATCAGCGAGTCGTCGGTGTCGAAGCGTTGATTCGATGGCCCAGCCGCGGCGAGGTGACTGCCGACCAGATTGTCGCCGTCGCGGAACAAACCGGCCTGATTAAGCCATTTACACGCTGGGTACTACAACAGGCCGTTAAAGCCCGAGACGGCTTGATCGCAGCCGGTCACGGTGAGCTGAGCGTGGCCGTCAACATTTCACCCAACAATCTGCGGGAACAGGATTTTCCGCTGTTTGTACAACGGCTGATGAGCAATCACCCGGAGCATGCCGGCAAGATTATCCTCGAAGTGACGGAGACCTCGATGATGCAGGATCCGGCCAACTCGCTGCGGGCGCTGCGCTCGCTGGATTTCGCGGGCATTCCGCTATCCATCGATGATTTCGGCTCCGGCTACTCCTCGCTGTCCTATATCAAGCGCCTACCCGCAGGGGAGATCAAGATCGATCGCTCCCTCATCGTCGACCTGGCTCTGCAGGCCGAAGACCGGGTGATTGTGCAAACCACCATCACCATGTGCCATGACTTGGGTTACAAGGTTGTCGCCGAGGGTGTCGAGGACGAAGCAACGATGCAGGTTCTCAGAGACATGCGGTGCGACATGATTCAAGGCTTCGTGCTGACACCCCCGCAACCCATGGACGACTTCATGCGCTGGCTAACGAATCAGGGGATGCAGGCAAAGCGTCGCGCCTGAATGGGCAGCGGTCCTGCCGATTCAGGCGCAGAACACTCAGCCTTCGGACGTCTTGTTCGGACGGCGGCGGATCAACGCTTCCTGCGCGGTGGAGGCCACCAGCACGCCGTCTCGGTTGAAAATATTGCCGCGGTTGAATCCGCGTCCGGCGGCAGCGCTGGGGCTGTCGGTGTCGTACAGCAACCAGTCGTCCATACGGAATTCCCGGTGGAACCAAATGGCGTGATCAAGACTGGCGACCTGCATGCCACGGTTCATGAACGTGACGCCGTGAGGATTCAACGAGGTGCCCAGAAAACCGAAGTCGGAGGAGTAGGCGAGCAGGCAGCGATGCAGGACGGGATCGTCCGGCAACTCTCCCTGTGCGCGGAGCCAGGCCTGCTTGTGGGGGTCACGGCGCTCCGGTTTAAGCGGGTTCATGGGATTGACCGGACGAATCTCGATGGGTCGATCCCGCGTAAACTTTTCTCGCATATGCTCCGGGATGTACTGTTTCATCATCAACGCCAGTGTATGCTCGGACTTGAGGGACTCAAAATCCGGCGCTTCCGGCATGTCGTGCTGGTGATCGAAGCCGGTCTCCTCGACCTGAAACGACATGGATCCGGTCAAGATTTCCTTGCCGTCCTGACGCGCAATGACCCGGCGCACGGAGAAGCTACCGCCGTCCCGCACGCGATGGACTTCATAATCGATCGGCAGGCGGTGGTTACCCGGCCGGAGAAAATAGGCATGGAGAGAATGCGCCACTCGATCTTCAACGGTACGGCTTGCGGCCATCAAGGCTTGGCCGAGCACCTGGCCACCGAACACGTTCGGAAACCCCAAGTCCTCGCTTTCGCCCTGGAAATGATCGTCGCCAATGGGCGCCAGATCCAGCAATTCGACTAATTTGCGGGTGACCTCCAACATGCCTGCTCCTGTTGCTCTCGTTCTGTTAAAACAGCTTGTTCTACCCCAGGCGCCCGAATGGCGCAATGACAATATTGCCAACACCGGTTATCCGGAACGCTCAGGCAAGCGCCGCACGCTCGGCTACAAACCCGCTCTAGTGGCACTGCTCTTGAGCCTCATCGCCCTCCCCTGCCAGGCCTGCGGACTGGACTGGCGCTACGATCCACAACGGGACGCCACGCTGGTGCGGCCCACACCGGCAATCGCAGAATGTTCGGTGCAAGGGGACGAAATTAATCCGGTGGTACTACCCCAGCCACAATGGCCGGAAGCTTACACCGCCGAAGATTCCGAGAGGGGTTGGCAAGTGGCCGACCCCCAGCTGTCCACCGGGCGGCCGGAAGCCTATAAGGACAATCGAGAGGCAGTGCGCATCGCCCAGTCCAATCAAGACCAGGCTGCCCTGGCCCGCAGCGGAGGGCCACTCGGCGATGTCGACCAATTGCCCGACGCACTGAATGGCATCAATTACCGCTTGGATTTCGGCATTCAATACCGGTTCTGACCCCGCCGTCAGACCCCGCCGTCAGTGAATGGGCGGGACTTCCTTGGACAGCCCCTGCTTCTCCATCGCATAGTCGCCAGTCACGGCAAAGCCAAGCAGGGTGCCGGCGGCGTCTTTGAACAACGCACGCACGTTGCGCCCGTCACGTTCGATATGCCATTTGCCTTCGGCTCCCGCTGGTGGCGGACACACCGCGGTCGGGCAACAGGGTGTTTTCACCATGACCGGCATCACGCCATAGGCCACCTCGGTCGGCGTACCGAGTAACGTCTTGGCCAGCGCCCGGGAACTGGCCATCAGCGGCAGCACGTAGAGCAGCACATGACCGTCGACCTCGGCGCAGTCGCCCAGGGCGTAGATATCCTCGGCACTGGTTTGCAGGGCGCGGTCGACGACGATACCGCGATTGACCTGCAGTCCGGCGGCCTGGGCCAAGTCTACCCGCGGGCGCAGACCCACCGCGGAGATGACGCGATCGGCGTCGACGGTCTCGCCATTGGCCAGGGTAAGACGAACGCCCTTGTCTTGGCGGTCGATCCGGTCGACGACGGTTTCCAAGTGGAAAGCCACCCCTTCTTCGGTGAGCGCTTCCACCACGGCGTCGCCGGCGGCTGGCGGCACAAGGCCCGGCATAGCGGTGTCGGAAGGTGCAATCACGTCCACCTCGTAGCCGCCGTTACGCAGGTCGTTGGCGAACTCGCAGCCAATGAGACCGGCACCCATGATGGCGACCCGGGATTGACCATCGAGCGCCTGGCGGAACGCCCGGTAATCCATAAGATCATTGATGGAGTAAACGTGCTCCTGCCCTTCGCCTTCCAGCGGGATACGAATCACGTCCGCCCCCCAGGCCAGCACCAACTTGCTATAAGCAAGCCGCTCGTCGCCGATCATCACGCAGTGACCTGCCGGATCCAGTCCGGTGATCGTGGTATGGGTGCGTACTTCAATATTGAGCTGTTCAACCATACCGGCCGCATCGGCCTGGGCCAGTTCGTCGGCGTTCTTACCTTTGGTAAAACCCGTGGAGAGCATGGGCTTGGAATAGCTGTGCCCGTCGTCCGCGGTAATCATCAGAACCGGCGCCTCCTTGTCCTGCTTGCGGATTTCACGGGCCAGCGAGTAACCCGACAGGCCGGTACCAATAATAACGATGGGGGCATCCTGACTCATGCCGCTGCTCTCCTCTCTACAATCTTTCTTTTCAATCTTTATATCGGTGCCTTTTGCCGGGTGATCGACCGGCGTTCTATCCCTTCCAGCATCCCGACTTTCGACCTATTTGCCAGAGGAGCCCTCCGGCATTCCCTGCCGGGCATTGACCCTCAGCCGATCTCGATCATTTCGAAATCTTCCTTGCCAACACCGCAATCCGGGCATACCCACTCCTCCGGTACATCTTCCCATGCTGTGCCCGGCTCGATACCATCTTCAGGCCAGCCTTCAGCCTCGTCATAGATCAAACCACAGACGACACACTGCCACTTCTTCATCACTCTCCTCCAGGATCCCATTAAAGGCGGGATAGTATTTATTCTACAATCCGGCATACACGTGATGCCGAATCGCGGATAGATATTGGGCCCGCTATGATACGCCTTGTGCGCTCCATGACCAATGCCGACGGGGACAGCCAGAGATGAGAGTTTCCAACCCTCGCACCAAGCCCCTCCCCGCACCGGTCCGGCTTCGGTATAATGCCCCGCTTTTGGAGCAACGCCTACGGGCGTCCCTCCCTGAAACAGGATTTGCGCCCTATGACGACTTCCCACGAACTTCAGAAGGTTTTCGACGAAGCCGACTGTATCTGCACCGAGCAGGAGGTTCAGCAGGCCATTGGCCGGATGGCGAGCGCCATTGCCGAGCGGCTCAGGGAGCGCGATCCCCTGCTGTTCTGCGTCATGAATGGGGGGCTGATTCTGATGGGCCAGCTACTGCCGCGTCTGGCGTTCCCCTTGCAAGCGGAATACCTGCACGCTACGCGCTACCGTCAGGAAACCACCGGCGGCATTCTCGAGTGGAAACTGCGTCCGGACGCCGACATGCGCGGCCGCACCGTATTGATTGTCGACGACATCCTGGACGAAGGCACCACGCTCAATGCCATCGCCGATTACTGCAAAACCCAGGGCGCCGACGAGGTGCTAACGGCGGTGCTGGTGGACAAGCAGCATAAGCGCAAGTGCCGCCCCGATTTCAAGGCTGATTTTACCGGTCTTGAGGTGGAGGATCGCTTCCTGTTCGGCTACGGCATGGATTACAAAGGTTACTGGCGCAACGCCCCTGGCATCTATGCCGTCAAGGGACTCTGAGATTTCCGCCGCGCTCAGGTTCTCGTCCGTCGCAACGGCAACGGACCAGCCCCGCGTGCCCGAGGCTCGCTGGTATCCCAGCGCTGCTGCCGCTCAGCTTGTGCTTGGCCCTCCCCTGGACGATGAAAAGTTCTGGCTGACCCTGGAAGGCTCCCTGACGCGCGCCCTGCAACGACGTTGCCACGAACGTTTCCATGTGGACGTCCTCTGGGAAGGCTATGCGCGTCCGACGCTGGAAGAGGCGCGAACGCTGACTATTCCCGACCGGCAAGTGGCCTGGATTCGCGAGGTCCACCTGTGCGGCGATGGCCAGCCCTGGGTTATGGCGCGCACCGTGATTCCCCTCGACACGCTCAAGGGTAACGGCCGCCGCCTGCGACACCTGGGTCGCCGACCGCTAGGTCATTTCCTGTTCAGCCAGCGCCGCTGGCATCGCGGCCCCTTCCAGGTCGGGCTTGTCCGGCGCCGGCATGCCAGCCAGCCTTCGATCGGAAGGCGCTCCCGCTTCTACCGGGGCAATCACGCCTTATTGGTCGGGGAGTACTTCTTGCCCAGCCTTTTGCAGCGCGATTTGGGGTAATCGCTTCAAACCGGCCGCTGTGCATCGCTATAATCCGGCTGACTGCCGATTCACGCCGACGACCCGAGCCAAGCTACCATGACTTTCGACTTCCTGCCCGCCCCCGTGCTAGCGAAACTCACCGCGTATATTCAGCTCCTGCGCCTGGATCGCCCCATTGGCACCTTGCTGCTGCTCTGGCCCACCTACTGGGCGCTCTGGCTTGCTGCAGACGGAATGCCCAGCCTGGCCAACGTCGTAATTTTCACCCTCGGCGTGTTCATGATGCGGGCGGCGGGTTGCGCCATCAACGATTTCGCCGATCGCAAGGTGGACGGCCACGTCAAGCGCACCAAGTCGCGCCCCCTGGCGACAGGTCGCATTGTCCCGGCCGAAGCCGTGATGCTGTTCCTGGTGCTGGTAATGCTGTCGTTTCTGATGGTGGTCTTTTTCACCAACACGCTGACGCTCTACCTGTCTTTCGGCGGCTTGGTGCTGGCCTTCATTTATCCTTTTATGAAGCGTTACACCCACCTGCCTCAACTTTTTCTCGGTGCCGCGTTTTCCTGGGCTATTCCCATGGCCTGGGCCGCCGAAGCCAACGACGTCACGCGCATGGCCTGGCTGCTTTTCACCGCCAACGTGCTCTGGACCGTCGCCTACGACACCCAATACGCCATGGTGGATCGGGACGATGACGTGAAGATCGGCGTCAAGTCCACAGCCATCCTGTTCGGCGAAGCGGACACGTTGATCATCGGTGTACTGCAAGCCCTTACGGTGCTAATCCTTGCATTGATCGGCGCCCAGGCGGAACTTGGTCTGCTCTATTATTTGGGCCTTTCGGCTATGGCGGTGCTATTCGTCTACCAGCAGCGTCTGATCCGATTCCGCCAGCGCGAAGCCTGCTTCAAGGCTTTTCTCAATAACCAGTGGGCCGGCGCTAGCGTGTTCGCGGGGTTGCTGCTGGACACCGTGCTCCACTGACAACGCGCTTGCCGATAGCATCCGATCCGGTCTGCTGCCTGTCATATACTTGTAACAATTGAAGGTTGTAATGTCCCAGCAATACTTAGGCGTCTCTGAATAAGATCCTGGGTTACCCGCTGGTACTTAGCGGTACTTAGGGTACCTAGAGAATTTCAGAGGCTCCGTAACCGAAGGTGATGACAAGGTGGGACGTCATGACGGGAAAAACAGTACTCATAGTCGATGATGAAGCATCGATCCGCGAGATGATTGCCGTAGCCCTGGAGATGGCGGACTACGACTATCTCGAGGCTGCCGACGCACTGGATGCGCACGCCATGATTGTGGACAAGAAACCGGACCTGATTCTGTTGGACTGGATGCTTCCGGGCACCAGCGGCATTGAGCTGGCCCGGCGCCTGAAAAAAGATGAAACCACGGCGGAAATACCCATAATCATCCTGACCGCCAAGGTCGAGGAAGACAACAAGGTGCAAGGCCTGGAATCCGGGGCCGACGACTATATCACCAAACCGTTTTCCCCTCGCGAGCTGGTTGCGCGACTCAAGGCGGTACTGCGGCGCACAACCCCTGCCGGTGTGGAAACGCCGGTGGAGGTCAACGGCCTGCACCTGGACCCAGCCAGCCACCGCGTGACTTCCCCATTGGGAGCGGTGGACATGGGCCCCACAGAATATAAACTGCTCCAGTTCTTCATGACGCATCAGGAGCGGGTCTATACCCGGGCCCAACTCCTGGATCAAGTCTGGGGTGGCAATGTCTACGTCGAAGAGCGTACCGTTGACGTCCACATTCGCCGGTTGCGCAAGGCTCTGGGCGAGCACTACGATCACCTGATCCAGACCGTGCGCGGCACAGGCTACCGATTTTCTACACGCGCCGCCTGATTCGGTAGCGAAGATGCCTGACGTGGTCGTCTTCGTGGCTGTCATCCAGTGCCGGCGCGCCCCGGCATGCTGAAAGGAAGTATCCATGCAGCATAACTGGTCGCGTTACCTGCGCCTGATTATCGCGCTGTTGGTGGCATTCTTCGTGGTCGGCCTATGGGTCGGTTACCCCCTTATGGGCCTGACCATAGGCCTGACCGTCTACCTCGTTTGGACGCTGCTCCAATTGCGCCGCCTGCACCATTGGCTGCACCATCCCGACGATAGCGACGAGGCGCCGGGCAGTATCGGTCTATGGGGCGAAATTTTCGACGGCCTGCACCGCATGCACCAAACCCACCAGCGGTCTCGCGATTTACTGCAGACTCGCATCAACCGTGTGCAGGAATCCACCAACGCCATGCGCGACGGCGTCATTATGACCGATGCCGAAGGTGCCATGGAGTGGTGGAACTGGTCCGCCGAATACCTGCTGGGCTTCCGGCGTGATACCGACCGCGGCCAACCGATCCATAACCTGATCCGCAGTCCGGCATTCAAGACGTATTTCGACGCCCGGGACTACCGCGAGCCGATGGATCTGAAATCCCCCGCCAAGCCCCATATCCACCTGCAAGTTCAGATCAGCCTCTTCGGCGACGACGACCGATTGATCGTGGCCAAGGACGTCACCCGGCTGTTCCAGCTTGAGCAGATGCGCCGGGATTTCGTCTCCAACGTCTCCCACGAGATGCGTACCCCGCTGACCGTTATCAGCGGCTATCTGGAAACCTTGTCGGATAACGCCGACGATGCGCCGCCGCGCTGGCGCCGAGCCATCGGCACCATGACCCAGCAGGCGGAGCGAATGGAAGCGCTGATCACCGACCTGATTCTCCTAGCCAAACTGGAAACCGGAGAGCAGCATGTCGACGACCGGGTGACCGACATCGACGCACTGATCCGGTACATCTGCCGCGACGCCCAGGCGGTGAGCGGCGAAGGCCAGCACGTGATCGAAACGGATATCGGCGAGCGCCACTTTTTGTTCGGCGACGAGAATCAGTTGCGCAGTGCCTTCTCCAACATCATCTTCAATGCGGTGAAATACACGCCGGCAGGCGGCAATATCAAGGTGAAGTGGCATACCGACCGGGAGGGCGCCCACCTGTCGGTAAAGGACAGCGGTATCGGCATCGACCCGATCCATATTCCCCGTCTGACAGAGCGTTTCTATCGCGCCGATCCCAGCCGGCACCAGCAGACCGGTGGCACCGGCCTGGGTTTGGCGATCGTCAAGCACGTGCTGCTGAATCATGACGGTACATTGGAGATCAACAGCCACCCGGGCGACGGCAGCGAGTTCGTCTGCCACTTTCCGCGGTCGCGTATCACCGAAGCGCCCATCGAGACCGCTTGAGGTCTATTCGCCTTTGCCGCTAGCTCCTTCCTTTAACCTCAGCTTTCGCTAACCGGTACGGAAACGGGCAATAAAGCGGGACAGGTCTTCCATCTTCTTGGGGTCTTCGTCGACGAAGCGCACCGTCAGACTGACGAAGTCCGTATCCTGGCGTTTTTCCACCGCCTGTAGCTGGTGAACATAGCCATTGAGTCGTGCCATCTCGCCTTCACTGACCTCGATATCCACCACCGCCTGATCCAGGATGCCCGGAAAGTCCTGATCGCGCTTGGCAATCACCCGGATCTCGGTCAGGGTGATATCCTTGACCACGCAGCGCAAAGTGGCTTCAGCGAAACGGATCGCGGCGACGGCACGCACCCGGGATGCCGCTGCGTTATCCTTCTCAGCAGGTTTTTCGGAAGAAGACGACCGCTGAGTCAGCAGCGTCGCGGACTCTTTGAATGCATCGGCCGGCCCCTCTATCGATTTGCCGGACGACATCATGGCCGCTTTTAGCTTGCGCCCCATCACCTTGATAATTTTCTTGCTCAGGCCGTCCGGGCTGAAGGGCTTGCCCAGATACTCCGACACCCCTTCCTGCACGGCTTCGATAACGTGGGTCTTGTCGCCCCGGCTGGTAATCATGATAAAGGGACAGCTCTTAAAGCGGTCCTGCTGGCGCATCCAACGCAGTAGTTCCAGCCCCGACATCTCCGGCATTTCCCAATCGCACAGCACCAAGTCGAAAGACGTCTTGGTCATCATGAACTGGGCCTTCTTGCCATTCGGGGCCTCGGTAATTTCGATCACAGGGAAGCGGTTGCGCACGGTGCGCTTGACCAGGTCCCTCACAAAGCTGGCGTCGTCGACCACCAGCGCCTTCAGTGTTGCCATACGACGGCCCTTTCAGCGAATTCCGATCACTACTATAGCCTAGTGTCTCGTCCGAACTTTTTACGTGTTGTGTAACTTCCTTAAAAAATTGTCACCGGCCAAGGGTGGCAGCGGTATTTTCCCGTCCCTAAAACAAGCTACCATGCGGTTTTCCGGGATCTTCTGCACGAGGCAACGTATTGTGAAAAGAGGGACATCCGCCGTCCGCCGTCTGGCCCCTTGGCTTGCCGCCATCAGCCTGGCCGCCCCTTACACCCTTGCCCAGGAAACCACTCAACCCACGTCCCAAGCCGATTTTGGTCAATGCATCGGTCAGCTCAAGGACCGGGCCCTGAAAGAAGGCGTCTCGCCGGAAGTGGCCCAGAATGTCCTGGATCAGGTCACATTCCTCGACCGTGTGATCGAACTTGACCGGCGCCAGCCGGAATTCACCACCACTTTTGCCGACTATCTCAATCGCCGTGTTAACGAAGCGCGTATCGACAAGGGCCGCGAGCTTCTAAACACCCACGCCGAGCTGCTGGCCAAGGTATCGCGGGAGACCGGCGTACCTGCGCCTTATCTGGTGGCCTTCTGGGGACTGGAAACCAACTTCGGCAGCTATTTCGGCAAAATGTCCGTCCCCAGCGCCCTGGCGACCCTCGCCTGCGATCCGCGCCGCAGCGATTACTTCTCCGGCGAGCTGATTTCTGCCCTGCGTATCATCGACGAAGGCGCCATCGCCCCGGAACAAATGGAAGGTTCCTGGGCCGGCGCCATGGGCCATGTGCAATTTATGCCGTCGGTCTTCCTGCGTTACGCGGTCGATGCGGATAACGATGGCAAGCGTGACCTCTGGAACAGCATTCCCGACGCCATGATGTCTGCCGGCAACTTCCTCCAGAGTCTGGGCTGGAACGGCGATTACCGCTGGGGCCGCGAAGTACAGTTGCCGCCTGGTTTCGACTACAGCCTGGCCGGTCTGAAGCGCGAGCGAACGCTGTCCGAGTGGCGCAAACTCGATGTCCGTGACGCCTTTGGCAAGCCGCTGCCCCAAGCGGCTGTCGACGCGGCCCTACTGGTACCCGCAGGGCATGAAGGACCCGCCTTCCTCGTCTACCACAACTTCCACGTGATCATGGGCTGGAACCGCTCGGAATACTACGCCCTGGCTGTCGGCCACCTGGCGGATCGCATCGCGGGTGCCGGCGGTCTGCAGAACCCGCCGCCGGAAGATCTGCCGCGACTCTCCCGGGAAGATATCGAAGCATTACAAGCCGCCCTGAACCAGCGCGGCTACGACAGTGGCGAGCCTGACGGCATCCTCGGCCCGGCCACCCGCAGTGCCATCCGGGATTTCCAGAAGGACCAGAAGCGGATTGCCGACGGTTATCCCGACCCGGGGCTGTTCGAGGCATTAGACATTAAACTCCAGGGCACCGAAGCGAGCTGACCGTGATGGAGAAGAAACCGGAGATCCTCGACACACGATTGGTGGCCCGCAGCCGGCTGTTCGGTATCGAATCCGTCCATCTTCGATTTACCAATGGCGAAGAGCGGGAATTCGAGCGCCTGCGCACACCACCGATTGCCGCCGTCATGTGCGTACCGATGCTCGACGACGATACGGTCGTGCTGATACGCGAGTATGGCGCGGGGGTGGAAGACTATGTCCTGACTCTACCCAAAGGCGCCTATGAACACGGTGAGGACTGGCGCGAAGCCGCCAACCGGGAACTCAAGGAAGAAGCCGGCTACGGCGCCCGCAATCTGACTCTGCTCAAAGACATGACCTTGTCGCCGGGCTACATGGGTCATCGTATTCATGTCGCCCTGGCCGAGGACCTCTACGAAGAACGTCTGCCCGGCGACGAACCGGAGCCTTTGGAAGTGCTGACCTGGAAGTTATCGGAACTGGAGTCGCTGGTGCAGCGTGACGACATGAATGAAGCGAGGGTGATCGCGGCGCTGTATATGGCGAGAGCGGTATTGCAGCGGCGGACGCTTCCATAATTAAAGTGAACGCCAGATGCCGCCGAAACCGCAATAAGGTCATCAGGTTGATCCACACGGTTTCGGCCAAACGAGCCGCATCAACCGACATCCACGAACAGAACCCGGTGCGGGATGCACCCGCCGCCCTTTACCCGCATAATAGATACCCAATTCGCCACCTGTCGTAGGGATTAGGCAGACACCACCTACTGCCCACAGCCGCAGTACCGAACAGGATACCTCATGGATTCAGTGACCCAAGCCGCCCTCGGCGCCACTCTCGGTGGCGTGGTACTGGGCTCCCGGCTCGGCCGCAAAGCCGTTCTCGGCGGCGCTCTTTTAGGTACGCTTCCAGATATGGACGTCGTGCTCGACTACGGTAGCGCCGTGGCTAATTTCACCCGGCACCGAGGATTCAGCCACTCGTTGCTTGTGTTGTTTCCGCTGGCTGTCGTGCTGGCGTATGCCTTTTACCGTTGGCGACCGCAGATTGGCTTCCCCCACTGGGTGCTATTCACCACCCTGACCTTGGTCACCCATCCTATTCTCGATGCCTTCACCACCTACGGCACCCAGATTTTCTGGCCCTTTGGCGGTCCGGTGGCCGTCGGCAGTCTGTTTATTATCGACCCGGCCTATACCCTACCGCTGCTGATCGGCGTGGCTATTTTCCTTTGGCGTCCCGCCCGGGTGCGGCCATTGGCGATTGCTGCGGTGTTGTCGACAGCCTATATCGGGTGGAGCGTGATGGCGCAGCAAATCGTCGCGGATCGAGTGCAGCCACTGCTAGCCGAGCGTAATCTGACGAATGCGCCCACACTGATCCAGCCCATGCCTTTCTCGACGTTACTTTGGCGGATTACCGTGCTGGGGCAAAATGATCGATTGGAAATCGTGACCGGTTTCTTCGACGGTGACCAAGTGCCCCGGGTGGAAGTTTTCGATCGCAATCGAACCTTGGCCCATGTCGCCCGGCAACTGCCGGAAGGCCAACAGCTGGCCTGGTTCACGCGCGATTTTCTCGCCTACCACAACAGCAATAACGAACTGCGGGCCACAGACATTCGCCTGGGATTGCCCGGCGCCCATCCGTTCACTTTCGTGTTAGCGCACCGTGAAAAACGGCGAATGGCAACCGCTGCGCAGTGAGCGCACGCCGCGCCCCGCGATCCAGGAAGATCTGCTGGGCACGCTCTGGCGCCGGATGACTGGCGACGTCAACGTTCTATGCCTGGCGAGGCTGGATACCCAGCCCCGGGCCGGAGAATGCAGCTAGTGCCCTGTTTGGTTAATTCGCTGACTTACTGCGAGCTTCTGAAGGGAGGCCCTGAGAATCTGGCTAGCGGCGTTGCGGCGGCCCGATGTGGAACCACCACACCCTCGCCACCGCGCCTTGCTATCCAGATTCTCTGGGTCTCATTAAGTCAGCGAATTAACCAAACAGGGCACTAACCATGCGACTCGATTATTTCATTGCCAACAGTGCTAACGTGTCACGCAAGGAAGCGCGTCGGCTGATCCTCGCTGCGCGGGCCAGCGTCGATGGCGTCATTTGCAAGAAGGCAGCAACCCAGCTTTCTGGCAGCGAACGCGTCACCCTTGACGATGAATCCATGGTCTTGCCGGGCGAACGTTACTTGATGCTGCATAAGCCCGAGGGGGTGGTCAGCGCCACGACCGACAGCGAGCACCCTACCGCCCTGGACCTGCTACCGCCGGACTGGCGCCGCAACCTGCACATCGCCGGCCGGCTGGACAAAGACACTACCGGGCTGCTGTTGCTATCCACCGATGGCCAGTGGACCCACCGGGTGACGTCCCCGCGGGCGGAGTGCCCCAAGACCTATTTGGCGACGCTGGCCGAACCGCTTCCTGACGACGCGCTGTCCCAACTGGAAAAAGGTGTGGAACTGCGGGGTGAAACCAAGCTGACAGCGCCTGCGACGGTCGAGCGCCTCAATGAGGACAGGCTGCGGCTGACGATTTCAGAAGGCCGCTACCACCAGGTCAAACGGATGTTGGCCGCAGTGGGCAACCGGGTGGTAGCGCTACACCGGGAACGCATCGGCGCGGTCAGTCTCGATCCGGAGCTGGTCAGCGGCAACTACCGGGAACTGAGCCAGGCCGAGATCGATAGCTTTTAGTGCCGTTCAGGCGGGCCCCTCGAACCGCCCCGCCTCCCGGTTCTTGCGCGCCGTGCGAGGGTCCAGGATCTGGCCGCTCATGGCAATATAGACGCCCTTCGGCAGACTCATCAACGCACCGATAGCAAAACCCAGGTTGAACGGCGCATCGGTAACGCGCATGCGGGACGGCTGCATGGCCCCGGTGAACACGATCGTGCGATCGGTTAAATCCATCAGCACCCGCGCCGTGTCCACCATGGTGTCGGTGCCATGGGTAATCAGGATACGGGACTCTTTCGAAGCCTCGACGACCGCGCGAATGGCCTGCCGGTCTTCATCGGTCATCTCCAGGCTATCCTTACGCAACACCGACTGCACCCGGTAGGGCATCTGCATTTGCGCCACCTCGGCGATGGCGGGGAATTCGCTGTCGCCTATGCTGAACTCGCTCTTGGCATCGAAATAGATCTTGTCGATCGTTCCGCCCGTCGTCAGCAGTAAAAGACCGCTCTCGTGCGGTTGTTCCGTCATGTCAGGCCTTCCCGGTCACTGCGCCAATTCGGCGGTTGTGGTGGAGCTTCGCGCCGCTTTTTGTTCGGCGTAAAACGCATTACGGCGATTTTCGTACTCGCGCGCAGCCTTGGCAACCGTTCCGCCCTGCCCCGTGGTCAGCCAGCGTTTGATACGTCCGGCATCGCCTAGCGGCGTACGGGTGCCGAACGAATCCAGCAGCACGGTGATCACCTCCCGCCCATCGATCTTCGTCACCATGACCAGACAGCGGCCGGCTTCGGTGAGATAACCCGTTTTGCTCAGCCCCACACCCCAGCTTTTACGGTGAACCAGGACATTGGTATTGCCGAACGCCAGGGAATAGCGCGGATCGCGAAAATGCGCGGTGAAGTAGCCGGTGGTGGTGTATTCACGCAACTCAGGATGGGCAAACGCCGCTCGCATCAGCTTTACCAAGTCCGTCGCCGAGGCATAGTTCTTGGGCGAGAGGCCTGTAGGCTCGACGAAGTGACTCTGACGCATACCCAGCGCCTGGGCCTTCTCGTTCATCGCCTTAACGAAGGCGTCGAACCCGCCGGGATAGTGACGCGCCAGCGTGTAGGCCGCCAGGTTTTCCGAGGACATCAGGGCGATACGCAGCAGATCGCCACGGGTTAAGGTGGACCCGATGCGAATGCGGGAATAGCCGTTGTTCGCGGCCTGGCGATGCCGCTCATAGATCTCGAGCCGTTGGTCCAGCGGCTGTCCGGCTTCCATCACGACCAGCGCCGTCATCATCTTGGTCACCGATGCGATAGGTACCGGACGGTCTGGATGTTTGCTGTATATCGGTTCGCCACCATCGACATACGCCACCGCCGCATTGACCGACGCCAGGCTGAGCCCGGCAGAATCCGGTGCCGCCCAGGCACGCCCTGACGCCATAAACAGACAGATAACGAAAAGAAACAGCGGAACCCGCCCAGCCCATTGCATACTGAAATCACCTCAACAAAATCCTGACTGACGCTCTGCACATGGGGCGTGCAGTAAGTACGTACTTATTGCTCCGCTTTATACACCGATAGGCCACAAAATTCAGCTTCAGTACGTTACCGGCAAAGGGCTTCGATCCATGTAATGCGCCATCTCTCTGATATTGCTTAGCCTGTTGCGGGTCGCATGCAGCGAGCCGAAATTCGATCCGGTGTTCGAATCTGGCGTTCGCGTCAGGCTACCGGACGCTGGCAGAACCACTCTACCAGCGCCTGCGGGACGAAGGCGCGTTATAGCCGCCTCACAGGTTCATCAGAACCAGATAGCGCCCCCCGGAACCCACCACAACGACAATCAGGCCGAGGATCAGGTTGATGAGGACGAAGGTGCGAATCTGTCCGATGCGCCGTCCAGCCTCGGGAATATCGTTGTCGGCCACCGCCCGCTTGAGCCGGCGGTAGGGCGCGAACCAAACGTGCATAAACAGCAGCATCATCAGGATACCCAGCGTCAGCATGGCGTGCACATGCCAGCCGGCCGAACCCAGCCCGTCAAAATACATGCCCAGCATGCCGAAACCGGACACCAGGAGAACGATAATCGACGCCCAAACCCAGCGGAAGAAGATCGCCAGCGTATGACACCATAGCGGCGCCCTTTGAGCCGGTTCCAATACCGCTCCGGCCGCCGGACGCAACGCCATATAGGCGAAGAACATACCGCCCACCCAGATGACCGCCGCCAGTGTGTGCAATGCCACGAAAAAGCCCATCGTTATTCCTCTCTGGTTTCAGAAAACAGCGGCACTATAACAGGTAGTGCCAACAGGAACAGGTCGTGCCAACAGGTAGCGCCCGATCTCCCGCAATGGGCTTTAGTGTAGCCAGAGAACGACAAGGCCATGGCGAAAAAAAGCCGCCCGGAGGCGGCGAAGGGGTTATGGGACGAGCGCCTTACACATGGGTTTCGATAAAGCCGTTGAGCTCACGGGCGCCAACGGCTCCGATTTGGGTACCGACCGGTTCGCCGCCCTTGAACATCATCAGCGTGGGAATGGAGCGGATACCGAACTTCACGGCTAGCTCGCCGTAGGCATCCACATCCACTTTCGCCACCTTCAAGGTATCGGCCTGATCATCGGCGACCTCTTCCAGCAGAGGCGCGACGGATTTACAGGGTCCGCACCATTCTGCCCAAAAGTCGACTAACACCGGCTTCTCGGAGTTGATCACTTCCTGCTCGAACGTGTCGACAGTGACATTTATCGGTTGCTGGCTCATGGAACATCCTCCTCTGTATTAACAACGATTTTCTTTGATTTAACAACAATCTAAGTAACTACAATCTAAGCAACAACAACTGTTCGAAGGCCAAGCACCCTGACTGCTGATTCTCTTTCAGGGTGAACGCCACACTGAATAGACCAGTCTACTATTGATTGGCGCCAATTTTTGGCGGTTCGGTTTCCCCAACCGCCAGGAATCATTTAGGGACCAACACCTACCTACTGAGGCTTGGCTCGCGGCCGACCAAGGATCTGGTCAAAAAACATACTGGCAAACTGCGCCATTGGCTCCACCGATTTACTGACCTTGGACCGGAGCGTCGCCCCCTGCCAACCCATTTGCATTAATTGCGCCAATGACCTCGGATCCGCGGAGGCATCGATCTCGCCTTGTTCGCGTGCCTGCTCCAGACACTCGGCAAACCGTGCCTGCCAATCGGAAAAAATACTATCGAGACGCAGGCGGAAACTTTCGTTCTGCCCTGCCAACTCCTGCCCCAGGTTACCGATCAGGCAACCCCGGCAGTAGTCGCAGGACTGCATATCGGACACACCCATATCCAGATAGCGGCGTATACGTTCCAACGGTGACAAGGCCGGGTTGCCCAACGTCCGGTCCAACTGCGCATTGTACTCGGCAGCAAACCCGTCGATCACCGCGAGCCCGAAGTCTTCCTTGCTGGCAAAATAGTAATAGAACGAGCCCTTTGGCACGCCAGCCTCTTTCAACACCGCATTGATACCCGTGCTGTTAAAACCCCGCTGGGCGATGATATCGCCACCTACGCGGATAAGTTCCGCGCGGGTATCGTTACTGGGTTTGGCTTGGGATTTTGGTGCTGTCATTGTCATAAGAATTATAATAGACCAGTCGTCTAGTTGTCGTCAAATTGATCAATCAGCGCGAAGAACACACGTCCATACCCGCACAGGAACCGTGACGGGATGCGCAGCACGAACGCTATTCTAGGCCTGAGCGCGGAGCCAGCCCAATAGCCGGCTCCAACGAGGTGTTTCAGAAATCGTCGGTAACGGCACCGTTCGAAGCAGAACTTACCGTGCGCGCATATTTGGCCAGGACACCACGGGTGTACTTGGGCTTGGGCGGCTGCCAGCGGGCCCGGCGGCTGTTCAATACATCGTCCGTGACATCCAGGTCGATGGTATTGGCCTCGGCATCGATAGTGATCGTATCGCCGTTTTCCACTAAAGCGATCGGTCCACCCTCGGCCGCTTCGGGCGTGATATGACCGACCACGAAGCCATGACTGCCACCCGAGAAGCGGCCATCGGTAATCAACGCCACATCCTTGCCTAGTCCCTTGCCCATAATGGCCGAAGTGGGCGTAAGCATCTCGCGCATACCCGGTCCGCCCTTGGGGCCTTCATAGCGAATGACCAGAACATCGCCGGCCACCACCGTGCCGTCCATGATGCGTTCCTGGGCCTCTTCTTCGGAATGGAAGACCCGCGCCTTACCCGTGAAATAGGTCCCCTCTTTGCCGGTGATCTTGGCCACCGCACCGTCTGGCGCCAGGTTGCCACGCAGGATACGCAGGTGGCTGTCTTTCTTGATGGGGTCTTGCAGCGCATGGACGATCTTCTGGCTTTCCGGGTACGGTGCCACATCCGCCAGGTTCTCGCCCAGCGTCAGACCGGTAACCGTCAGGCAATCGCCGCGCAGCAGGCCCGCTTCCAGCAACATCTTCATCAGCGGCTGGATGCCCCCAATCGCCACCAGTTCGGACATCATGTAGTGTCCGCTGGGTCGCAGATCCGCCAGCACCGGAACCCGTTTGCCAATCTCGGTAAAATCATCGATAGACAGCGCCACCCCAACGGTATTGGCCATAGCGATCAGGTGCAGCACCGCATTGGTGGAGCCACCGAGGGCGATCACCACGGTGATGGCGTTCTCGAAGGCCTCGCGGGTCATGATGTCCCGGGGTTTGATGTCCTTGTCCAGCAGGTTGAGCACCGCCGCGCCCGCCGCCCGGCAATCCGCCAGCTTGGTATCGGATACCGCATTCTGCGCCGAACTGCCCGGCAAGCTCATACCCATGGCTTCAATCGCCGAAGCCATGGTGTTGGCGGTATACATACCGCCGCATGACCCCGGACCCGGCACCGCGGTTTCTTCGATCTGTTTCACTTCGATCAGATCCATGTCGCCCTTGGCGTGGGCTCCCACGGCTTCGAAAACGGAAATCAGGTCCGTGTGATTGGCGCCGGGTTGGATCGTGCCACCATAAACGAAAACTGACGGTCGGTTCAGCCGCGCCAGCCCCATCAAACAGCCCGGCATATTCTTGTCACAGCCGCCGATAGCGACCAGACCGTCGAAACCCTCGCAGCCGGCGGTGGTCTCTATGGAGTCAGCGATCACTTCCCGCGAGACGAGGGAATATTTCATACCCTCGGTGCCGTTGGCGATACCGTCCGATACGGTGATGGTGTTGAAAGTTAAGCTTTTACCACCGGCCTCTTCGGCACCCCGGCCGGCTTCCTCCGCCAGACCGTTGATGTGCATGTTGCAGGGGGTGAGGTTGCTCCAGGTGGAGGCAATCCCGATCTGGGGCTTGTTGAAATCTTCATCCGTGAAGCCCACCGCACGCAGCATCGCGCGGCTGGCGGATTTCCCGAGGCCATCGACCACAGGGCTCGAATAGCGGCGGCGTTTGTCTTCGCTCATGATCTCTCCCAACTGTCTTGTCACTTGCTGGCTGTACTTGCCGTTTCTTGACTGTACTTATCGTTTCTTAACCGTACCTGTCGTTTCCGCCTGCGCTCATCGTTTCCTGAAGAACAGCATGCGATTGTTGGCGGGCATCGCCTGATCTTGGTCGAATGCCAGATCATAGCTCAGAGCCAACTCGATGACCGCGGTGTCATCCTTAATCCCGCTGGCCGGATCCCGGGACTTGAGCCAGGCATCCAGCGCTTCGTTTCCCTGACTGGTGTACTGCCCGTTCTTGTTGAAGGGCCCATACACCGCGAACCAGCCGCCAGCCTCCAGTACGCTGGACGCGCAGCTCATCAAGCCCTTCACCACCGGCCACCCGACAAAGTGGACCGTATTGGCCGTAAATACGCCATCGTAGTGCTCCGGTGGCGGGGTCTGACAGGCAACGTCCAACTCCCGAGGCACCGGCAGATTGGGAAGCCCGACATCCGTTTGCCAGGCGCGCAAACCCGGCTGAGCTGCAGCGACGTCGGACAGCTGCCAGACGACATGCGGGTGACGCTGGGCCAGAAAGACGCCATGCTGGCCGGTCCCGCTGCCCAGCTCAAGCCAACGACCGGGTTGATCGAGCAGCGGCGCCAGGGCCTCGGCAATGGGTTGCTGATTTCTTAGGCAGGCTTCGGCAACAGGTTTCAATGCGGCTTCTCGCTAACGATGAACGGTGGCTTGGATCGCTGTTCAGGTTAGCACTGTGAAGGACCAACGTCCCGAACCGAGGATGCTAGGGGGAGCAACTCTACACACAAAACCCAATGCAGGAAAACTCAAGATGTAGTAAAATTTTCGGTAATTCAACATGTTACACAACATTTCCGCATGTAAATAGCGTGTAACCACAAACGCCGGAAACGCGCTCCACATGTGAGCAACAGGATAGAACCCCATGCCCGAACGGAATCAGGTATCAACGCAACGAGGCCAGCATGGCTGAGTTTCCGCCTATGTCTTTGCGTCTGCGCTACCGGGTTTGGCTACCGCTGCTTCTGTTCTTCGCTATCGGCGCCTATTGCCTGAGTCTTAACCTGGCACCGGCCGAGGGCTTCGAACACGCATCACCCCTGATGTCCCAACCCCCGCCCAAGTCCCTTCAACCCAACATCCGGTTCCGCACCGAAAGTCTGGAACGGACCCTTCGGCATCGAAGCTGGATGGATGACCAAGGCTGGCTTCCCATGGAAATCCATGGCGCGGGGCTGGGATATCTGGATACGCCCGTCACCTTCCAAGTAGAGCTGACCAACGCATCGGTCCACTCATTGTCGCTACTGCTTCGTATACAGGCGCCTTCGCTGGATCAGGTTCGCGCCGTCGCTCTGGGCGATGCGGGTGAAATCGAGCGCCTACCGACTTTGGGCGACACCTTTCCCTTCGCCGAACGTATGGTGGCCTTACCCGAGCTGATCTGGCCGGTGACGCTTAGCCCCTCCTCTGACAGCACGTTTCTGTTCGAAGTGGTCAACGCTGGCCCCACCCTGTTCCCCTTTGCCGCCACGCCCCCCGAACAACTCCTGAGCCAAATCGGCGGCGAGATCGTGTGGAAAGCCGGCCTCTATGGCCTATTGCTGTTCGCGCTGATATTCGACCTCGCCTTGCTGCTGACCCTACGCAGCATGGCGGCGGCCTGGCTTACCTGCCTGCTTGGCACCGTTCTGGTCGTCCAACTGTGTCTGGACGGCTTTGGGCTCTGGTTGCTGTGGCCTCAGTGGCCAGCCATGAACAACCTGCTGACACCGATGCTTCCCCTAGGCGCTATCGCCCTGCTCGGTTTCAGCCGCCATTTCCTTGGGTTGGGTCGCCGCGCCCGCCGAGTATTTTGCCTTGCATCCATGCCGTTGCTCGCCGTGGCCGTTCTGGCGCCACTGCATGTGCCCGGCGTCGGTCAGGTCACGGCACTGGTAGGCGCCAGCGCCGCGCCGTTGCTGGTGCTCGGCGTCGCCCTGTTTCATACCCGCGAGAATCCGCAAGCACGTTACCTGGCCCTGGCCCTTGTGTTGCTACTGTCCGGTTCCGCCATCGCCATGTTGAGAACCATCGGCTGGGTGCCGGTCAATGCCGTGACCACGTCGGGCTATTATCTGGGTACTGCGGCAGCCGCCGTTTTCCTCACCTTGGTCGTAGGCTATCGTCTGCTGGAAGAGCGGCGCCAACGCGTGAGCGCCACCCAGAAAGTGGCGGAAGAGCGTCAACTGCGCACGCGGCTCGAGCAGGACTACGATCGTCTGATGGCCTCGCACCCAGTGTCCCGCCGTCCCAACCGGCCCATTATGGAGCAGACGCTGGACCAACTGATTCAATCGGGGCAATCCTTCGTGGTGGGTCTGTTGAGGCTGGAGCGCTACGGGGAAATCGAACGAGCGCTGGGTTATCAGGAAGCGGAAAACCTGCTCCGCGTCTACCTCACCCGTTTTTGCCGCTACCTGGAAGGTCAATTCCCCGAACAACTGGTGCTTTTCCAGGGCCATGCGCTGGGGACGGTAGACACCGCCAACCATGTGATTGCGCTGCGCACCGACTACGGTAGCCTGCCCTGGAACGTGATCCGCCAATGGCTGGAACAGCCCTTCAGCGAGGATCACTACGCCTTTAGCTGGCGCTCGAAGTTGGGGCTGGCCTATGCGCCCGAACATGGCAGCGGCGGTTCCCAACTGATTTCACGTGCGGGCTTTGCTTCGGTGGCGACGGATACGGCCATCAACGTCTACGATCCGCGCTCCGAGGAAGAACAAAACCTGCAGCACTTCCTCATCCTCGATCTCGACCGGGCCCTGCGCACCGGTAGCATTTATCTCGCATACCAGCCCAAAGTCTGCCTCAGGGACAGTCGCGTCATCGCCTACGAAGCGCTGATTCGCTGGAACCATCCAGACTACGGGCCCATTCGTCCCGATCAGTGGATACCCTTTGCCGAGCACGTCGGCGCTATCCACGGCGTTACCCTCTGGGCGATCGAGCGGGCGGTGCAGGATTTGTCGGCGCTGGAGCGGCAAGCGGGGCGCCCGGTACCGGTAGCGGTCAACATCTCCGCCCGCGACCTTGCGCGCGCCGACTTCCATACCGAGGCCCTAGGCATCCTCGCGCGCCATAACGTAACGCCCAACAACATGATTCTCGAAATCACCGAAACCGCGGTCATGCGCAACACCGATCAGGCCCGGCAAATGCTGGAAAAGCTCAACCGCGCCGGTTTCCGCATTGCCTTGGATGATTTTGGTACCGGTTACTCGTCCCTGAGCGCTCTCGCCTCCTTCAACCTGGACGAGCTGAAGATCGATCGCAACTTCCTCACGGATATTCCGTCGAACGACATCCGCCAGCGCATCTTTCATACCGCGGTCGAGCTGGGCGATGCATTGAACCTGAGAATCGTGGTCGAAGGGGTGGAAACCGAGGCCGTCGCCAACTGGCTGCAGCGCTATCCCGGTCTTTGCGGGCAGGGCTACTACTGGGGCCGGCCGGAACCTCTCTCAACCTTGTAGTCCTTCAGGTTCAGCCCCTTCATCTGACGAGCGTACTGGGTGGCGAAGCCGGGGAACATGGTGGCATTGAAGCCGTCCCCGGTGAGATACCAGCTCTTACAGCCGGAGTTCCAGTTGGTCTTTGCCAGGCGTTTCTGAATCGAACGATTGTGACGCCGCTGAACCTCCTTGCGGACCTCCAGGCTCTTAAAATCGTTCTCCTCCATCAACCGGATCGCCCGGACCAGATACTCGATCTGCGATTCCATATAGACCAGCGCCGAATTATGGCCCGGACCCGAGTTGGGACCGAACGTCATGAACAGGTTGGGATAACCGGCGACGTTGATGCTCTTGTAGGCCTGGGCGCCCCGACGCCAGTCCTCTGCCAACTCCTGGCCCTTGCGCCCCACTACCCTGAACGGCGTACCGCTGTGGGACACATCGAAGCCAGTGGCGAACACGATACAATCGAACTGGTGTTCAATCCCTTCGGCCGTGCGAATCCCGTTTTCGCTGATACGGGCAATGGGCCAAGTGATCAGCTCGCAGTTGTCTTTCTGCAGCGCCGGGTAATAGTCGCTGGACATCAGCACCCGCTTGCAGCCGATACGAAAGTCCGGCTTCAGCTGACGACGCATCCAGGAGTCTTTTACCTGACGGTGAAGATGGGCCTGCGCCATTCGTTCCATCAGTCCGGTCAACGGCGAGTTCCAGATAATGCCCAGCGCCATGGACTCGTGAGTCAGGTACAGCGCCCGGCGCACGGCAGATTGCGCCCTGGGCGAGCGGCGAAAAAGTAGCTTATTCCACTCCGGCGTCGCGAAATCCGGTCTCGGCAGCACCCAGCCCGGCGTCCGCTGGAACACCTTGAGTTTGTCCACCTGCTTGGCCAGCTCGGGAACGATCTGTACCCCGCTCGCGCCCGTGCCGATCACCGCCACGCGTTTGCCGTGGAAATCATAGCCGTGGTCCCAGCGCGCACTGTGAACCTTGGTGCCCTTGAAGCTGTCGATGCCGGGGATAGCGGGGAAACTGCAATTGGACAGCGGCCCTTGAGCCATAATCGCCGACCGGGCCTGGAAGGCTTCGCCTGAACGGGTGGTCGCCGTCCACACCCCGGCTTTATCATCGAAGATCAGCTCGCTCACGTCCTGATTAAAGTGGATCTTGCGCCTCAGGTTGTGGTGATCTGCCAGATGGTGGATGTACTGCAGGATTTCCCAGCTGCCAGCAAAACTACGGGACCAGTCCGGATTCGGCACAAAGGAAAACGAGTAGAGATTGGATGGAATATCGCAGGCTGCCCCCGGGTAGGTGTTATCCCGCCAGGTGCCGCCGATATCCGCCGCGCGCTCCAGGATCACCACATCGCGGATGCCTTCCTGCTGCAAGCGCAACGCCGCGCCGAGACCGGCAAAACCGGCACCTACGATTAACACGGTGTGCGGCCGTGTCCGGCTGTGGCCGGATTTGGAAACCGGTGCCTTGCGGCGGTTTCTGGAGGGTGCTGTTGCCGTACTCATAATGCGTTCTCGATAGTCGTCATAAATAGTCGTCATAAACAGGCGTCACAAACACGATTCACAAACAGTTGTCACAGACAGTAAACACCGATAAACGGGAGCCGAGCCGCTCTTGAAGCGGCGTTGGACCCGCTGAAAAAGTGCACGAAGGGCCAAATCAGGCCGTCGGCCGCCAGGTGAGCTGCTTGACCCAGGTGGGTACGGGGCCCAGAGCCTTTCGCGGAATGTAGTCGCTCAATTTGACCAGGGCATCCACCGGCTTGTGATAGATGTGATCCCGGTTGATCACCATCTGCCCGTGCTGGCTGATGATCTGGTACCAAGGATTACGCCGGCCCTCTTTTGTGCGGCCACCAATGCGCCGGTACTTGCCCATCGCCTCGTAGAGCCGCTCCTCCTGTAAACCCATGGCGACGATGTTATCGCGCATGCGGTTGAGCAGCGGCGCGTAGGCCAGCACCCCAAGGATCAGCTTGGGGCTGGCGACCGTGCCCAAGGTCTTGATCGCCAGCTGATGCAACCGACCGTGACCGAGCATCTCCATGACATGAAAATCCACCCCAAGATGACGCGCCTCGTCGGCGTTGATTTTCTCGAACACCTCGTGACATAGCGGATCGTTCACTTCGTCCAGCAGGAACTTGAGCAAGGCGCCGTCCAGGGCGATTTCCAACATCGGGATCACCGAGCCCAGCACCTCCAACGGCATGTCATCGCTATAGCGATCCAGCCATTCGATCGTGAGGCGCAGGTTGATGTTGGGCTCGGGCAGCTCTTCACCGTCCAACATGCCCCAGCGGCGCATCAGCGCCATTTCCGCGTTGGCATGGCGCTGCTCTTCGGCATGGAAGTAGGTGTAGATTTCCTTGAGCGTGTCGGTGGGCGCCTTTTTCGCCATCGCAGCGAAACCGCGGGCGCCGACGTGCTCGATCCACATCAGGTCCGACATGAAGGCCTTGAGTTTGGGCCACTGTTCCGGCGCGATTTTGTCGGCGCCGGGCTTTTCCCAGTCGATATCCGCCAGCGCCCATTGGCTGTCCT
This sequence comes from Marinobacter fonticola, assembly GCF_008122265.1. Lineage (NCBI taxonomy): Bacteria > Pseudomonadati > Pseudomonadota > Gammaproteobacteria > Pseudomonadales > Marinobacteraceae > Marinobacter > Marinobacter fonticola. The sequence goes on from NZ_CP043042.1 coordinate 4,227,054, forward strand.
TGATCTTGGCCAGCATTTTGTCGAGATCGATTTGAGCCATGATCGACTCCTCCCATTTAATTAGTGAAGGCGATTAAACAGCCCGGCGCCCATCGCGTAGGTGCGGGGCATCAGGCGTTTGGCGCGCCAAATCAGGCGTGCATCGAATTGCGGCATCACGTAAAGATCGCCGCGTTGGTGGGCATCCAGGGTCATTCGCACGACCCGGTCCGGCGCCATGCCGAAGCGGTCCATCAGCCGGTCGAATAGCTTCGAGGCGTCGCCCACGATGCGGCCGTTAGCGTTGATGTTGGTCTTCACCAGCGTGGGGCACAGCGCGGTGATTTTCACTCCGGTGCCCGCCAGTTCCGCAGCCAGAGTCTCACTCAGCGCCAGGACGCCGGCCTTACTGACGTTATAGGGACCCATGAGTGGCGCTGCCGAATAACTGGCTGTGGACGCCACGTTGACGATGCCGCCATGGCCCTGGTGCCTGAGCAACGGCGCAAAGACGTGACAGCCGTGGATCACCCCCCAGAGATTGATACCCAGGGTCCACTTCCAGTCCGTCAAGGGCGTCTCACCTACCGGCTTTCCCCCGGCACCGACACCCGCGTTATTGACGACCAAGTTCACGGGTTGCGGCAAAATCTCCCCGGCTTGGCGGGCCAGTTTCTGCACTTCGGCTATTTTGCTGACGTCGCAAACGACAGCCCATGCCCGACCGCCAGCAGCGACAATCTCGTCAGCCGTGAGCTGAGCTGCCGCCTCATCGATATCCGAACACAGTACCGCGCCGCGCCGCCGGGCAATTTCCAGGGCAAACGCCCGCCCGATACCGCTGCCGGCACCGGTTACGACTGCAGAAACGGAATTCCCGGGGTTCCCGGGCAAACGACTTCCGAACATAGGTCACCTAAACTGATTGATGTTGACGAGCCTCGGACCAGCGCCTGAATCGTCGCTGCACGCCGTTGATGGCTTCCAGAGCAAACGCCAGGCGCCGCTTCCAGGGTCCATTTAAAATTAAAGCGAATGCTTGTTCGGATTCAATTCGGAAAAAATATGGCGAGAAAACCCAGACAGGAACGGGCCAAGGCCACCGTCAATGCCATCGTCGAGGCCGGTTTCATTGCCATGGCCGAACGCGGCCCTTCGGCAACCACCACTCGGCAAATCGCTGATATTGCAGGGGTGGGAGTGGGATCGCTCTACGAGTACTTCGACAACAAGGAGGCCATCTTCAGCGTCATGTCCGAGCGCTTCGTGGCGGATACCGTGGCGATGATTCAGCCGCTAGTTCCCGATCTTGTTCGGATGCCGATAGCGGACGCGATAAAGGAGTTGTTGAACAGCTTCCGGGATTTCCTTCAGGAAGACGGTGGTCGCTATCTGAACTGTATCCAGTACGCCATGACTCTGGACTTCGAGATGTACCTGGAACCGCTGCAGAAAACACTTTCCGAACTGGTGACTCAGTACCTGATGCATCACCCGGAAACCCTGCAGATCCGGAGCATTCCAACGATGAGCTACATCATGATCAACGGCGGCATTTTTGCGGTGGTCCGGCATTTGACCGACCCCAATCCGCCCATCGGTTTCGACGAACTGGCAGACGGTTTGGCACGAATGGTGGGCCATTACACGGAACAGGAAATCCAGATCGCCAAAGCGACTCGGGACCGGCTATCCAAGGAAGGAGAAGGACAAGAAAAAGAGTGAGCCGGGGCAGTGGTAATGGTTCCTCCACTGCCCTCAATGTCATCTTAGCCAACGAACTGGGGTGAGAACCCGTGGTTCCATATAAGCACCGAACCCACTCGGGTCGTCACCAGAATCACCAGCGCGACCGTAAGCACAGCGCCCGCATAGACGATCGCCTGTTCCTTGGGAATACCCATGACGATAGGCAACCCGTCATAGATCAGATAACCGGCGTAGGCTGCAGCAGCCAGAAACACCAGTCCATTGAACCAGGGCACGGGATAGAGTAATGCGAAACCCGCCAGGAACAGCGGCGTCGCCGCGTAGGCTGCCAGGGCAACCCCGTTGGACTTGTCGACCTCGCTTTTCGCGCCATAGGTGCTGGCCATCCAATCGATCATCCAGCCCAGGGCGAAAACCCCAACCAGGATCGCGACGTAAGTGAGTACACTCAGCTGAATAGCGCTGACATTCGATAGCTTGATCAGTCGCTCGCTGCCGACCGTCCAGCCAAAATACGTAGTGGATATATACGCACAAATCGGACCGATAGCCGCCAGGATCAACACATAGGCGGCATAGACGTGCCACGCCGCTTCGTGTTCCCGGCGGATTTCCGCCCATTCATCGTCAGGGTGGGTGAACAGACCGAAGGCATGTTTGAGAAGCATTGCGTTCCCCTTTCTTGTTGTACCTTTCTACCTGCACTGCGTGTTATTCGCACCGCGCTACCTGCACTGCGTGCTACTCGCACCGCGTGCCGTGCGAACTTACACAGCTCGCTATGAGCATAGTTCACATTCGCCAAATCAGCCTGCCGGATGCAATGACAAGAACACCTGGCTTGCGCCGGCAACGTCTCCCATCAGATGATGGGGGCCGCAAGGCCCTGTGAGATTCACGTCCACGGCCAGGCGATGGGAAAGATAAAATCGACTAAGGAGGGTTATCGATGAACTTCAGAACACTTCGGGCGGGCCTGCCGGTCGCCCTGCTTCTGACGCTGGGTACCGCCCAGGCGGCGCTTAAAACGGAAACCGTGAACTACGACGTCGACGGCGAACCGTTTACCGGCTATATCGCCTGGGACGACCGTTTCGAAGGTGAGCGTCCGGGCATTCTGGTGGTTCACGAATGGTGGGGCCACAACGATTTTGCCCGTCAGCAGGCAGAGCGCCTGGCGGAACTGGGCTACACCGCGTTCGCGCTGGATATGTATGGCCAGGGCAAAGTGGCCCAGCATCCCGAAGATGCCAAGAAATTCATGCAGGCGGCCATGGGTCAGGAAGGCGCCATCAAATCACGTTTTACCCAGGCGATGGAACTCCTGAAGAACCGCGACACCGTGAATCCTGAACAGATTGCCGCTCAGGGATACTGCTTCGGCGGCGGGGTCGTGCTGAACATGGCGCGGATGGGCGTAGACCTGGATGGCGTGGTGAGCTTCCATGGTTCGCTCGGCAGCGATATCACCGCCGAGCCGGGCAGCGTCACCGCAGCGGTTCAGGTCCATACCGGCGGTGCCGACAGTTTTGTGCCGCCGGATCAGGTCGCGGCGTTCGTGCGGGAAATGCAGGTTGCCGAAGTCAACCTGGGCTTCTTCAACTACCCCGGAGCGCAACACTCCTTCACCAGTCCGGCTGCTGACGAACTGGCTGAAAAGTTCGAGATGCCGCTAGCCTATGACGAAAAGGCGGCAGAAGAATCGTGGGAAAGCATGAAGGTATTCTACGAAGACATTTTTGCGGATTAAGGCGAAGCGGAGAGGCCAAAATCCGCGAAGCAAGCAAATAGGCCACTCTAGAGCAACCGGCGGGCCAGCAATGCTGGCCCAATATCACGCTCACACGTGTTTGTTCGGGCCCTGAAAATGGCTGTTGTCTGAGCCATTGAGCCAGTTGTCTAAAGGTGCCGAACGCCCCCGAATAACTGCCTTATTGCCGTGGGTCGGTATCCGCCACCTTCGGCTGGTCTTTATTGCTATCCCGGAACTGCACCAGACTCTCCACACCGTTAAAGTCCACCACCTCCCGGAACTGCATCCAGTCCACTAGGCTGTAAAGGCACATGGCCGGATAATTCCACTCAGCGAATTCGCCGGCATCCACCATGGCCGCCAGGGTCCGCATGGACATCATGATGCGTTCGCGCTGGAGATCGTAGAACATCATATCCTGATCCACGTCGATACCGGACTTCTTCGATAGCAACAAAGTGACGCACGAATCGTTGACGGCGTCGATCAGGGTCAACTGGTTTTCCTGATCCCAGGACAGGGGCTTGTCCTCACGTTTGCTGGCGACGTAACGCGAAATTACACGGGAGTCATAGACGTCTTGACCGCCGTCCTGAATCATGGGGATTTTCAGCGCAGGATTATTGCGGCGCAACGCCTCGCGGTCCTTCCCGTAGATGTCCAGATTTTCGAAGTCGTAACTGTCGTCGCCAAGCAGAAGACGGATGCGACGAACATAGGGGGACGTGGTCGAGCCAATCAATTTCATCGTTGTGTATCCTCTAAAGACATCCAAGTTTTTGAAATTGCATCTAAACTACGTGGTAAACCGTATGGCTTTGGCCACCGTTGCGCCCTGCAGGAACGTCGGGACAGCCATTTTCAATGCCTAGTCGTTCGCCAGTCTTACAATTCGAAAAGCGTCAAACAAGCCCGATGGGATATCGACTTTTACCCTGGATATTACTGACATCGCTGATTTTCTCCGCGAACCACTCCGTCGCGGCTCTGGGTAACATCGGCTTCTATTACGGCAGCGAAGCCCCCGTCAACGCCTTGATGGCCTACGACTGGCTGGTCCTGCAACCGCCTCAGGTGAGCCAGTCACGCTTGACCACCCTGAGCGAGGCCGGCGTAGAAACCCTAGCCTACGTCAGTCTCGGTGAAATCGCCCGTAGCCACCGGTTGTTCGGGGCCTTCCCCGAAACAGGACTGATGACCGACAACCCGGCGTGGAATAGCCGCGTACTGGACCTGCGCAGGGAGGATGTACGCCAGATCTTGCAAAACCAGCTGATCGAGCCCGCGTTCGAAGCCGGGTTTCAGGGAGTGTTTCTGGATACCCTCGACAGCTACCAATTGACCGAAGCCGGCCAAACCCATCCGAATGCTTTTCTGGAAGCCCAAGCCGAACTGATCCGAACGATTCGCGACAAGCACCCGAGCGCTCGCATCGTCATTAATCGTGGGTTCGACTTGCCCGAGGACACCCACTCGCAGGTCGACGCCCTGGCTTTCGAATCCTATCGCGAGGGTTTCGATCCAGCACGCAAGCGTTATCGCGCCGTGCCGGAGACTGATCGCGAGTGGCTTGATCGGCAACTGAACCACTGGCGCCAGGCGCACCCGGAGAAACCGCTGATCGCCATCGATTACATCCAGGATCCCGACGCGGCCGGCACCCTGGCTCAGCAACTTCGCGCCGATGGTTTTATTCCCTATGTCAGCAACCCCCAACTGACCCGTCTAGGACCCACGCAGCCGGGCCGGGTGAAGCGCGAAGTCCTGGTAATTCAGGACAGCCCGTCGACGCTGCTGAGCCAGAGTTCAGCGCATCGTTACGCCGCCGTGCCGTTGGAAGAGCTGGGCTACATACCGGTTTACCGGCACGTTGGCGAACCGTTGCCCGATGAACCCCTCGCGGACCGTTACGCCGGTATTCTCATCTGGTGGGAAGTGGGAGCGCGAAGTCAAAAACTATGCCGCTGGCTGAAACAACACCAGGCAACTGGCCTGCCGGTTGTTACTTTGGGACTCCTGCCGGCGGACCCCGCCTGCCAGTCACTTACCCGCGCGCCAGAGTGGGCGGTGCCAACGCCGCCTCTCACGTACAGTGAACGCCAATCCTCGGTGGGCCAGTATGAGAGTCAGCGCTTGCCGGTGGTGTCGGGCGTCGCTCTGCCAGAACCGGAGGCCGGACGCTTCTGGCTGACGGTCACCGACCGAGAAGGCCAGCGTTTCCACCCCATTTACACCCACGACGGTGGTGGTGTGGCCGTGGCACCCTATCTGTTCGAACCCGGTCCCGAGGATCAGCTTTATTGGCTATTCGATCCTATCGCTTTCCTGGACGAGGCCTTCGGCCACCCGGACTTTCCGGCGAGCGACGTTACCACAGAGTCCGGCCGACTTATCCTGACGTCCCATATCGACGGAGACGGGTTCGTTTCCAGGGCAGAGGTTCCCGGCAATCCACTCGCCGCGCAAGTCATCATGGACGATATCCTGCAAGCCTATAACTTGCCCCACACGGTATCCGTTATCGAGGCGGAAACCTCCCCGGATGGCATCTACCCGAAGACCAGCGCCGAGGCCGAGCAGCTGGCCCGCCAAATCTTTCGTTTAGATAACGTTGAGGTGGCCTCACATTCGTTCAGCCATCCCTTTTTCTGGCAGATCGTCGCTGAGGACGGGAAACGGGAGCTGCCCGTGTTCGCTGAGTATGGCTATTCGCTGAATGTACCCGAATACACACCTGAGTTAGAGCGCGAGGTAGCCGGCTCCATACGCTACATTAACCGGAAACTGACGCCCCCCGGCAAGTCAGTGCAGGTCTTCCTGTGGACTGGCGATGCGCTGCCCACCGAGGCCGCCCTGCGAAAAGTCAGAGAGGCCGGCCTGGCCAACGTTAATGGGGGCGATACCCATCCACTGCCCTACGATTCAGAGCTGGCCGGCGTCTGGCCCATCGCCCGTCCGGTCGGAGATGAATTGCAAATCTACGCACCGGTGATGAACGAAAACGTCTACACCAACCTCTGGCAAGGGCCCTATTACGGCTTCCGTGACGTGGTGGACACCTTCAGGCTGCTGGAGGCTAGGGGCCGGCTAAAGCCGCTCAGTCTCTACTACCACTTCTACTCGGGCTCCAAACCCGCGGCGCTCGGTGCCCTGCACACTGTCTACGACTACGCCATGAGTCAGCCTACAACTCAGCTTTATCTGAGCCAGTACGCAGATCGCGCCCGCACCGCGTACCGCTCAGCGTTGATGCGAGACGATGGTGGTCAGTATCACTGGCGCGGTGTCGGCCAGCCCCACACCGTTCGCATCGATCCGCATCATCAGTTTCCGGATCTGACGAACAGCCAGGGCGTGGCAGGATACCGGGACGCCGCAGGTAAACGCTTTGTACACCTTGCAGGCAACAATCCAAAACTCATGTTATCCGATAGGCCGCCGAGCGGGCCTTATTTGCGTGAGGCAAACGCGGTGATCACGCATTGGTCCCGCTCGGAAAAAAACAAACGCTGGCATATCACCCTTGGCTTCGCGGGCCACCAGCCGGTGAATTTCATACTCGATAACACCTCGAACTGCCGCGTCTTGGACGGCCCGAAAACGCAGTTCAACAAAATGAAAAATGCTGTGGCAGTAAGGCTGACGTTAAAGCACGTTGATTCCCTGGCACTGGAGTGTCGCTAGTGGTCCGCCAGCGGGAGAAATTTTTCAACCTGCCCTCACTGCTGGTGATTGGCGTGCTGATCAGTCTGGCTCTGTTCATTCTATTCCCGCGGCAGGCCGTGTTCGAAGACATTGACTATCTGGAAAACCCGGACGCTCTCTCCATCGCCTACCTGCGTGTACTGGTGCGCGCCGATCCCGATAATCCCGCCCTTCGCATCAACCTGGCGCGCATGTTGCGCGAAACCGGCCAGCCATCAGCAGCCATGGCCGTGCTTGAGGCCCTTCTGGCCCAGGACAGCGTGCCGTCGCTGGCTATGGAGGAATACCTGAAGCTACTGAAGCAACAGCTTTACGCTACAACGTCGGACGTCGCGCGCGACGATGCTCGCCGGGCGCTGTTTGCCCAGGCCATCTCCGTCCCCGAACAAGGCTACAGCTTCGACCGCAACATGGCTCTGCTCAGTCCGCTGTTGGATGCCCTGCGCCCGACCCAGTCGGGCCTGTTACTACAAATGCTGCAAGAGCAAGCCGATAGCCCACGCCAAAAACTCGCGTTGGCCCGTCGTTTGGCCAAACTGCACGAGGCCCAAAACCAACCGGGTGCGGCCGCCGAGGTATTGAAAGCACAACTGACGGAAGCGACTGACCAGGAATTGGACCCGTTGGTGGACGATATCTTGCGATTGCAACTGGCCAGCGGCAACCCGAGAGGCGCACTGGAAACCTTTCGTGCCTTTATTGCCGACGACGATATGGCCCAGCGAGATCTGGAACAGGGCATCCGCGTGGCTCGCATGGCCGGAGCGCCTGACGATGCACGGAGGTGGCTCGGGCGCCTGGCAGGCACGCAACCAAACAACCTCGATCTTCAGCGCGAGCTACTGATCGCACAACTGGCGGATAATCGGGTCGACCAAGCGCTGACCACTATCCGCAGATTGCAGCGACACCCCAAAGAGCTCTCCCAAGACGACCGTCAGCGCGTGGCTCAGGTGCTGGAGTGGAACAACCGTCCGAAGGAGGCGTTGCCCATCTGGCTACAGCTCTACCGGGAGACCGGTAGCTCGCTGGCCTACGAACGCGGCCGGGCGCTGTCTGACTCGCTAGCAGATAGAAACGCAATCGCAAGCCTGCTAAAACTCGCGGAAGCGCGGGGCCAGCTCGACCCGAAAGGCTATCGGGCACTGGCCGAAACCCGGATTCGCGACGGCCGCATCGACCAAGCGCTGGCCGCGCTGGAGCGTGGGCTGCAACAGTACCCTGGATCGGCCATGCTGCAGGCCGGCCAGCTGGACCTACTGATCAATACCCGCGATTACCAGGGTGCGATTGATGCACTTCTAGCCCGTTCCGCAATGAGCGACGAGCAACGTTTGCAATTGGCTAACCTATACTGGCGTACGCGCCGCCCCGAAGACGCTTTCGAATCGCTGGACTTCGAGGCTGAAGATCCAACCCTTAACGCCGAGGTGCGAGCTTCGCGTTTGCGGTTGGGTACCTATTTGGGCCGCACCCACCAAATCCGTGACGATTACCGCAGGCTGCTGGATGACATCGACACTGTTTCCCCGGTCCTGCAGGATCAATTGCTGAACCTGGCCGTTGTCTTCGGGGATTACGCCGCCGCGAGCCGCCTGAGCCAAATGCGCTATTCAGCCACCGGCGACACCCGATACCTAGCGTCCAATGCCGAGTACCAGGCCGTTCTGGCGAATTGGGGGGGCGTGACGGACACTCTGGATCGATGGCTTACCGTATCGCCGGCAGCGGAGCAATTGCCCCGCTACTGGACATTGCGTGCGCTAGCCTACCAACAGCAGGGACAACTGGCTGCCGCCGACCAGGCCTACCGGCGCGCTTATCAGTTGCAACCGGATGACCGGGAAGTGCTCACCGGCTGGGCCTGGCTCCAGTTGAACGATGTCCAGCGGTTCCAAGATACCCTGCCACATCTGTTGGCCCGTCTCGCCCGGGAGCCAACCCCGGAAACCAATGCAGTACTCGCTTATGGCTACAGCGCCCTGGGGGATACCTGGCAGGCGCGGCAGTGGTTCCTGCGCGGCCTTTCCCGACACAGCCGCGAACCCGAATGGCTCTGGTCCACCGCCAATGTTCTCGAGCAGACCGGCAATCATCGCTCGGCCGACGCACTGTTGGCCCGACTGGAGCCACAAGATTTCGCCAACGCAGAATCTCGTCTGGCCTTCTACCGCAGCCGGGGGCTGGATAGACAGGCGCGTCGCCTGCTCGCCCGCTCCCTTGAACTCGATGTCGAAAATGTGGCTGAACGGCGGCGGGACCTGGGCAATCAAGCACAGAACGACGACAACGCCCTGCTGGCGGAAAGCTGGTACGCGCGCGCTGGCCTGCCCCACGCGAGCCTCCTTTACCCGGCGCCGGAAAACCGCGAGCAACAAGCCGCGCGACTCAGCCGCCAGCTCGAGTCTCTCGAATCGCCAGAGACACCGGCCACAGCACGGGAACGGCTTCGCGATACGATTAACCTTCAGCAGCAATTTCCTCGCAGCCTGCAACTAGGGAGCGAGTGGCAGGATCTGGGTAGCTTTAGGGTGCACCAGACCCGGCTATCCGGCCGCTACGCCATGAATGACGTCATCGTCGAAGCTGAAGCGCGATCACTCAACGCCAGCGGCTCCGGACGTTTGCGCCGGGAGCCTGACCGCTCAAACGAAGGCAGCATTGCCCTGACCCTGCCGGGTAAGCGCTTCGACACCACGCTGGGAGTGGAGCAGTTGGCCCGCGCCGAGGGCCACGAGACCGCCTGGCAGCTGGAAACCCGCTGGGCACCGGCTGATCGCTGGGCCGTCAGCCTGGGCCTGGGCCGCAACGAGCGCGCGCCCGACAGCGCCGAATCCTGGTGGCTGGTGGACCGTGACCGAGAGTACGTCGGCGCCAACTACGCCCCCTGGTCCCGGCTAAGCTTATACGGTCAATTGGCTGCGCTACATCACCACAGTGAGGACGGCGAGAAGCTGGGCAATGGCTACAGCGCCAGCCTCACCGGCAGCTACACTCTATGGCGCGAGGACCCGGTCTTCACGTTGAGCGCTGGCTATCAGCGTCAGTCCCTGAATCTGACCGATCCGTTACCGCCCAGCATCCAGACGCAGTTGGACACACCACTGGAAGCCGGCAGCCTATTGACCGAAGACTACGAGCGTCTCGGCATCGCCGCGCGCTGGAGTCACGGCGAGCCGCACGCAACTTATCGCACCGCCCCTTCTCCCAGAGCCTTCGTGGAAATCGGGAGCGGTTATGTGCTATCCACAAAGACGCCGGAAATCGGCATAGGCGCGGGCGTGGGCTGGCAACTGTTCGGCGACGACGAACTGGCCCTGTCCGGCCGCTGGACCTCCGAGGGTCTGGATGGCAGTGGTAGGGCGGATTTGAACCTAACCTATACGATATTCCCCGGCCGTTAAGGAGATACTCATGAAACGACAACTTCGACACGCCTGGCTCTTCGCTGGCATGGCCCTGGTCCTACTTGGCGGCTGCGCTGTGATCCAGAGCGAGCGAGGTAGCCCGATTCCGAGGGAGAGCGCTTTTGCAGTGGTCCCGCTCGTCAACCTGTCACAAACGCCCCGGGCCGGAGAGCAGGCGGCCAGCGTTCTGGCAGCCATCCTACGGGCTAAAGGCAGCGGCGGAGTCACGCTTTACCTGCCGGAAGAACGCGATCCTTTGCTGTCCGACACGCGCGAGCAGCGCCAGGCGGCTATTGAACAGGCCCGGTCCGGCGGCAACGATTACGTGGTCAGCGGCACCGTGGAAGAGTGGCGCTATAAGAGCGGCCTGGACGGTGAACCCGCGGTGGGCGTCACTCTTGAGGTCCGCAGCGCGGACGGCCAGCACGTCATCTGGTCGGGCACCGCAGCCCGCACCGGCTGGGGCCGGGAGAGTCTGAGCGTGGCCGCCCACAAGGTGATCGACGAACTGACCGACGCCATGCCGCTGGTCAGCGGCGGGAATTAGCCGGACGCCAATGGATAATCTAGAGCACACCGCGGAGCGCGCCCGTAACGTCAGCCAGCCCCTGCGCTGGTTCGAGACCTTGGCGATCACTGCCATCTGTTTCGCCCTGGGCGCCTGGAACCGCCCGGACGATCCGTTTTACCTGAGCGGCAGCTTCCCGTGGCCGGTGCTCGGCCCACTCCTCGTGGGGCTCCGCTACGGTTTCTTCATGGCATTGGTAGCGTCGATCCTCATCGTCGCCGGCCTGGACCTATACCAACGCTACCTGGGCGTTTTGGACGAACCCTACCCATACATCTGGGCGGTCGGCATTCTCGGAGTCAGCCTAGTGGCCGGGGAGTTTCGCGACTACTGGGAACGCCGCCGCGCCAAGCTGGAAGCGTCAAACGATTACCGCGAAGCCCGCCTGGAGGAATTTACCCGCAACTATTATCTGCTCAAAGTCTCCCACGACCGCCTGGAACAACAATTGGCCGGCAGTTCCCGCAGTCTACGTGAAGCCCTACGCCGCCTCTACGACGAGCTGGGGCAGGACTCCGCGGCCGGCCTGACCCGCAGCCGGGCCAACGCCATGCTGCAGTTGTTAGTCCGTTACGGCCAGCTTCAGATTGCCGGTATTTTCCCGGTACAGGATGGTCAAGCCCTAACAGAGCCGTTGGCGACCGTCGGCAATGCCAAAATACTCCCCGCAACCGACCCGCTCGTTCAACACGCCTTGGCCGAGGCGAAGCTGATCTCCATTCAGACCGAGTACCGCCAGCGCCAACCGGACATGGATACCCGGTTTTTGGCGGTCATTCCCTTTATCGACGCGAATGGCCACATCAATGCGCTCTGTGCCATCGAGGCAATGCCGTTCTTCAGCTTCGAGCCTCAAGCCCTCCGCTTCCTGGCAATCCTGGCCGGACACATGGCCGACATCATCGTGGAGCAGGACCACACCACGCCGACCGATCCACCGGCATTGCGCACCCTGCGACATCAGCTTGCTCGCGTGGGCCGGGACGCGGAAGACTTCGACCTCCCCGGAGCGCTGTTGGCCCTACACATGCCAGCGGGACTGAGGGCACAACAAGTGGCCGAACACATCAAACGTGTCCGCCGCGGCCTGGACCTCGTCTACGAGAAACATAGCGATCGCAGGCTCTCGGTGCTGGTATTGATGCCGCTTACCGACGAGCTGGGCCAAGCGGGCTATATCCAGCGCCTGGAAGACGGCATTCGCGAACAATTGGGGGTTACACTGATCGACGTCGAGGGCGAGTTGCAGGTCCTTCAGATTGCGGACCAGAAGAGCGCTGAAACCTGGTTACAGGAGGCCCTCGACCATGGGGAGTAATTGGTTGATCGCCCAGGCCGTAGTCCTGGAAATCGCCGGCATCGTCGGGTTGGCTTCCCCCTTGCCCAGCGAGGCGCAACTGCTAGCCTACCTGGCCGGTCACGCTATCGCCTGCGCCCTACTCGCTGTGGTTCTGCTACGTCTGCTACCCAAGCGTTACCAGGGTTCGCCCCGACGGGCAGCTCTGTTTCTGTTCAGCCTCCAGTTCGCCATTCCGTTAATCGGCAGCATAGGCGTGGCGCTCGGTGTCTTGCTGGCGCTGTACCTGCCACGTTCGGAACGGGAAGTTCCCTGGCAGGAAATTGCCATCCCTGAACTGCCTTACAAACCTATCGATATGAGTCTACAAATGGTGTACAGCCAGGGTGGACTGCGCCAGATCCTACGTGAAGCCAGCGACCCCGAAAAACGGCTCAAGGCGCTACTCTCCACCCGTCAAATGCAGGACCGGGACGCGGTGCAGATCCTGCGCGAAGCCTTGCGCGACAAGGTCGACGACGTGCGACTTCTGGCTTATTCCATGCTTGAGCAGAAGGAAAAGGCCCTGACCCATCGAGCCAACCGGCTGCAGCAGGCACTGACCAGTGCAACCGACGAGCAAACCCCGCGGCTGCAGCGCCGATTGGCCCAGGCTTGGTGGGAAATGGGCTATCTGGGCCTGGCTCAGGGCGGACTGCGCATTCACTATTTGAAAAGTGCTCAAGCTATGTTGCAACGGCTGATCCAGCGCCGGCCCCAGCATAATGACTGGCGTTTGCTCGGGCGGGTCGAACTCGAGCTAGGCAACTTGGAAACCGCAAGAGAAGCCTTCCATACCGCACTGGACAAAGGTGCGCCGGACGACCTGATACGCCCCTATCTGGCTGAAGTGGCCTTCCATACGCGCGACCTCGACCAGGTGCGAGCAGAGCTGGCTGCCTGCTCGCCCAACTCTCAGAACTCCGGCATCCGTTCACTGGTACAGGCGTGGTTATGACTCCAAAAAAACCCCAAGACATTCCGGTAACCGCCGATATCGCCCTGCTGCTGGAGGGCACCTACCCGTTCATCCGGGGCGGTGTCTCTTCCTGGGTGCATCAAATCATCACGGGGCTGCCGGAGTTCACCTTTGCCTTGATTTTCCTGGGTGGCGAACGCAGTCATTACAGCAAACAACAGTACACTCTGCCGGACAACGTCAAACACCTGGAAGTCCATTACCTGATGGATAGCGACGCCCGTGGTCAGCCCCGTTCGCGCCGTGGCAACAAGACCGCCTTTGCCGCCCAGCACGCGTTGCACGAAGGCTTCAAATCCGGTGAGCCGGTAGCCCCCGACATCCTGCACAAAGTGTTCTCGGACCTCGGCCAGGCCGGTGGCATCAGTCGCGAGGACTTCCTGTTCAGCCAGTCCAGTTGGGAAATGATCGACGACCACTACCGGCGCTACTGCACCGAACCCTCGTTCGTCGATTATTTCTGGTCCGTACGCATCATGCATGCGCCGCTGTTCCAGCTTGCAGCCATCGCTCGCAACATGCCCCGTGTACGCATGCTCCACTCCATCTCCACGGGTTATGCCGGGTTGCTGGGTGCGATTGCCAGCAACCAGCGCGGCCTGCCCCTCGCCCTGTCCGAACATGGCATCTACACCAAAGAGCGCAAGATTGACCTATCGCAGGCGCAATGGATTCATGACCCCACCGACCAGGTCAGTGGCACGCTCAACGAGGAAGTGGGCTATATCCGGCGTATGTGGATTCGCTTCTTTGAGGCGCTGGGACGGCTGACCTACCAGCAGGCTGATCCGATCGTGGCGCTCTACCAGGGCAACCAGCAGCGCCAGTGGCAGGACGGCGCGCCCCGGGAGCGCACTACTCTCATTCCCAACGGCATCGACCCGGCCCGATTCAACGCGGTGCGCGCGTCCCGTCCGGAGCATATCCCCAAGGTGCTGGGGCTGGTGGGCCGGGTGGTGCCGATCAAGGACATCAAGACCTTCATCCGCGCCATGCGCACGGTGTGCGATGACATGCCCGATGCCGAGGGCTGGATCGCCGGACCGGAAGACGAGGACGCGGACTACGTCACCGAGTGCAAGGAGCTGGTAATCAGCCTCGACCTTCAGGATAAAGTGAAATTTCTCGGCTTTCAGAACATCAACGACATTCTGCCGCAACTGGGTCTGATGGTGTTGACCTCTATCTCGGAAGCATTGCCGCTGGTCATTCTCGAAGCCCATGCTGCCGGTCTACCCTGCCTGGCCACCGATGTAGGCGCCTGCCGCGAGTTACTCGAAGGTGCCAGCGAAGAGGACCGGGCGCTCGGTGCCAGCGGTGCAGTGGTGCCCATTGCCGATCCCGAAGCCACCGCCCGGGAAGCGGTCCGGTTGCTGAGCGACGAGCCCACGTGGTACGCCGCACAGAAATCCGGGCTGGCGCGGGTGGAGGCATTTTATACGCTGGAGAGCATGTTCAGCGCCTACCGCGACATCTACCGCAAGGCCCTGGAGGACTGATGGCCGGCATCGGTTTCGAAATCCGCCGTATTTTGCGGCGCGAAAGCTTCCTCAACCTGATCGAAGCCTATGGCCTGGCCGGCATCATCAGCTCCGGACCCTGGGTACTCTCCGTACTGGGCGTGATGATGATCGGTATTTTCAGCGTCACCCTTGCAGTCTCCGACCTGGAGGTGGTTCAGTTTCTCGTATCGGTCACCTACCTGATGGCCTTCTCGTTGATTTTGTCCGGAATTTTCCAGCATGTGTTTACCCGTTGGGTAGCAGATAAGCTTTATGCCCGGGAGAGCGCATTAATCCTGCCCAATCTGATGGGCTTGATTTGGGTTGCCACAGTGTTAGCGGTGTTGGTGGGCAGTCTGGGGATCGCGTTGCTGTTGTGGGATACCTCGGTGCTCTACAGGCTCCTGATGCTGGCCAACTTCGTGGTGCTATGTAATCTCTGGCTGGTGACGATTTTCCTATCCAGCATGAAATCCTACCGGCGCATCGTGCTGCTGTTCGCACTGGGTTACGGCACGGCAGTCATTGCTTCGCTGCGACTGGCGGATTGGGGGCTGGAGGGGCTACTGCTGGGTATTCTGCTGGGCCATAGCCTGCTGTTCTTCAGCTTTTTCTACACCATCATTCGCCAGTATCCGGGCAACAGCTTTATCCGCTTCGACTTCCTGCAGCGCAAGCAGATCTTTCCCGCACTGATCTTTACGGGACTACTGTTCAATGCGGCGGTCTGGGTGGACAAGCTGATCTTCTGGTTCCATCCGGATACCTCTCAGCGCATCATCGACGGTCTGAGAGCGTCGGTGATCTATGACCTGCCTATTTTTCTGGCGTACTTGTCGATTATCCCCGGCATGGCGGTGTTTCTGGTGCGGATGGAAGCGGATTTTGCGGAGGCCTACGACCGCTTCTACACGGCCGTCCGGGAAGGAGACACGCTGGAACGGATCAACCGTTTCCGCGACGAAATGGTGCTCATCGCGCGCAACGGCATCTACGAAATTTTCAAGGTGCAGGGCCTGACCATCATTGTCTTGTTTGTCTGGGCGGAAGATATTCTTAAAGCCATCGGGATATCGCCTCTGTACCTGCCCCTGTTCCAGATCGATCTGGTGGCAGTAGGCACCCAGCTTTTGCTGCTGGCCATACAGAACGTGCTCTTCTACCTGGATGCCCGCCGCATCAATGTGAGCCTATGCCTGCTGTTTTTTATCAGCAACATTGTTTTTACACTGATTACGATTCGCCTCGGGGCCTCCTTTTTTGGCTACGGGTTTGCTGGCGCTACGCTGGTTTCCGCCCTGGCTGGCCTGTTTATGCTCTCGCGCAAATTCGAACGCCTGGAGTACGAGACCTTTATGCTACAAGGTCGCTAACCGGGGAGACGGGCCGTGCGGCCCGTAACTTCGGAAAAACCTGCCGGCTATTTCCGAGCGCCTCTTGTATTGACTACGCTTAATCATACCGTCACTGCTATGTCACGGACCCTTGGCAGGCTAAAGTCGTTTATGGCTGTTCATCGAGAAAACGACAGGCCACCAACAAACAAAACGTAAAAGGATTTTACTATGAAAAATGCTTCGATTTGCTTGCTGGTTCTATCTCTAACGCTGACCGGCCTAAGCAGCACCCCGCTGCAGGCTGACGAGAAAGACCGGGGCCTTAACGACGAACGCGGCTGGAAGGACGATCGTCATGATGACCGTGGCTGGCATAACCGTAACCCGGCTTCCATCCAAGTGGGCCCGCGTCCGTACTACCTGGTTAACGACATGGACGACGGCCGCCTGAAGCAAAAACTTCAAGCCTGCGAGAGCAAGCCGCTTAAGCGCACCGACTTTTCCATCGGCCATCGCGGCGCGCCACTTCAGTTTCCGGAGCATACCCGCGAATCCTATGTCGCCGCCGCCCGCATGGGCGCCGGTATCGTCGAGTGTGATGTCGCCTTCACCCAGGACCGCGAACTGGTTTGCCGTCATGCCCAGAACGACCTGCACACCACCACCGACATCGTCACCATTCCCGAGCTGAACGCCAAGTGCACCCAACCGTTCGTGCCGGCCGATGCAGCCAATGGCACGCCGGCCCAGGCCGAATGCCGGACCAGCGACATCACTCTGGACGAGTTCAAGCAGTTGCGCGGCAAGATGGATGCCTTCAACCCCAACGCGACAACGCCGGAAGAGTATGTCCAAGGGACCGCCGACTGGCGCACGGACCTTTACACCACCGAAACCAGCGGCACGCTGATGACCCACAAAGAAAGCATCGAGCTGTTTCAGGAGCTGGGCGTTAAATTCACACCGGAACTGAAAACACCCGTGGTCGACATGCCGTATGAGGGAAACTATACCCAGGAAGACTACGCGCGACAGCTCATTGCCGAATACGAGGAAGCCGGGGTCGATCCAGCGGATGTGTGGCCGCAGTCGTTCCGGCTTGAAGATGTGCTTTACTGGATCAACACTACCCCCGCCTACGGTCGCCAGGCCGTGTTCCTGGACGAGCGCCCCAACGAGCCGGACGTGAGTTCGCTGGACTACATGCGCTCCCTGAAAGACCAAGGCGTCAACATTATTGCGCCCGCCATCTGGAAGATGCTGACCCTGAATGCGCGTGGGGAAATCGCGCCCTCCGACTATGCCAAGAATGCCCGCAGAGCCGGTTTGGACATGATTGCTTGGAGCCTCGAGCGTAGCGGTCCGCTGGCGTCCGGCGGTGGCTGGTATTACCAGTCGGTCGCCGACGCCATCGACAACGACGGCGATATGTTCACCGTGCTCGACGTGCTAGCCCGGGACGTCGGTGTGATCGGGGTGTTCTCCGACTGGCCGGCCACGACCACTTACTACGCCAGCTGCATGATGAAGGGCCGACACTAAGGCATAGGAATAGCCCAAACGCCTGAAGCTATTCCGCAAACCGCCCCGGCCTGAACGCGTCTAGCGACAGCGCCGGGGCTTCGCCATCGATCACCTGGGCCATCAGCTCGGCACTGCCAGCGGACAGGGTCCAGCCAAACGTACCGTGGCCGGTATTCAGGAACAGATTCTCCCGTGTACCCCGGCCGATAATCGGCGGGCCGTCCGGCGTCATGGGCCGGAAGCCGGTCCACGTGGTGGCGGCCGACAAATCGGCGGCGCCCGGAAAACGGGCGTTCACTGACTTGCGAATGGTCTGTAGACGCGTCTCCGGAATCTGGCGGTCAAAGCCGTTCAGCTCGACGAAACCAGTGGCCCGTAAGCGGTCGCCGAACCGGGTCGACACCACTTTGAAGTTGTCGTCGTGTACGGTTGAGCGGGGTGCTCGCTCAGCATCCACCAGCGGCGCGGTGATGGAATAGCCCTTGACCGGATAGATTGGCAGGTACAACCCGAGATCCCGGGCTAATTCCGGCGAAGCACACCCGGCAGAAAGCACCACGGCATCCGCCTCCAGTTGCTCCGGTGCGCCCGGAGCCCCTTCCAACTCAACACCAAGGATGCGCCGGTGATCGGCAATCAGACGGCTGACGCGAGTGCTGTAACGAAAGTGAACGCCGGCGTTTTCACAGGCTTGCGCCAAGCCCCGAGAGAACAGGTGGCAGTCACCGGTGCCATCGGTGACATAGCGCAGGCCGCCATAAAGCGGGCCATCGCCACGCATTCCGGGCTCGTATTCCCGCACGGCCTCCGGCCCCAGCAACTGATGCTCGATACCCAACTCACGGAGGACCTCCGCCGAGTCTACGTAGTCAGTCATGGCGTTTGGCGAACTGGCCAGCTGCAGCAAACCAGCATGGCCGCCATCGAACGCCAGGTCCAGCTCATCTTCCAGCGCCAGGAACCGCTCCCGACTGTGGATGCCCAGGCGCAACATGGCACGTTTGTTAAGCCCAAATACGCCCGGTGCGTACGCAAAGCGCAATGTGGAGACAAGGAAACGCAGGGTATCGATAGACGGTGGCAGGCGCATTTTAAGTGGCCCATCGCGGTCCATCAGGTAAGACAGCGCTTTGCGCACCATCGCGGCAGAGGCCCAGGGATAGACGACGCCATAGGACCGCTGGCCGGCGTTACCCTTACTGGTTTCCTGCCCGGCGCCCTCCAGGCGCTCAATGACCGTGACCTGATGTCCCCGCTTGCGCAGCGCCCAAGCTGTCGTGACACCGACCACGCCGGCACCGATAACCACAATGTGCATAACGCTCTCCTCCTTTTGAATCCCTATCACAGAGGTTGGACGACTCTACGTCAAGAAAGTCATATGGGTGATTACCGAAGAAACCTGCGGCTGTGGCATGAGAGAGGACGTGATCGCAATTTATAGGCAATAAAAAAGGCAGCCGAGGCTGCCTTTCTTTGAATAGTCTGCGGTCTGGAAGACCGCGACTCATTCGATTCTACTGGCTTAGAGCGGGTTAACGTTCTCAGCCTGCGGACCCTTCTGGCCCTGAGTTACAGTGAACTCGACCTGCTGGCCTTCAGCCAGGGTCTTGAAGCCTGAGCCTTGAATGGCGCTGTAGTGAACGAAAACGTCCGGGCCGCTTTCACGAGTAATGAAGCCAAAGCCTTTAGTTTCGTTGAAAAACTTAACGGTACCAGTCTCTGTAGACATATCTGTGTCTTCCTGTAATCAATCAATCAAATGCCCGAGGGCGGTATTCGGAAACGCAATTCGCTTTATCAAAAACAGGACGAGCACTACCTGACTACAGAGGAATCCGTCTTATTTATGAAACGCTTTGCTGAACCTTTCCTACGCCACCCACTGTAACCCCGATGTTGCGCTTTGCCAACAAAATTTTACGAGGTAGGTACATATACGTGGGTTCAGCACCTGTGAATGCCTCCCAGGCGCCTTCCGTGGGGCCCGGCGCATACTGTCGCGTTCACAAGCGCCTTCCGTTTCCGTACGTACGCGACAGGCCCGCTTGCGCTCCTGCAAGCAGCGGCACTCCCAACAACAGCCACTGGCCACTGAGAGTCACTTAGCCGCGTAACGTATGGAAACAATAAATCCCCAGGGCGGTCATTGACAAGGACCCAATGACATGAAGTGCCACACCGCCAAAAGCAGCCAGCCATTTCCCGGCCTGGAGGGCTCCATACATTTCCACGGAAAAGGTGGAGAAGGTGGTGAGCGCACCGCATAAGCCGGTCACCGCAAACAGCCGCCACTCCGGCCCCAGATGCGGCGCTTGGCTGAAATAGCTGATCAGCCAGCCAACCATCCAGCCACCGCAGAGGTTAGCGACCAAAGTACCCAACGGTATGGCCTGGCCACTGGCATTGAGCCAGATACTCAATAGCCAGCGCAGGTTGGCGCCAATCACAGCCCCCAGACTGACCGCAAGCATGGAATACGCGATAGGCACCCTGTTCTCCTTCTAACTGGACACAGACGCTTGGTCACAAAAAAACCCGCTATGCTGGCGCATAACGGGTTCGAGTCTACCAGACCCGGGCATAAATGCCCGGCCCGGCTACGCTCAGGCGGCGTTGTGCTGGATGACGGTCTCCTTCTTCTGTGCCAGAGCATCGAACGGGAAATCGTCGACGGTAAGCATCTCCAGCACCTTGGCCTCATAATCACGCATGAACTCGATATCCTCCTCGGTGAAGATCTCGGCCTTGTAGGCTGCCTCGAAGCGGTCTTCCGGATGCAGCACTTCCATGGGCAGGTCGCCCTTGGCGTAGGCCTTGCCGGCGGCACGGTAGAGCTTCTCGGCACGGTCGTAATCCGCCAGTAGATCATTGTACTGCGCGACGGGATTGGCGACCCCGTCTTCCACATGCGTCGACCAGACCGGACGCAAGAGCTTCTCGCGAAGCGGCGTCGCGGTACTGATCGCCTTGGCGATACCGCGGGTCACGTCGTCGTGCGGCATCTCCCACTTGCGACCCAGCGGCAGGGTGAGCGCGCGCAGCGCCCAGGCAACCGGACGGTTCGGCAGGTTATGCAACAGTTCGTCCAGGGCATGCTCGGTGCGGTACAGCAGATACTGCAGGCTGTATTGCACCAGCACCTTCTCGCCTTCCACCGGCTGGGTCTCGTTCCAGTTCTTCAGCACCATGGACGCCATGTAGAGATTGGACAGCATATCGCCCAGGCGAGCGGAGATCAGCTCGCGCATCTTCAGCTCGGAGCCGAGCGTGGTCATAGCCGCGTCAGCGCACAGACCGAAGGCTGCGCTGAAGCGCGCCACAGCCTGGGCGTAACGGCGGGTGACCGCATCGAAGGGGACGTCCGCATGACCGACCCCCAGCGCCTGGGTAAAGGCCCGAGCGGCGTTGCCGAAGATCAGGCCGGCATGATTGAAGAACGCGGTGTCGAACGCATCGATGTCATCGTTGTCCTTGGCCGCCAGCTCTTCCAGCACATAGGGATGGCAGCGAATGGCCCCCTGACCGAAGATCATCAGGCTGCGGGTCATAATGTTCGCGCCTTCCACGGTAATCGATACCGCGGAGCCACTGTACCCGATGCCCAGGTAGTTGCGCGGCCCCAACGTAACGGTCTTGCCGCCATGAACGTCCATGGCGTCAGTGAGGGTGGCGCGCTGCATCTCGGTGAGCTGGTATTTCAGAATCGCGGACGGTACCGACGGCTTCTCGCCGTTGTCCACCATGTTGGCGGTCTGGTACACCGAGGACTGGGTGATGTAGGTCATGGCGGCAATGCGGGCCAGTGGCCCCTGCACGCCTTCCATCTCGGCCACCGGTGTATTGAACTGGCGACGGACCCGGGTGAAGCCGCCGGCGGTGCCCAGGGCAGACGCCGCAGCGCCGGCAGCTCCGGACGGCAGGGTGATGCAGCGGCCCACGGACAGGCACTCAACCAGCATCCGCCAGCCCTCGCCAGCCATTTCCGGGCCGCCAATGAGGTAATCCAGAGGAATAAATACATCCTTGCCCTTGATCGGACCGTTCATGAACGGCGAGCCGATGGGACAATGACGACGGCCTATTTCCATGCCCTTGGTATCCCGCGGGATCAGGGCGCAGGTGATGCCCAGGTCTTTTTCCTCGCCCAGCAGGTTATCCGGGTCGAACATGCGGAAAGCCAGGCCTACGACCGTGGCGATCGGCGCCAGCGTGATCCAGCGCTTCTCGAAGTTCAGGCGTAGCCCGAGCACTTCCTTACCGTCAAACTCGCCCTTGCAGACGATGCCGGTATCCGGCAGGGATGTGGCGTCCGAACCCGCCCGCGGGCCGGTCAGGCCGAAGCAGGGAATATCGCGTCCATCGGCCAGACGCGGCAGATAATGGTCTTTCTGCTCATCGGTACCGTACTTGAGCAGCAGCTCGCCCGGCCCCAGGGAGTTGGGGACGCCGACGGAAACCATCAGCGTCTCATTGGAGGCCAAGCGCTGGAGCACGGCGGATTGCGCCTTGGCGGAAAAGCCGAGACCACCGTACTCCTTGGGGATGATCATGCCGAAGAATTTTTCCTTCTTAAGAAACTCCCAGACTTCCGGCGGCAGGTCGGCACGCTCGACCGCCACGTCCCAGGAGTTGCAGCGGCTGATGGCCCAGGTGCACTGGTTGTCGATAAACGCCTGCTCTTCTTCGGTAAGCCCGTTGTTGCGATTGACCAGCAGTTGGTGCCAGTTCGGACGGCCGGTGAATATTTCGCCGTCCCAGCCCACGGTGCCGGCATCCAGGGCAACTTTCTCGGTGTCGGACACCTTGGGCGCGACTTTCTTGAACATGTCGAATACCCGCGGCGTCAACCAGGACCGGCGCAGTCCCGGCAGACCGCAAGCGGCTGTCAGTGCGGCACCGATAAACAGGACCAAGGCCAGCCAGCCGGAACCAAAGAACATGGATACAACACCAAACCCGGCCATTACCGCGATCGCGGGCTTGGCCCCGGCTTCCTGGCGCAAGACCATCAGCAGGCCGGCAATTGCGAGTAAAAGAATGATCAAAGTCGTCATAGGCGTTCTCTGTCTTCCATGTAGTGAAATGAGCGGCGGTATAGCGTTCTGAATGGCTATTTCCAACCCGCAGATTTTGTAACTAAACGTTACGCTAAAGCTACCTGATTGGATGGCTGCAAGCCAGTGACTAAGTCGCGATCTGTCAATGAGGCTTTCGGCTAACCCGATTTAGCCCCACCCAATACGGTTGGCGGAAGACGCAAACCATTCTGGTCACCCGTCAGCCGACGGACGGACGCCAAAAACGCTGACGCCCGCAAACCACAACCAATACGGATCCAGACAGTGCACTAGGAAGAGACAATTACCCGCAAACCGCTGAGAGCCATCCGCGCTTTACCGACAACCTCCTCACCGGCCGCGATCTGATTTTCAAAGAAGTGGATCTCGTCCTCGCGAATGGCGGGATTGACCTTACGCAAAGCCTTGAGACGATCAGCCTCCGGCTGAATCAGCTGGCGCAGCCGCTCGGCGGCCTGCTGTTGCACCTCGCCCAACCGTTCGGCGGCGAACCCCTCGGCGTGGTCGATCATGGTTTCCACCTCGGCACGGATTTGCGGCACGACGGCCTGCGCCGTGCGGCGGCGAATGTTGGAACAGAGCTCGTTAAGCCGGTCATGAGGCAAGGCCGCCGAAAGGTCTTTACCGTTGACATCCACCAGCAGACGCAGCGGCGCCAGTGGCAGACAACGCGCCAGCTGCAGACTGCCCGGCGCCGGGCAATGCAGCGTGAACAGGGTTTCCAGCAGCAACGTGCCCGGCGGCAGACCTTTTACCGACAGGCTCGCCAGAGCGGCGTTGCCCAGTTCGGATTCAGTCATCAGCTCCATCACCCCGGTGACCATCGGGTGCTCCCAGCTCAGGAAGGCCAGGTCTTCCCGCTCCAGTGCCTGCTGACGATCGAAGGTCACTGTCAGCCCCTCCTCGGTTAATTCCGGAAAGTGGCCTGTTAGCATGTGATCCGAGGGTTTGAGCACGTCGGAGGTTTCGGTGTGCGCCTCGGTATCGACGCCGAAAATATCGAACGCCTCGGTCATGTAATTGACCAGGCCGGAAGACTGCTCTTCCGCTTCGATGCTTTCGATCAGCGCCTGCGCCTCGGCCGGGCGGCAGGAATTCATCTCGATCAGTGCGTCCCGCCCCTCTTGCAGGCGCAGCCTGAGCTGTTGGGCCTGGTCGCGAGTGGTTTCAATCAGGGTATCGGCCGTTGTTTCGGGATTCGCCAAAGCGGATTCGAATTCCGGCTGCACAGCCGCTTTGACGGCAACGCCGACGGCGCAGCTGCGGGCAAAGGCATCCAGGCCTTCGTGATACCAGCGGAAGAGGATCGACTGAGCGGTATTCTCCAGGTAGGGCACATGGATATCGATAACGTCGCCCTGCCCAATCCGGTCCAGGCGGCCGATACGCTGCTCCAGAAGGTCCGGGTTCGCGGGTAGATCGAACAGCACCAGATGATGTGCGAACTGGAAGTTGCGGCCTTCACTGCCGATTTCTGAGCAGATCAGCGCCTGGGCACCCTGCTCGGTTTCGGTGAAATAGGCCGCGGCCCGGTCACGCTCAAGCAAGCTCAAACCTTCATGGAAGGCCGTACTGCGAATGCCGGCGCGTAGCTGCAGATAGTGCTCGAGTGCCGTAGCGGTCTCAGCCCTGGCGCAGATCACCACGACCTTGGCCGGCTTCAGCGCCGCCAGTTTCTTTTCCAGCCAGGCGACCCGTGGATCGTCAGCCAGCCAGGCCTCCTCGTCCATGCCGGCTTCCGGTGTCAGGCCGGCAATACCGGCGGTCAGACTCGCCTCTGCGTACAACTCGGGGCACGGCAGCGGCTCGGGCTGGACGTGGCGTTCAGGGAATCCCCGCACTGCAGCGCGGGTATTACGAAGGAGTACCCGGCCCGTGCCATGACGATCCAGCAGCGTGTCGATCAGCGCCTGGCCAGCGTCATCTTTTGCCACCAAATCGGAGACTTCGTCACCGAGCCAGCCCTCCAGCCGCTTCTGCTGCGCACTGTCGGGCCGACCGCCCTGTTGCTGCAGATCCTGCACCAAGGCATTGATTTCGGCGTAACGGCTTTCTTCCTGCTCGAACGCTGCCAGGTCGTGGTAACGGGCCGGGTCCAGCAGACGCAGGCGGGCAAAGTGGCCGGCCAGGCCCATCTGCTCGGGCGTAGCCGTCAGCAGAAGCAGGCCGCGAGTCTGGTTCGCGAGGCGCTCGACGGCCTGGTACTCTGCACTGGCCGCCTCGGGCGCCCATTCCAGGTGATGCGCCTCGTCGACCACCACCAAATCCCAGCCGGCGCGGACCGCATCGTTAGCGGCCTTTTCACTGGCTGTCAGAAAATCCAGACTGCAAATAACCAGCTGCGCTTGCTCAAAGGGATTATCGTCGCTCGGTTCTTCTGCGGACTCTTCCCCCAGCAGCGCCAGGATCTGGTCAGCGGCGTCGTCGACCTCGTAATGGCTGTTGTCGACGATGGAGAATCGCAGATTGAACCGGCGCAGCATCTCCACCAGCCATTGATGCACCAGCGAATCCGGCACCACTACCAGTACCCGCTGAGCCAATCCCGTCTGCAATTGCGCGTGAAGGATGAGTCCGGCCTCTATGGTCTTGCCCAGCCCCACTTCGTCCGCCAGCAACACACGGGGGGCGTAGCGGCGGGCCACTTCCCCGGCAATGTAGATTTGATGTGGCAGGTGGCTGGTGCGGGCGCCGATCAGCCCGCGCGCCGGTGACTGACGCAGGCGCTCCTGATGTTCGACGGTCGCCATCCGCAGGCGGAAGGCGCCATTGCGGTCGAACCGTCCGGCGAACAGGCGTTGGCGCGGGTCGGTAAAACGCACATGACTGCCTAGCTTGACCTCGGACACCTGTTGCAGGTCGCCGTTCTCGTCTTCGGCGTGGTACATCAGTACCCCATCGACATCTTCCACGGCCCTTACCGTCAGCGATTCGCCATCGAATGTCTCGATCCGGTCACCTAACTGATATTGCACCCGGGCCAGCGGGGCGTTGTCGGTGGCGTAGGTACGCTCCTCGTCGATTGCGGGAAAACCCAGCGTAACCCGCCGACCGGAGACGTCCGTGACGATACCCAATCCCAGGGTGGCATCGCTGTGGCTGACCCATCGCTGACCAATGACAAATTCCATGCTTCGAATCACCTTAAACGCTAAGACTTGAAAGGGTTACCGGCTGTATTTCGTTATTCAGCTTCAGGCCGACGCTCGCGCACCCAATAGGCTGTGGCGCCGCATACTGCCGCAGGCACCACGAAAAGATTGAGCACCGGCACCATGGCCCCCAGCGCCACCGGCAGGCCGAAACCGAAAGCGGACAGCCGCTGGCTGCCCAGGGTTCGGCGCAGATCGCCAAAACTGACGCGATGGTTATCCGCCGGGTAGTCCACGTACTGCAGCGCCATCATCCAGCTGTTGAACAGAAACCAGAGCACCGCCGCCACCAGGTTCACCACGGGAATCAGCCCGATAATGAGCAGCAATACGGCACGCGGCAGGTAGTAGAGAATCTTCTGAACCTCCCGCAACAATGCCCGGGGGACATCCTTGAGAATTTGGACCCATCCGCCCCCGGCATCCAGATCCTGACCGGTCAGGTGCTTTTCCGTCAGCTCGGAGAGATAGCCATAAAAAGGAGAGCCGATCAGGTTGGCGACGATAACGAAACCGTAAGCCAGCATCAGCAAAATCACCACGCCGTACAGAATCCAGAATACCCAGTCCATGGCTTGCAGCCAGGCCCAATCCGGCAGCCAGCCCATGGCGGTCGCAATCATGAGTCCGAAGGCTTCGGCCAGGAAGTAGAACAGGAGGCCGAACAGGAGGATATTGATAATCAGCGGGATAATGACGAACAGACGCAGCCCCGGCTGGCGGATCAGCCGGAATCCTTCGCCAAGGTAGCTCAGGCCATGAAAGAAATTGCCTTTAAGCATGTCCGCATCCTCCGGTTTTCGAGGGCCTGTTGACGTATCGCCTACATGCCTGCTGAGCCGCGCGAAGACGCCTGACTGGCATCGAGAAGGGCCGCTGGCAGAATTCGGGCGCAGAGCATACCATGACCGGCCACCGGACCAATACCTTGGGAACCATGACTGAACTTCTACGCCGACTCACACAGTGGACGCCCGCCTGGCGCCTCGCACTTGTCGCTTCCATGGCACTGATCCTCTGGCTATCGACCGCCGAGCTCACCCACCCGGTCGCCACCTCCACCTGGGACAAGGCCAATCATACCCTTGCTTTTATAGAATTGATGCTGCTCGCACGCCTGGGCTGGCCCCGTCTTCCGGTCCTGCACAGTGGCCTGCTGATTTTGGCTTTCGGCGCATTGATCGAGCTGATCCAGGCGCCCATTCCCTACCGGTCGGCGTCGCTGCTGGATCTTGTCGCGGATGCCATCGGCATCGGCCTGGGTTTAATGCTCTGGTGGTTCATACTAAGGCCGCTTCAGGCTATTCGTCAGTCCGATTGACGCGAGAAGCCCCCGGCAACGGGAACTTTTTGAACGATCGACGAATAGCCCGCCTCTCTCGCTTGAGATATCGCCCGTTAACCTTGTGAGATATTTCCTACAAAGGCGTGAGAAATAGCGAATTCGTACTGTGCGAAGCGCCAGCATCAACATTCAACTAATTCGCATATTGCTGATATTTAAGATTATTTATTTCCGATCACTTCCTGATCACGTCAAGACGGGTATGCTGTCACACGAAAGTCATCTTCAAGTCGGTATAGTGGATCTGGTCAGGATGACAGGGACAGGACGACACAGGGAGTCGTTCCTCACAGGATGTGAGGGGAAGCAGGGACCAAAAGGATTTAATGCTTAAGGGATACTTATTTTGGATCGCCGGCTCGGAAGCTGGCGCCACGGAGCTGGCCAGGGATCAGATAGCGACAGGATGTCGAAGAGCACAAGGACGAGATACCTGTTCCGACAAAGGGCAACATCTGTTGCCCTTCTTTTCGTTCCCGGAAAACTCGCCTCGTTAAGCGCTCGCCAGGTAGATACGCACCCGATTGAATTCCTCGAACTCGTGCAGATCCGGCCATGTTCTTCCTTCGCGCACCGCTTGCAGCCGGTACCGCGTATCGCCCAGATCCTTCACTCGCGAATCCGCCAGCAAAACTTCAGGCGCCCCCTCAAGGAAATACCCCAGTAACGGACGATTCTCCGGATCGTAGAGTACATCGGCCGCTGTGATGACATCGAATTTACCCTCTCGGGCGGTCCAATCGCCGCAAACGGTGACGGCCACTCCGTTGACTTGAGCGTTCGCCGCGATGGCGATCAAGGCGTCCGGGTCGATATCGCAGGCCACCACCTCACGGGCGCCGGCCTTAGCCGCAGCAATAGCAACTACCCCGGAACCGGAGCCGAAATCGATGACCCGTTTGCCGGCTACCCGTTCCGGATGATCGAGAATAAATTGCGCCAAAACCTGGCCGCTGGCCCAGCAGAACGCCCAATACGCCGGTTCAGCCACGACCGCTTGTGCTTCGTCATGGGTTAGCGGACCTTCGAGCACCGCTGGATCGAACAGATAGAGCGCTAGCGACGGACAGCCGGCTGGACGGGATAACGCGACTCGTCCGCGACGGAGGGTCCGGCTCATGCATGCGTTGAGCGTGCTATTGGTAGGGGCATCATCGGCTTGAAGCATGCCGCATTCTACCCGGCTGCCAGTGCGGACTGAAGCGGGAGCAGTCATCCGTTATACTGCGACCATTCATTCAGCCCAAACCAGGCCGTTATGACCCGACCCGACACGACCGATTACCTTCATCTCTTTCTCGACGACACGCCTTTGCTGGACGTGCGTGCGCCGGTGGAATTCGATAAAGGCTCATTTCCCAACGCTCTTAACGCCCCGCTGATGAACGACGAGGAGCGCCACAGCGTTGGCATCTGTTACAAGGAAAGGGGCCAACAGGCCGCGATCGAGTTAGGCCACCAACTGGTCCGGGACGATATCAAGCGCGAACGTGTCGAGAACTGGGTCCGCTTCGCCAACCGGAACCCGCGGGGTTATCTGTTCTGCTTCCGGGGCGGCTTACGCTCTCAGCTTACCCAGCGATGGATGCACGAGGCCGGTGTGGACTATCCGCTGGTTAAAGGCGGCTATAAGGCTCTGCGCCGCTTCCTGATCGACAGTCAGGAGGCGCTACTGAAGGAATTGCCCCTATTTATCATCAGCGGCCGCACCGGCAGTGGAAAAACACGCTTGTTATTGGAAACACCCAATCCGGTTGATCTGGAAGGCATGGCCCACCACCGGGGTTCGAGTTTCGGCCGCACCCTGACGCCCCAACCCAGCCAGATCGATTTTGAAAACCGTATCGCGGTGGCCTTGTTAAAAGCACGTCATACCAAGGCTGGACCCGCTTTCCTCGAAGATGAAAGCCGCTTGGTGGGCCGCTGCGCCCTGCCCCACAACCTGCGTGAGCGTATGACCGAGGCGCCGCTGCTGATTCTGGAAAACACCCTGGAAGAGCGCACCGACATCATCCGCCAGGACTATGTGACCGGTATGCTCGATGCCTTTATTGCCCGGGATGGGGAAGAAGCCGGCTGGATCAACTTCCGCGACTATCTACTCAGCGCCCTGGCGCGCATCCGTAAACGTCTGGGTGGCGAACGATACCAGACCTTGCGCGACAGCATGGTTGCCGCCCTCGACGAACAGCAGCGCTCCGGCAATGCCGATGGTCACGCGGACTGGATCCAGGTATTGCTGCAAGACTACTACGACCCCATGTACGACTATCAGCTCAACCAAAAGGCTGGCCGCATCGTGGCGCAGGGCGATTTCGCGGCGTTGCGCGAATGGGCTGCCGAGCAATCGCCGGCTTGCACAATCCCGAAGCCGTAGCATGCATCCAAACTGCCGCTGTCACGTATAACGTGGCGGAACCGTCTATTCGAGACGATTTGACATGACAAAAATGGGCCTGGCACTAAAGGTGACTTGATCTACCTGCATATATCTTTAATGCTTGTCTGCTATAACAAGGTCTGGACACAGACCCAAGCTGGACGCTGACTGGAGTTCCGCGCAACGTCATCGGGGTGTCTACTGTTCGACACCGGCCATAGACGGTTT
This sequence comes from Marinobacter fonticola, assembly GCF_008122265.1. Taxonomy (NCBI): domain Bacteria; kingdom Pseudomonadati; phylum Pseudomonadota; class Gammaproteobacteria; order Pseudomonadales; family Marinobacteraceae; genus Marinobacter; species Marinobacter fonticola. Next base: position 4,257,040 of record NZ_CP043042.1, read on the forward strand.
ATCGAACGCGTCGTGATTGGAAACACGAAATCAATGGAACCACGGAATTAACAAGGAGCTTTCATGGAAAACCTCTTTCAGAGCGACGGACAGGTCGCTGAAATGGTGCAAATGGTCTATGGCATGATCATCGCCTACGCGCCCAAAGTGCTGCTGGCCATCGTTACGCTGGTGGTCGGTCTATGGCTCATCAATCGGGTGATCGGCGTCCTCGATAAGAAGCTGGGCGAGAAAGATCCGACCCTGAACAAGTTCCTGTGCGGCCTGATCAGTGCGATCCTGAAGATCATGCTGGTGATTTCCGTCGCATCGATGATCGGTATCGCCACCACATCGTTTATCGCGGTCATCGGTGCTGCCGGCCTGGCCATTGGCTTGGCCCTTCAGGGCAGTTTGTCGAACTTTGCCGGCGGCGTACTGATTCTGATCTTCAAACCCTACAGAGTCGGCGACGTCATCGAGACCCAGGGTTTCTTCGGCAGTGTTGTGGAAATCCAGATTCTCTACACCATTATCAACACGTTCGACAATCGCCGCATCATCATCCCCAACGGGGATCTGGCGAACTCCAGCCTGGTCAACGTCAACGCCTACGAGAACCGTCGCGCCGACATGGTCTTCAACATTGGCTATGGCGACGACATCGACACGGCCAAGGCCATTCTCAAACGCCTGGTAGAAGAGGATGAACGGGCGTTTTCCGACCCGGCCCCGAATATTTTCGTGGGCTCCCTGGGCGAAAGCTCCGTGGATATAAGCTGCCGCGTCTGGACCAAGACACCGGACGTGTGGCCTTTCATCTGGGATATGCAGGAGAAGGTCAAGAAGGCGTTCGACGCCGAAGGCGTGACCATTCCGTTCCCTCAGCGGGACGTACACGTTTACGAGTCCAAGAAGGCGGATTAATCTACCCGCGATTGTACCGAACCACGATTGCACCGAAGCCCGGCGAATGCCGGGCTTCGGCCTCTACGGCGTCCACACTTTACAGCCATCGCCAATCGACACGCCCCTCTCAATCGATTTCTCCAACTTTCGCGTTCTGCCCCGCCTCGACTATGCTTGCCAATGAAACAGGTGACTCTTGCCCGGAACCGGAGCTGGAGTGCGTACTGTCATTGCTGGTTGGAGGTTGTCCAAGATGCCGGTTCAGCAATTAAAGGAATTTTTCGAAACGAAGGCCGTGGCGTACCACTGCCTCACCCATCCACCTGCCTTCACGGCTCAAGAGCTTGCCCACCACACGCAGGTTCGTGGCGACGAAGTCGTCAAGACCGTCATTGTCGAACTGGACGGCAAAATGGCGATGCTGGTCATGCCGGCCACCTGGCGAATACGCTGGGACCGCCTCTCCCATGTTCTCGATACAGACTTTGTTCAACTCGCTGACGAGGAAGAATTCAAGGACCGCTTCCCTAGTTGCGAGGTCGGCGCCATGCCACCGTTCGGTAATCTATACGGCATGTCGGTCTATTGTTGCGAAGCGCTGACCAACCAGCAGCAACTGGTCTTCGCTTCGGGCAGCCACACCGAATCGATCCGGATGGCCACCGATGACTTCCTGCGCCTGGCCAGCCCTATGGTTATCAGCCAGGGCTTTCGCCGGCCGGATTCACCCCGTCCCGCCTGGATGCGCAAGGTTTCCTGAAGCAGCACAACCCGTATTCGCTCGGAAGGTGTTAGCGGTGGGAGATGGTTACGGTGAGACGACGTTAGCGGGGAATAGCGGGTACGAAGAAGAGTGAGCAGGAAGATCATGGATAGAAGGTTTGCGGCGCCTCTCGCCGGCCACTAATATGGGGCCATTCGAATCGGGAAGCGGATATGACGCAAACTTTCGACGTAATCATCGTCGGCGCCGGCATGGTCGGCGCGGCGCTGGCTAACGGACTCGGACGTTCCGGAATGACTGTCGCCCTGCTGGATCGAGAGACACCGGCAGAATTCGATCCGGATGCCGAGCCCGATTTACGGGTTTCGGCCCTTAGCGCGGGTAGCGAAAGCTATCTCGAACGACTGGGCGCCTGGTCACACATCCGCGCCATGCGACTGACCCCTTATCGCCGCCTGTCGGTGTGGGATGCGGCCCCTCATCCATTCAGCCGGTTCGTGCCACCCAACCTGGCCCGCACGACCTTCGAAGCCCACGCACTGGGATGCGAGCACCTCGGCCATATCGTTGAAAACCGCGTAATTCAGCGGGCGCTATGGGATCACGCCGGCGAATGCGAAGGCATCACCCGCTTCACCGGTATCGATATCCGCGATGTCGTCTCCGACGCCCAGGGCGTCACAATCGAGCTAGCGGACGGCCGGCACCTGACGGGCGAGCTGCTGATCGGCGCCGATGGCGCGCAATCCCGCATTCGCCAACTGGCTGGCATCGGCGTCACCCGCGACCAATACGCACAGCAGGCGATGGTCGCTAGCGTGCGTTACCGTGGGTCGCCGCAGGACATCACCTGGCAGGCCTTCCATCCCAGCGGGCCGCGCGCCTTCCTGCCGCTGCACCGGGACGGCGAATTCAGTTGGGCCTCGCTGGTATGGTATGACGCTCCGGACCGGTTAGCCGAGCTAAAGGGGTTGGACGAGCCCGATTTCATTGCCGCGCTGGTCAAAGATTTTCCCGCCGAACTGCCCCTGATCGACAGCGTCGCCGGCCGCGCCAGTTTCCCGCTGGCACGCCAGCACGCCAAAACCTATTCCAGTGGGCGCGCAGTCTTGGTAGGCGATGCGGCCCATACCATCAATCCGCTGGCCGGCCAGGGCGTCAACCTGGGCTTCCAGGATGCTCAGGTCCTACAAGAGGAGTTGGTGAAAGCCCGCCGCTCAGGCCAGCCGTTGGCCACGCCGGGCCTGCTGCAACGGTACGAAAACCGGCGCCGGCCCGCCAACCGTCGCATGATGCTGGCCATGGACCTGTTCTATCACGCCTTTAGCAACCGTATTCCGCCCCTACATCTGTCCCGCAACATGGGTCTGGCGCTGGCCAACCATGTGCCGTTCGCCAAGAATCAAGTTGCCCGTTATGCCATGGGTATCGATGACCAATTGCCATCCCTACTGAGACGGCTGGTGGACCAGGCGCCGCGTCCGGCGTTCCTGAAATAGCTGCATCAACGCGCCACACGGCGCATGGATAATAAGGAGCCAAGTATGGCCGAAACCATTTTCGATAAGATCATCAACCGGGAGATTCCCGCCGATGTCGTTTACGAGGACGACATCAGCCTCGCCTTCAAAGACATCAACCCCCAAGCACCCGTACATTTGCTGATCATCCCCAAGCAGCAGATTGCCACCATCAACGACATTCAGGACGACCAGAAGGAACTGGTTGGCCATCTATTCACCGTGGCGCGGGACTTGGCGAAGGAAATGGGTTTCGATGAAGGCGGCTACCGCGTGGTCATGAACTGCGGGGAACAGGCGGGACAATCCGTATTCCATATCCACCTGCACCTGCTGGCCGGCAAACCACTCGGCTGGCCGCCTTACACGGAAAAAATGAAGCAGGCCTGATCATGTGGTGTCCCGTGCGCTCAATTCGCTGAACATCGTCCGGGACACCGTCTCCACGGCGACCACCACTACTGCCGAGCGAACAGGGCGAAAACGTCCTCTTCGGTCATGACCGGCGTTTCGTTGGCAAACGCGTAGTAGCTGGGCTTTCTGTCGATAAATATCTGGCTATCCATAACGAAGTCCATCCCCTTCTGGAATAGGCCTGCGGGGAAGATATAGTCGCCCGAGTTCTTCAGTTTGTAGAACAAATGGGTACCGCAGGTATCGCAGAAACCACGTTCCGCCCACTCCGACGAACGATAAACCGTTACGTGGTCCAGACCGGTTAGCCGCGAATTCTTATTGCAGTGCACCGTCATCATCGGACCGCCGCCCCACTGCCGGCACATGCTGCAATGACATACATCGATCTCGTCCCGGCGGTCCGCCTGCACCTCAACGGCGCCGCACAGGCATTGGCCTTCCATTCTCTCCGGCGATCCCATTTTCCAAACCCTCCGTAATGACCCGATGTCAGAAAACTATAGCGCTATTTCTGCATTTTCGTTGGCAATGCCAAAGGGAGTGTGCGTCATCGGTATATTACCCCTGCTCCAGAGTCCTCATCTGACAAGTTTCTGCTCTATCGGAAAGGGCATTCAGCTTCATTCTCCCGGTTTTGCGGCATCTGATGCCGTCTCTAGACGACAAATTTGTAAATTTAATCACGAATCCAGTATATGGAACTCGCCGCAAACCCCTACCAAATGCGGCTTCAAGCGTTTTCTTCCGCTGAATTAACCGTCTTATTTACAAAATAAGTATGTTTTTTGACCTGACTATCTTTATTTGCACTGATTTTGTATGTAGTTTTACTAACACTTTTGCAGAAATACGCCCCCGGGTTACGCCCCACGCGAACTGCGAAAGAATGAGGAGCGACCCCGGGATTGGCTCGTTGAACGGGGACTAAAGGCAGTTGGATTCCATCGGCAAGTACGGGTACGCCGAGGCGCTCCAAGTCTAACCAACAATAAAATCAGGACGATAAATCATGAGCGATAACAACAAAATCTTCCCCCGCCATACACAACTCGCAGTCGCCGTCGCTACCCTCCTGGTCGCGACACCTACCCTGGCTTTCGATTTCAAAGGCTACTTCCGGTCCGGAATTGGCTCCAGCGCAGGCGGTGGCGACCAAGCCTGCTTCAAGGCCGAAGGCGCCGGCGCCAAGTATCGCCTCGGCAACGAGTGCGAAACCTACGCCGAGCTTCAGTTCGGAGACGAGGTGTTCAGAGAAGGCGATACCAGCTTCTACGTTGACTCGATGATTGCCTACGTGACCAAACAACGAAACGATTACGAAGAGGTCGGCGACGAAGACAACGAGATTGCCGTTCGTCAGTTCAATGTGCAGGGCACGAACGTCATCGAGTCACTCCCCGGTTCGATGCTCTGGATCGGTAAGCGTTACTACCAGCGCCACGACGTGCATATCAACGACTTTTTCTACTGGGACGTTTCCGGCCCCGGCGCCGGCCTGCAGGATATCGACGTCGGTGCGGGCTTGCTGCACGTTGCCTGGACCCGCTCTTCGAACGATGAGCAAGGCGACGACGTTGAAATCGATGACGACGCCCTCGCAACCGTCACTAACGACATTCTCGATGTGCGCTGGACCGACATTCCCGTCAACCCGGGCGGATTGCTGGAATTCGGTGTGGACTACGGTCAAGCCAATCTGAACGACGCCCAGGAAAGAGCGGGCTTCAGCGACCAAGATGGCTACTTGTTCACCACCGAACACCACCAGACCGAGTTCCTCGGCGGCTTCAATAAACTGACCTTCCAGTACGCCACGGATTCGATGATTGCCAGCCGTCAAGGCCGGCCTAACAGCAATATGCTCAATGAAGGCGACATGATCCGTGTCATCGATCACGGCCTGATTCCGCTAAGCAGCAATCTCGATATGTTTTATGTCGGCATTTACGAAGACACCAGCTTCGACAACGATACCGGCAACAAGTGGCTCTCCGCGGGCATCCGCCCGACCTACTACTGGAGCGAGTTAATGAGCACGGCCGTGGAGCTGGGCTTTGACCGGGTGTCTCCAGAAGCCTCCGGCGAAGACGACCGCGATCTACAGAAGATCACCATTGCCCAGCAGTGGCAGCCCGGCGCCAAGTTTTTCGCGCGTCCGCAACTGCGACTGTTCGTCACCTATGCGAACTGGGACGAAGACGTATACGACGCAGAAGCAGCAGGTGGCACCAATGAGCTCGACGACAACGAAGGCGATGGCCTGACCTTCGGCGCCCAGGCCGAAGTCTGGTGGTAACGGAAAAGTCAGTGATGGCGACTGTTAGCCGCGGGACCATCATTGGCTAGAAGAGCAGTACGGCGCAGGCTGAAACGATCGGAGCCAGCCTGCGCCGATTTTATCCACTCAGACACTCCCCTCCCCATTCAACTTTCTTGTCGAATGGTAATTTTATTGCGGTTTTCTCTGCCGTGCGCTGACCTATCATTAAAAGGAAGCGTGTTCGTTCCAGGGAGGTAAATATGACCCACGACAACCTCAAGGAGTACCGCAAGAAGCGCGACGTCAAGCAGTCCGGCGAGCCCAAGGGCAACTCTTCCGGAAAAGCCGGCAAAACCACATTCGTCATCCAGAAGCACGACGCCAGCCAGCTGCACTACGATTTCCGTCTGGAAATGGACGGTGCCCTCAAGTCCTGGGCCATTCCCAAGGGTCCATCAACCGATCCGTCCGAGAAGCGCCTCGCGGTTGAAGTGGAAGATCACCCGCTAGACTATGCCAATTTCGAAGGCGTGATTCCCAAGGAGGAATACGGCGGTGGCACCGTCATGGTCTGGGATCGCGGCACCTACCGTAACCTGCGCGAAGAAGGCAACAAGTCCACCAGCATGCAACAGGCTTATGAAAAGGGACTGATCGAAGTCTGGCTCGACGGCGAGAAACTCCACGGCGGCTACGCCCTCAAGCGCTTCCGTGAAGGCAAGAAGCCGCAGTGGCTGCTGATCAAGATGGACGACGAAGGCGCCGATGCCCGGCGCGATCCCACATCGACGGAGAACGAATCCGTCAAGACCGGGCGGGACATGAAGACCATCGCCGAGGAAGAGTCGTCCTAACCGTTGTCGACCTCGTCAGTCGGTTAGCGAGCACACAACGACACGCGGCCCTAGCCGGGGCCTTCGAGTTCGTAGGCGTGTCGACCCATTGACGTTTCTATTACCGGGCTCGAGCATAAGACCCATACCTTGGCTTGCTCCTTGGTAGGATCAGAAGCGCCTAGGATCTATCGCTCATCGCCAGCCGCACCCCTACGCAACAATCAACATGCCAGCCGCGAACCATTGGGCGAGCCTTCGGTCGAGATCAAGCATCCGATGAACGGCGTGGGGATCGCCACCGAGTTCGGGCATGGCGATCCCCGGCTCGACTAACGAATCCAGTGCCCTGAAAGCTCGGAACCCGGCAGGTAGGCGACTACCACATCATGATCGCTGTAGAGAGAGTCTGTTTCGATAAAACCGTTGGTCAGGGCGCTACCGCAGTCAGAGCCGGTCAGCCTGGCAATAATGACCTTGCCTTCGAGCGCGGAGGCGAGCAGACCCGTGGTTTCACAACGTTTGTTGTTGACGGAGAACTGACCGTCGCTCTCCAGTACCAGCGATTGCAGTTCGCCATCGATCCGGATCCGGTAGGTGCCTGCCATGTCAGCCACATCGTAAGCCAGGCTGTCGACTTCGGCACTCGCCAGGGCGACGGTTTTGCCGTCGAGCGAACAACTCAGTCCCGCGGAAACAGCCTGGCAGCTTGTTGCACCGCCAAAGCTGACCCCTTTCGATGTGGCATCGTAGCGGCCGGTGTACTCTGTGCGCCGGTCCTGTTCGTCGAGGATAACCAGGGTCAGGTTGCTGGTGTCGACCAGGGTGGCCATGGTCAAGTTCGGTTGGCCATCACTATCCAGGTAAGCGCCGCTGTATCGGCCCTTCAGTTCGCCCAGGGTGATGGCTTGATCGCCATCGTCGTCACTGTCAGAGCCGCCGCAGGCGCTCAGGACCAGCAAACTGCCGAACACCAGAGCAGACCGGTAATGGAAAAATCGTTTCATATGCCCCCCGTTACTCCGTCAGCCCGTTGAGTTTCTGTGCCGTCAGGGCCACTTTGGCACGACTGGCCTGAACGTGGGCGTCGATAGTGCTGATGGTGACATAGCCTTCATTCACCAGTTTGCCTTCGGCGTTGTCGCTGTCGTCGTCTACCAGGCCGCTGGAGAAGGAAACTCCGGCAGCCCCGGCATAGGCTGCTTTCGCCATTGCAAGCGCCTGTTCTTCAGTCAACGAACTATCGGATGCCATGATGTTGCGAGCGACGTAGCTCATCATCGTTTCGTTTCCGGACATATCCTCAACGAACATGGCGTCGTGACCGCCGGCATTCCAGGCGACGTCGGTGAAGCGGTAACCCAGGTGGTTGGCCACATCGCTCGGTGTGTTGACGTTGAGGCCGGTGAACGCTGGTAACAGGGCCTCGCCAGCGGCGCGACTGGCTTCGAGCTGGTCGACAACGTCAACGACAATCTTGGCCACTGTTACAGCCTTGGTGGCATCACCGTCTGCCGCGCTTACGGCGATCGCCGGAATGCCCCGGGCGATGCTGATCATGGCGGCACCCAGAGTGCCGGAGTTGTTGTTCATGTAACCCAGGTTGTTGCCTTCGTTGGGTCCGGAAATCACCAGGTCCGGTACCGCGCCCCAGACCTTTGGCGCCACCACGTCGAGGCCATGCAGCACGGCCATCACCGGGGTGCCCTCGGTGAAGTCCTCGAAAGCCACGGTCTCGTCGGTGTCGCCGACGCAGTATTGCTGCTGGCCTGCTTTACTGACGTCCACCGACACTGGCTCGAGGAAGCCCAAGGCGCCGCCCTTTCCGCTTTGGCCGGTGCAGGGGGCGGACATGATCACGCTATGGCCAGCCGCCTGCAGGGCGCCGAAAAGGAGCTGGATATTGTCCGTCTCCCAGCTGTCGTCGTTAGTGAGCAGGATGTTGAGTGCAGTGGCTTGGCCGCTGATCAGCATGCCACCCATAAGCGCCCAGGGGGTGATTGTCTTCAGTTTCATGCGTTGCTCCTGATTGGTGATGAAAACCAGGCACAGCGTGGGCTTTGCAGATGTCGGAACGGTGAAAAAGATATCCCGAAACGCGGTTTGGATATCCCTACATCGCCTCGGCCGGGTCGCCTTTCGCTCCGGCCGGTGCCCCCAGGACGATCTGTTGCGGCGACAGAGAAAGTCGATAACGTGACTGAACATGAGCCTGCGAACGTTCACTGACGAATAGATACGGTTCGGCCAGTTGCTCGCCTAAAACAGCGACCAACTCCTCCTTGATACGGTTGCGGTTCTGATCGAGGGACTTGGAGCGCAAACCGTTTTGCCTGAGGTCGTTGATCGCCTTGGTGTGACCCTGGTGCGCTGCCATTAACATCCCCAGCTTACGGCCTTCGGTCATATCCGGACGGTTCGAGGGCGGATTGGCAAACCAGCCATCGCCCTCCACGCGTCGGCGGGCATACCAGAAGTAGTAAAGCAGCGGCGTTGGCGGCAGGCTGACCGCCACCCCCCGTACCCGGACCTCGCCCGCCGACAGGTCGAAAGCCAGAATGTCTTGTGCAGTTGCTATGGCCCAAGCCCTTGAGATATCGAAATCGAAAAGCTGCAAACTTCGGATAAACCAGGCCCGCTGCCTGTCATCCATCGATGCTGCACGTTCATCCAGCGCCAAGTCGCGCAGTTCGGCAAAGGGTCGATCGAAATGTTCGATTAGATGTTCCAGCAAGGTAAGCTGCGCCGGCAATACGGTTTCCCCAAGTGGGGCTGTAAGCTGTTTCGCCTCGCGATGCCGTATGCCGTTGGACTTGATACGCTCGTACCAGTCCCGCTGACGCCGGGATGCGGGTGCTGGCAATGCCCACAGAAGCACAAAAACCACTGCGCCCGGCACGAAACCCTGGAGCAGGACGGCGCCCCAGCGGGGCTCGCAATCCAGCGCCAGACCGGCGTGAAGCCATCGGCCTTCATGCTGCCAGCGAATGTCGATTGCCGGCGCAGGGGCCTCTGATTCTGCCAGCGCGCCGATCGTCTCAACCTGTGCCCGGCAGTGCCCCAAGGCATGCCCAAACAGGCCACCTGTCATGGTGAGATGGGCCAATGGGCCCGCCAGCCGCTGACGCAAATGCGCCATGAGCGACGGTCGATCGTCTCCGTTAACCAGCGCTTCGTTAATACGTACCGGGACGCTTTTCGACAGGGACTCGTCGAGACTGGCCTCGAGAGTGTTTCGTGCAGTGAAGTAGGCAACACCGGAAAGCAGCAGGCTGAATAAGACAAAGCCCAGTATGAAAAGGCCCTGCAATCGCATCAAAGCCCCTCACACTCGGGAAAACGCGTTTCAAATGCGGGATCGATATGGGCATAGAGTGGCTTGAGGACGGTCATCGACTCGGCCAGCTCGCAGCGCAGACCCGCATCCAGCACCTGGCGGCTGACAAACCAGGCGCCCGTAGGCCGATTCTCAGCGATCACGAGGCGCTGTTCCGGCGGCACTTCTCGCTCTCCGACCCATTTCAGTCCGCTTATCACGTCAATCTCGCCCTGGGAAAACGCTCGATACAGGGCCACGCGATCGGTAAAGAAATGGAGCTGCCGGTCCTGCAAACGAATATCGGCGGCTTTCAGCTGCCCCATGGGCAACTGGAACGAAGACTGGCTCTGGCTATCCTGCAGCAGGCCAATGCGCTTGCCTTCGAAATAGGCTTGGGAGAGTTCCGGCTTATCGCGATTGCTCAGCCAATAGACCGAATAATCCGGCGTCTGCTGCAACGTCGCGTAATAGGCTTCATAGTTCGCCAGTAGCCCCTTGAGCACACGCTCCCGGTTCCACAACAAGTCGAAATGCTGATCCGTCAGTTCCCGGGTTGTCAGTTGCCCCCTGGGCTGCCAGGAAATTTCCACCGCCTCGAACCGGACGGCAAGCCCGGGCGATCGGCACAGTTGATCGGCCAGCGCCTGGGCGTAGTAGTTGGTTGTCGTGAGCACCCTGAACGTATCGCCACCGGCTTGCTCTGTCAGCGTGTTGCAGCGATAGGTGAAGAGCGGCCCCAGCGGCAGCGTCTCAATACGCGTCCAGGAGAGGGCAACGACGGTGACGAGGGCGGCCAACAGAACCAAGACCACAAGCACCGTATGGATCGACTTCGATAGGAGCATGGACCTTGCCAGATTGGGTAAAAACGGAATGCCTGGCAGGTTATGGAAGTTTTGTGACGGTTTGGTGACAGGATCGATTATGCCCGGAACCGAATCAGCAGATTCCTCGCGATCAATTAGTTTCAGGTCGGCGCGCCGGGCTACTTGCTGAATTCGGTCGGCCGCTCCAGGGCCAGGACTTCGTCGTCCAGATCATGCATTTTTCGAGTGAAAACCGCCTGGGCGTCGTAGAGCCCGCGGTTATAAAAATAAGCCCCGATTTCGTCAGCAAAAAAATCAATCAGGAACTCGGCGTCGAAACCGCCAATGTCCTGGTCCATCTCTTGCTGAAAGTAGCGTTTGACCTTTTGTACGACCTGGCTTTTTTCTTCGTCTGAAAAACGAAACGTCTCCATGACAACGCGTTCCTTTCCTAAGTGGACAGTGCCTCTCTGAACAATATATTTACCAGAATATTAATAGGTTACCCAGGACATCCAGTGGCTGATCGCAGCGGTGTGCGAGAGGGGCAATAGCCCCTTATTGGCGATAGATAGAAAACTCCCGCTCGCAGCGCTTATGATCGCGATCCGTCACGGATTCGACAGCCTCGATGCGGGCAATGTAGCCGGCAGGCAGCCCATTCTCCCGCGCTCCGGTCAGCACGTGGTTCTTGTACCAATGGTAGGGTTTCCAGGACGGGTCGATATGGCGCGCGACGTAGAGACGTACATTAAACCGTTCGCCATTCTCAGCGACGACCTCCGCCTCTTTCTCCCGATAGCCAAAGCCCAGCCCCTCAATGCGATCCAGACGCCGCTTGTCTGTCGCCGAAATTTCGAACACGACGCCGATAACCCGATCCTCGGAATCACCGGTATGGGCGGCATCGCATTTACCGGAGCGGTCCTTGAGGCCCATCTTGTGGAACCGTAGAGCGTGTTCGGGTAAAGCCGCCACCGCCACGAACCGAGCCGACGCGACCCGCGCGGTCAGGCGGCGAAAGGACATATTCGAGCCGTAGGAAAAGCAGCGTATTACACTCAAGAGTCGTCCATCTGATCCCGAACTTTTTCGCGCTTCTCGACGCCAGTCGGGCAATCCGTGCATTGCCACTGGCGCTGCCCCTCCCGGGGATCGTCGAATTCGTCCGGCGTCACCTCGCCATCGCCATTATTGTCATACATGTTCATGACTCGCTGTCCCCGGTCGCTTTCTTCATTACCGGTCTGAGAGCCCGCCGATGGCGCGCCAAAGGCGCTCAGCTCTTCCTCATTGAGTGCGCCGTCGCCGTCCTTGTCGAGCGTCTGAAAATGGTCACGCGGGGACGAATCCCCACTCTGCGCCCAGGCACCCGGTACACAAAAGGCTGAAACCACTACCGCCGTTACGATAACTTTGAGCATGATCGACTCTCCCTCGTCATGGATCTGCGGTGGAGCGGGCCGCCGCCCCGTTTACTCCTTTATTAGCATAGCGCGGCAACCGCACCCTGCTGTACGAGAATGCCAATAAAATATCATTCTAAAGAGAAGCTGAGGAAGAGGACCGGGGCTGTCGTTTTTGCACGACAGCCCCGGCAAAAATTTACGGTCGGCTTGCAAAGTGCGTCTGGAAAAATGGTTATCCGGGTAAGTTCAGAGATCCAGCATCTTCTCAAAACCACCAAAAATCATCCGTTGACCATCGAATGGCATCTGGCTCATGTCCATATTCATGCGGCTGTCTTCCATGGATTTCTTCATGCCCTCGTCGCGGGCGGCGCGGTCTGGCCAGAGAATCCAGGAGAAAACCACCTTTTCCCCATCCTTACGCTGGACCGCCATAGGAAATGAGGTCACCTTGCCTTCGGGCACGTCGTCCTCCCAGCACTCGACCACCTGTAGCGCACCGTGGTCTTTAAAGATTCCGGCGGCTTCCTTGGCAACCCGGATATAGTCCTCTTTGTTTTCGGCGGCAACGGCAACGACAAAACCATCAACATAAGACATTGTTCTTCTCCTCATTCAATAGTTCAGCGCTGATTTGGTAGTCAATACTCATCGTGCAGGTGCCACTCGCTGGAGGCTACAGCGCTCGGGTGTGACTTCGTTCAGTTCCTGTCGGAAGGTTCAATAAGTCGTCGAACGAGTCCACCGGAAATCGACACCAGGGCGAAATTATTTAAGGCACCTCAAGAAACCGTCAATAACCTGCGGCGGATTGCATCGCCCATAAGTGAGCTGCCACCAGCGCGCGCCAGGGCGAAAAACCCTCCAGCCAGAGGCGGGTTTCCTTTTCGGTGAGTTTCTCGGGCCGGCCCATCACTGTCTGAAGATTACGACGCACCGCCACGTCGCCATGAAGGGAGCCGTCCAGCCAGCCAAAACCCCGCAAGAGCGTATAGCTGATGGTCCAGGGGCCAATGCCGCGTATCTGACGCAGCTGTTCCTCGATGGTTTCGGCGGAGGTATCGTCGAGCCAGCTATCCAGCGGTAGTGTCTTCTGCTCAATCTGTTCGCTGATGGCCTGAATGGTCTGGGCCTTGGTGCGCGACAAGCCTGTACCGCGCATCTCGTCCAGCGTCAGGGCCGTGACCGCGCGGGCATCGGGGAAGCACCACAGACCGCTGGAATGCTGGCGTCCGGCTGCTTTGATAAAGCGACGGCGAATGGATACGGCAGCGCCAACGCTGATCTGCTGGCCGATAATCGCCCAAGTGAGGGCCTCGAATGGCGTGGCTGTCTGGGGCACCCGCAGCCCTGGATTACGAGCGATGACGGGCCCCAGCTGCGGATGATCGCGATGGGTCTGTTCGAAGAGATCCACCGGCTGCAACAGACCCAGCATTCGGCGCACCATGCGCTCAAGGTCCGATAACGCGGGCACTTGCGGCTCGCCGTCCACCGCAAGCATGCCCGTGGCGCTATCGTTGGAGAATTCGATCGTCAGGCGCGCAGGCTGTCCGGCCCAGAGTATTCCTTTTTGGAGCTGGTTGTCGGTTACCTGCTCAGAAAGCTGCTCTGCATCGCGCTGATGGAAGGCCAGCACATCCGTGGAACGGAAGTTCGCCGGCAATGGGACACGACAGCGACATAGGGCTTGAAGTGATTCCGTCAACGCTCGCCTCCTTCGTATCGTTCGCTTGATTCTTCTTATCGGTCGCCTAAAGAGCCAGGACCGGTCGATCGTCCGATTCTCGCTCCAGCAAAATCCGCTTGCGCTCGACACCCCAGCGGTAGCCAGACAGGCCGCCATCGTTGCGCACCACCCGGTGGCAGGGAATCGCTCCGGCCAGCCGGTTGGCGGCGCAGGCTCGGGCGACGGCGCGCACGGCTTTGGGGGAGCCGATGCGATGGGCCACTTCACTGTAGCTCAAGGTCTGGCCCGGCGGGATTTTCTGCAAGGCTTCCCAGACCCGCCGCTGGAAGGCGGTGCCGCGAATATCCAATGGCAGCTCCAGCCCGGTTCGCGGAGCCTCGATAAACCCTACGACACGAGCAACGATGTCCTCAAAAAGCCGGTCGCCGGCAATCAGGTTGGCGGTGTTGAACTGATCCTGAAGCTCCTGCACAAGGCTGTGGGGGTCGTCCCCCATCAAGATTGCGCAGACGCCTTTTTCGCTCTGCGCGACCAGAATAGCGCCAAGAGAACACTCCCCAACGGCAAAGCGGATATCGGCCTCGCTGCCACCGGCCCGGTATTGGGTCGGGGTCATGCCCAGCATCTGATTGGATTGGGCATAGAAGCGGCCATTGGAGTTGTAACCAGCCTCGTACAATGTATCGGTGACCGACGCGCCGTTGGCCAGCCCCTGGCGTACGCGCCGGGCACGATGGGCCTCTGCGTAGGCTCTGGGCGAGACGCCAGTCACGGCCTTGAAGGTCCGCTGCAGGTGGTAAGGGCTCCAGCCAGCTCGCGCGGCTAACTCGGCCAAGCTGGGCGTCGTTTGCGCCGCTTCGATAAAACGACAAAGGTCCGTGACGGTGCGCGTGCGTGGAGAGGCGCCGGATTCTTCGTCCGGCCGGCAGCGTTTGCACGGGCGATATCCGGCGCGTTCCGCGGCACCGGCCGTATCGTGGAACTCAATGTTTTCGGGCTTGGCCAGACGGGAGGGGCAAGCTGGCCGGCAATAAACGCCGGTGGTGCGCACGGCGTAGACAAAGCGACCGTCCGCCTGTGGATCGCGGTTCTGCAACGCGGCCCAGCGTGGATCTCGCAGGGCTCGGATCTTTTCATCATGGGCAGTCATGGCGCAACGCTCCTCTCACAGGCTTATGCTACGCCAAATTTACCGTTTGAGTGACCCACAGACACTCCGGGTCTTGCGCTCAAATTCGGCAAATCGCTGTTTCGGGCACGAGAAGTGCCCCGTCCGGGCCGGCCTGCGGCAAAGGGAGCGGTATGGGAAAGAGAACATCCGGAGCCCACACCGCGTTCGCATTGGCACAGGCTCAGGATGAGAGTTTGCGGTAAGGCGCTTGTTACTGGGTACGCGCGCCCGGATTCAGCAAGCGCACAAGCTGCGCCCCGATGGTGTCCACCGGTTCCATGATCGACTGCTGAATACTGTTGGTGACGACGCGGGTGTATGTGGCGCCGGCATCGGTTTCCAGAAAATCGATGTACTGTTTTATCTCGGCGAGGTCGAAATCTTCGTAGGTGTAGAGGTAGGCCGCATAGACCTGCTGTTCAACCGCGCCGCGCAACATCATGCGTTGGCTTTCGATCTGTGCCTTCATTTCTTCGAAGGTGGGCCCTTGGCTGCTGAACGCAGACATGGCCGAGGCCAGACCCAACTGAACGGCGACCGCCGTATCCACGGTGCTCTCGGTAGCACGCGATGCCCGGTCGAAATGGGTAAACAGGTCGGCTCTTTCGGTGCCTTTGTACTTTTCTGCCAAATCAGTGGCGCTGGACTCCACCTTCTGCCAGGCAGACGGGCTCGAAGCGGCGATTTCGGCGCCGGTGATCCTCTCGCCAAGGGGTGTTTCGTACCATGCCAGTACCGACTGAAGCTGGTTCTCGTCCAGACCCTGTTCCAGATCATTGATCACTTGCCGGCGTATATCGGCGCTGCTGAAAGCGCGGCTCACGATGCCACCGATGGTATCGGCGATGAGCGGATCGACCTGCCCGGTCTGCTTCAGGCCCTGGCGGATACCCTGGCTCATCATGACCGGGTACTGCGAAATGATCTCTCCCAGGGGCGATTTGCGGACGACGGATTCTGACAGTACGCTCGCCTGAGCGACAGCGCCCATCAGGAACAACAGCACAAAGCCCAGCGCGTGCAGCGAGGCCAAGCGGATCACGTTCGGTTTGGGGAATACTCGCATTGCGGTTTTTCACTTCTCCAGAGGGTTGGGTCCGTTATGCCATGCCGAACCTGTCGCCGCAAGCGGGAAACCGCGGGAGAAGATGACCATTTATTGAGAATAGAGGGCGTTGAGAATGGGGACCTGTCTCCGTCTGCAACGCATTCGGGCTTAGCCAGGCCAAACATCGCCTGCCGCGCTCGCGACAGACGATGTTCGCCATCCGGCATCAGCCGGAAAGTTTAGCTACCGACGACTTTCTCGGCCTCTTCCATGGGTGTGTGGCGTACGTCCTCGCCCTTAGCCATGAAGATGACGTGTTCGGCCAGGTTGCAGGAATGATCGCCGATGCGCTCCAGCGCCCTCAGCACCCACATGACCGACATGCAGCGGGAGATGTTGCGCGGATCTTCCATCATGAAGGTCACCAGCGTGCGTGTGGCCGCCTGGTACTCCTCGTCGACGCGCTTGTCTTCCTTCATGATCCGCAGGGCCTGCTCGGAATCCAGGCGGGCGAAGGCGTCGAGGGCATCGCGCAGCATCTGGCCCACGTGGTTGCCAATGTGGCGCACCTCCACGTAACCGCGCGGCGCCTTGCCCTCCTCGGACAGGCTGAGTGCGAACTTGGCGATCTTCTTGGCCTCGTCGCCAATCCGCTCCAGATCGGACACCATCTTGATGACGGAAATCACCAGCCGCAGATCCCGGGCTGCCGGTTGACGGCGTGCGATGATGCGAGTCGCTTCCTCGTCGATTTCCAGCTCCAGACGATCCACCTGCTTGTCGCGGCCGCGGATTTCGTCGGCGCGGTGGCCGTCACCGTCGATCAGCGCGTCGACGGCGTCGATCACCTGCTGCTCGACCATCCCGCCCATGCGCAGAAAATCCTCCTTGAGGCCCGCCAGATCCGCGTTGAACTGGTGGGAAATGTGATCGCCGTAGACATCTTCCTTTTTCTTCATGCTCAATCTCCGCTTCCGGTTCGGATTAACCGAAACGACCGGTAATATAGGATTCTGTGAGTTCGTGTTCAGGCGAGGTAAAGACCTTATTGGTTTCACTCACCTCCACCAGATGCCCCAGGTGGAAATAGGCCGTCCGGTGAGAGACACGTGCTGCCTGCTGCATCGAGTGCGTTACGATAATAATGGTATAGCTCTCGGACAGCTCCGAGATCAACTCCTCGACCCTCGCCGTGGCAATCGGGTCCAGCGCTGAACAGGGCTCGTCCATCAGCACAACCTCCGGACTAACGGCAATCGCGCGGGCAATACATAGACGCTGCTGCTGGCCACCGGAGAGGCCGGTACCGGTGGTGTCGAGCCGATCCTTGACCTCACTCCACAATCCGGCAGCGCGCAGACTCCGCTCGACAATATCGTCCAGGTCCGATTTCCGGTTGGCCAAGCCATGAATCCGCGGGCCGTAGGCCACGTTATCGTAGATGGACTTGGGAAACGGGTTGGGCTTCTGGAAGACCATTCCGACCCGCGCGCGCAATTCGACGACGTCCCGCTTGGGGTCGTAGATGTTGTTGCCATCCAGTTGCAGCTCGCCTTTGACGCGACAGATATCGATACTGTCGTTCATTCGGTTGAGGCAGCGCAGGAACGTGGACTTGCCGCAACCGGACGGGCCGATGAACGAAATGACCTCGTTCTTGGCGATGTCCAGGCTGATATTCTTGATCGCCCGGTTGGCGCCGTAGAAAACCTCGACGTTGCGCAAACTGAATTTCGGATCGGATACGAACGGCGTCCCGACCGTCTTGCCCTCGAGCTTGGTATCGTCAAACGGGGCTTCGGCCTGCGGGATCCGTTCTTCCTCGGGCGTCTCCATGCTGTCTGTGAGACCTGGGTTCATGGTGTTCATGGAAAATCTCCTGTTACCACCGGCGCTCAAGGCGGCGGCGCATCCAGATGGCTAAGGCGTTCATACCGATCAGGAACGTCAGCAGGACCATAATGGCAGCGGACGCCCGTTCAATAAATGCGAGTTCCGGGCTCCCTGCCCAAAGGAAAATCTGTACCGGCAAAACCGTGGCCGGGTCCGTCAGACCGTCCGGCACGTCGACGATGAAGGCCACCATGCCAATCAGCAGCAGCGGCGCGGTTTCACCCAGCGCCTGGGCCATACCGATGATGGAGCCGGTGAGCATGCCGGGCATCGCCAGTGGCAGCACATGGTGCAGCACCACCTGCATCTTGGAGGCGCCGATGCCCTCGGCCGCCTCGCGAATCGACGGTGGCACACTCTTGATCGCCGCCCGGCTGGAAATAATGATCGTCGGCAGCGTCATCAGCGTCAGCACCAGACCACCTACCAGCGGCACCGAGCGCGGCAGGCCGAACAGGTTGATGAACACTGCCAGACCCAGCAGACCAAAAATAATCGACGGCACCGCGGCCAGGTTGTTGATGTTAACTTCGATAAAATCGGTCAGCTTGTTCTGTGGCGCGAACTCCTCCAGGTAGATGGCCGCGGCCACACCGATGGGGAACGCGAGCAGCAGCGTCACGACCATGGTCAGTAGGGAGCCGACCATGGCACCCAATACACCGGCACTGGTCGGTTCACGGCTGTCTCCGTTGAGGAAGAACTCGTCGTTAAAGGCCCCTTGAATCGCACCGGACTGCACCAATTCGTCCACCCAGCGTTGCTGGTCTTCGGAGAGCTTGATGGAGTAGCTGGTATCATCCGCGTGTTTGACGTAGACGCTGGTGTCGTCGCTGGTCAGGAAGGTCATCTTCTGGGGTGAACCCAGGATTTCCGGCCTGTCGATGACGGCATCACGCAACGTGCCTGAGGCGTAGGGGTTGATCAAACGCCCCAACGCTTTCTCGTCGCCGTCACCGGCGCTGGGCACAGCCCGCTTCAACGCCTCGACAATGGGCGCGCCGTAGTTGGCTCGCCGCAGCGATTCCGGGTCCGAGGGATCTTCAATCTCCATCATCTCGGGATCCAGTCGAACCTCAAGGGTCACCGTGGTCTTGATGAAGCCCGAATACCCCTTGCCGATGATGTCGGTAAACAGAATTACCAGCGCCGAAAGCGCCAGGGCAATAGCCAGGATGCCGTAGAGCCGGAAGCGCCGTTCCTTACGATACCGGCGCTTGAGCGATTTGCGGACAAGTTCCGCCTGTTCGTGTGAATTACTCATACTGTTCCCGATATTTGCGGACCACATGAAGGGCGACGATGTTCAGCACCAGGGTGACGACGAACAGCATCATGCCCAGGGCGAAGGCGGACAGGGTCTTGGCGCTGTCGAATTCCTGGTCACCGGTGAGCAGGGTGACGATCTGAACCGTCACGGTGGTGACCGCTTCCAGCGGATTGGCCGTCAGGTTGGCGGCGAGACCGGCGGCCATGACCACGATCATGGTTTCGCCGATGGCACGGGAGACAGCCAATAGGATGCCCCCCATGATGCCCGGCAGGGCCGCCGGGAAGATCACCTTGGTCATGGTTTCAGCCTGGGTAGCGCCCAGGGCCAGCGAGCCGTCCCGCATTGTTTGCGGCACGGCGTTGATCACATCGTCGGACAGCGACGACACGAACGGGATGATCATCACCCCCATCACCAAACCCGCGGCCAGCGCGCTCTCGGTGGATGCACTCAACCCGATGGCCTGGGCGGCGTCGGCAATGAACGGCGCGACCGTCAGGGCCGCGAAGAAACCGTAAACCACCGTCGGAATACCGGCCAGCATTTCCAGCAGCGGCTTGATGATGCCGCGCATGCGCTTGGAGGCATACTCGGACAGGTAGATCGCCGACATCAGTCCCACCGGCACGGCCACTATCATGGCAATGGCGGAAATCAGCAGCGTACCGACGAACAGCGGAATCATGCCGAAGGAACCTTCCGCACCGACCTGATCCGCACGGATAGCGGTCTGCGGGCTCCAACTGGTGCCCAAGAAAAACTCGAAGAAAGAGACCTTATTAAAAAAGCGAACAGTCTCGAAAATCACGGAAAACACAATGCCAAGGGTGGTGAGGATCGCCAGCGCCGCACACATGAAAAAGATTTTGCGCAGCGTGGATTCCACTTTTTCACGGGCGTTGATGTGCGGAGCAATCCGCAGCCAGGCGACAAACGCGCCGAGAATGGCGACGCAGATCACCAGTAAGGACATCATGAACTTGCTTTCGTCCCGCAGTGTCGTCAGCAGCTTCGATGCTTCAACGATACCCTCTGGCGCGTATTTCGGGTTCAAAGCACCCGAGGCGACGTTACTGATCTGGGACAGGATGAGGCTCGCCCGGCCTGCTGAATCTGGCCGCAGATCCTCCGGCAACGACGCAACAACCATCGTTTGGATGATTTTGTCTTCGAAACTGAGCCAAAAGCCGAAAATGATCAGGGCGGGCAGGCCACACCAAAAAGCCGCTCGGGTCGCATAATAAAAAGGCAGGGATTTGAGATGGCGTATCCCACCCAGCGGCGATGCGACGGCACGGGAACGGGCGTAGCCCAGTGCGAACGCAATGCCCACCAGGACCACAATCAGCGGAAAAAGATTGGCCGGTTGCATGTTTTCTCTCTTTGGGTCTCGTTTCTGGCGTTGAGCCGCGATTTTGGCGCTACAGTCTAACCCTTCACTGCCAGCGGGTCACAACGGCCCAGAACTCGCTTTAGATTCCGGCGCACAGTCAAAACCAGCACATACGTTCGGAACCAGACATCACTTGCAAAAATAAGCGCCTCTGGAGACGCGAAAAGTGCGGAGCCCTGAGGACCCCGCACTTTCAATCACCGACGTGGTCGAGCCAGCTTACTTGAGCTCGTCACCGGTCATCGACTTCAGGTTCTGAGCCTGCTCGGCCCACTGCTTACGGGCGGATTCGTCGAGCGGGATCAGGCCAACGTCAGCCAGGTAGCCGTTCGGGCCCCAGGTCTGTTCGCTGGTGAACTCGGTCACGTACTCGGGGAGGCCCGGTACCACGCCAACGTGAGCTTTCTTCACGTAGAACCACAGTGAACGGGCCACCGGGTAAGCGTCGCTGGAGATATTCTCCATGGTCGGCTCTTTGCCGTTGATGGTGGCCGCCTGCAGGGTGCCGGCATTCTCTTCCAGGAAGCTGTAGCCGAAGATGCCGTATGCCGCGGTATCGCCCGTCAACTTCTGCACGATCAGGTTGTCGTTCTCGCCGGCTTCGATGAAGGCGCCGTCTTCACGCATGCTCATGCACGCCTGATCCTTCTTGTCGCCTTCCATCTTTTCGATCATCGGGATTTCTTCACAGCCGGCTTCCATGACCAGCTCGTTGAAGGCATCACGGGTGCCGGAAGTCGGCGGGGGGCCCATCACACGGATCGGCTTATTCGGCAGGCTGGAATCCACTTCGTTCCACTTTTTGTACGGGTTGTTGACCAGCTTGTCGCCGCCGTCGGGACTCGGAACCTGCTTGGCCAGGGCCAGATACAGTTGTTTCAGAGTGACTTCTAGGTTCTCAGCTTCATTGGAGCTGGCGATAACGATACCGTCGCTGCCGATCTTCACTTCGGTAATTTCTTTAACGCCATTGCTCTGGCAACGCTCGAACTCGCTCGGCTTCATACGGCGAGAGGCGTTGGTAATGTCCGGGTGCTGAGTGCCAACACCGTCACAGAACAGCTTCAGACCGCCGCCGGAACCGGTGGATTCCAGCTTCGGAGTGGGGAAATCGGAGTTACGACCAAAGCGCTCAGCCACAACAGTCGCGAACGGATAAACAGTGGAAGAACCGACGATGTTGATGGTGTCACGCGCCAGGGTCGGCGTCGATACGGCGGCCAGGGCGCCGGCTACCGCTACGCTTGCGACAGCTGCTTTCAGGTTTTTCACGTTGAGCCTCCATAATGCGATTTATCTGACGGGCAATCCCTGACCGCATGGTTTTTTTGGCAGTCAGGCCCGTTGGCGAAACCGGCAGTGGTGAGCCGATGTGTGAAGCCTAAGCGCTCTTTGTGACAGTTATATGACACCCCTTCGATTTTACAAATTGCAACACCCGTTTTAACGGTAGGTCGCTTCGATCTTCATGTAGCTCTTGAAGTCATGATCATGATCACCTACGAAGACCCGATGTAAAATTAAGTCGATTAAACGGCTTATCTGGCGAAAATACTTAGCCATTCGTCGGCATTCGCATCATTTTGCTTGCAGACCCCGCCGCGACCACTAACATGTTCCTTTATTGCCCACTAACAAATATAAAATCATGTATCAGCGCTCCCCCCTGCTTCGTATCACCGGATTTCTGGATAGTTTTACCGAGGTCACAGGTCGCACCCTGGCCTGGCTCAATATCGCGATGGTGCTGTTGACGTTCGCCGTAGTGGTTCTGCGGTATGCGTTCGACGAGGCCTCCATCTTCATGCAGGAAAGTGTCATGTACACCCATGCCATTGTGTTCCTGCTCGCCAGCGCCTATACCCTCAAGCACAACGAGCATGTGCGGGTGGACATCCTCTACCAGCGCCTGTCCGGCAAGGGCAAGGCGGTCGTAGACCTGCTCGGTACGCTGCTCCTGCTACTGCCCGTGGTGATCTTCATCCTCGTCACCAGTTGGGACTACGTGGTGCGCTCTTGGCGAATCTTTGAAACCTCGCCCGAGACCAGCGGCATTCCTGCCGTGTTTCTGCTGAAGACGCTCATACCCGTCATGTGCGTATTGATGGTGATTCAAGCCGTTGCCGAAGTATGTCGCAACCTCGCCGTGTTGGTCGGCGCCGTTCCCAAAGAAGCCGCCCCGAACACGGAGGATAATAAGCTTTGAGCGCTGTTATCGAGTTTCTCCCCCTGATCATGTTTGCCGTGGTCTGCCTGGTATTGATGGCCGGTTATCCGGTCGCCTTTTCCCTGGCCGGCACCTCTCTGGCCTTTGCTCTGGGCGGCATGGCCTTCGGCGTCTTCGATGCCGGGTTCCTGGGCGCCACCCCCAACCGCCTTTACGGTTTGATGACCAATCAGACGCTGATCGCCGTGCCGCTGTTCATCTTTATGGGCTGCATGCTGCAGCAGTCGAAGATTGCCGAAAATCTGCTGGAAAGCATGGCGGAGCTGTTCAAAGGCCTGCGCGGCGGTCTGGGCGTCTCCGTGGCGTTGGTGGGCATGCTGCTCGCGGCCAGCACCGGTATCGTCGGCGCCACCGTGGTCACCATGGGCCTGATCTCACTGCCAACCATGCTCAAGCGGGGCTACAGCCCGTCCCTGGCGACCGGCACGATCTGTGCGACCGGCACCTTGGGCCAAATTATTCCGCCGTCGATCGCCCTGGTGCTGCTGGGCGATGTCATGTCTAGTGCGTACCAGCAGGCCCAGCGCATGCAGGGGATTTTCAGTCCCGACACGGTTTCGGTAGGCGACCTCTTTGTGGGGGCGCTGGTTCCGGGCCTGTTATTGGTCTTACTCTACATCCTCTACGTGATCGCCGTTGCCTTCATCAAGCCCTCGGCCGCGCCAGCTCACGGCAGCCTCGAAGGCGACGAAAATCATCGTAAAGTCAATCTGTTACACGACCTTACCCCACCCCTGATTCTGATCATCGCCGTGCTCGGATCGATTCTTTCCGGCATCGCCACGCCCACCGAAGCCGCCGGCGTAGGCGCTCTGGGCGCAACCATACTGGCGGGCCTGCGCCGCCAGTTGGGCGTCCAGGTACTACGGGATGTCTGCCAGCAAACCACACGGGTCACCTGCATGGTCTTCTTGATCCTGGTGGGTGCCGCAATCTTCTCGCTGGTGTTCCGCGGCTACGGCGGCGACGACTTGATCCACGGCCTCTTCGAGGACATGCCCGGCGGCGTGGTGGGCGCCATGATCGTCGTCATGGTGGTGATTTTCCTGTTAGGCTTCATTCTCGACTTTATCGAGATCACCTTCGTGGTCGTGCCGATTGTGGCGCCGGTACTGCTGAAGATGGGGCTGGACCCGGTCTGGCTGGGCATCATGATCGCGCTCAACTTGCAGACATCGTTCCTGACGCCGCCGTTTGGCTTCTCGCTGTTCTACCTTCGAGGTGTGGCGCCACCGGAGATTCGCACCGCTCAGATCTATCGCGGGGTGATCCCTTTCATTATCATTCAGCTGTTCATGCTGGTATTGCTGGCCCTCTGGCCGGAACTGGCTACCGGGTTGCCCGATTACCTCTATGGGTAAACGCCCGGCAGCATGAGCGAACATTCGCGCGGCGCCTCGCAATCACCGCACAGAGCACTCAATAAAAAGACAGTATTGGCGAAACAATCATGAACCTGAAGGACGACGATAAACCCAGCCCCCGGGGCCAACTGGCCCTGCAGGTGGTCCCCCTGCCCTCGGACACCAACGCCAATGGCGACGTATTCGCTGGCTGGCTGGTTAAGCAAATGGATATGGCCGCCGCTACGACAGCCGGCCGAATCTCGAAGGGGCGCAACGCCACGGTCGCTATCGACCGCATGGAATTTCTCTCTCCGCTGCGTGTCGGCTCTCAAGTCGCCTGCTATACCGAGCTGGTGGATATAGGCCGCAGCTCCATGAAGATCAACGTCGACGTCTGGACCCTGGACCGCGATAAAGACCGTATGCGCAAGGTCACCGAGTCGCTATTCGTGTTCGTAGCCATCGACGAGCATGGCCGGATACGGGAAGTGCCGCAGCAGGGATAGCGGCAAGCGGATTCAACCTATAAAAAAGCCCCGGCATGTCACCATGCCGGGGCTTTTTTCAGTGCGCCGCTACTTGTTATTGCTGGGCTGGAGCCGCTTCGCCCTCGGGCTCACGAATTTCCACGTAAGTCTGTTCCGAGATTTGCGTATAAGGCACCACCTTATCGCGGAACGATTTGTAGGAGTCATAGGCCTTGCCAGCCATTTCATCCTTCTCGGCCAAGGCCTTAACGGTCTCTTCCGACATGTTACGCAGACGGTTGATAACGTCGTCCGGGAAACGTCGTAGCTCAACGTTCTTCTCTTCCACCAGCTCACGCAGCGCCTCGTTGTTACGGGCGGTGAACTCCGCCAGCATGTCGGCGTTCATTTCGCGGATAGCGACGTCGAGGATGGCTTGCAGGTGCTCGGGCAGCTTGTTGTAAGCATCGGCGTTGATGATCATCTCCAGCGCGGTGCCCGGCTCGTGCCAGCCCGGGTAGTAGTAATAATCGGCAATCTGGTGCAGACCGAAGGCCAGGTCATTGTAGGGGCCGACCCACTCGGTCGCGTCGATAGTGCCGGTCTGCAGTGCCGTGAAGATCTCGCCGCCCGGGAGGTTTACCGGTGTGCCGCCGGCTTTCTCCAGTACGTCGCCGCCAATACCCGGGATACGCATCTTCAGCCCTTGCAGGTCTTCGACGCTGTTGATTTCCTTGTTGAACCAGCCGCCCATCTGGACGCCGGTATTGCCGCCGGGCCAGGGGATAACACCGAACGGCTCATAGGCTTCGCGGTAGAGCTCCAAGCCACCACCATGGAACATCCAGCCGTTGTATTCCTGCGCGGTCAGGCCAAAAGGAACGGTGGAGAAGAACTGGGCGGCAGGGATCTTGCCCTTCCAATAATAACCGGCGCCATGGCCTATTTCAGCCGTGCCCTGGGATACCGCTGAAAACACTTCCAATGCAGGCACCAGGTCGCCGGCGCCATAGACGGTGATGTCGATCTGGCCGTCGGTCATCTCGCGAACGTTATCGGCTAAACGCTCGGGGCCGGTACCCAGGCCCGGGAAGTTTTTCGGCCATGTGGTGACCATCTTCCACTTATAGGTCTGCTTTTGCTCGGCGGGCGCCGCGGCCTGCTCGCTGTTGTTGGACTGGGCACTGCTATCGGCGTCGGTCGAGGCGCTCTCCGGCTCCTGCGAGCACCCGGCAAGACCGAAGCTCACCGCGCCAGCCATCAAGGCGGCCAAAAGGTTACGACGTTTCATGTTTTCTCCTTCTTTATCATTGTTGTTTGCTTCCGGAATCGGCGGGCACCTTATCCGAAGAGCCTTCGTGCTCCATCAGCGTGCCTTATAATCCGCCATCTGACTCTTATGCGAAAGTCTGAGCCGATAAAACTTTTCTCCATGCGTTCGCAATCGCGACTAGGCGGATACGGGCGTTCAAAGCCGCTCCAGAGGAGCATAGGCCAGAACCAGCCATTTTGCGCCATCGTCGAAGTTCACCTGGACCCGCGTGTGATGGCCCGAGCCCTCGCAATTCATCACCACCCCTTCGCCGAACTTGGGATGGCGCACCCGCTGACCCAGCTGCAACCCGGCCTGCTCCATGGGCGAGGAATCGAACAGCCCCTCGTTGGGCCGCTGTACCAGGGCCGGCCGGGTCACCGTGTTGCGCAGCCGCACTTCCTGAATACAATCGCCGGGAATCTCGCGCACGAACCGCGACAGTGCATGGAATTTCTCCTGGCCATAAAGCCGCCGGGATTCGGCGTAAGTCAGGATCAGTCGTTTCATGGCCCGGGTAATACCGACGTAGGCCAGACGCCGCTCCTCTTCCATGCGGCCGGGCTCTTCCAGGGACATGCTGTGGGGGAACAGGCCTTCTTCCACGCCTGCCAGGAACACCATCGGGAATTCCAGCCCCTTGGCTGAATGCAGGGTCATCAGCTGAACGCTGTCCTGATTGTCGTCGGCCTGGGATTCGCCGGCATCCAGCGCCGCCTGGGCGATAAATTCCGACAGGGGATCGATGCCGTCTTCCACCTCGAAATCCGCCATCGCACTGACCAGTTCCTCCAGGTTCTCCACCCGGGCCTGCGCCTTTTCGCCTTTCTCGTTGGCATGGTGATCGCGCAGCCCGCTATCCTGAATGGCACGCTGGGTCAGCTGTTTGAGATCAAGCTCGTCCAGATCCCCGGCCAGGCCTTCGATGATGCCGACAAAACGCTGCAAGCCGGTCTTCGCGCGACCTTTCATGGCACCCGCCTCAAGCAGACGTTCGGTCGCCTGCCACAGCGAGATACCCTGCCCGGTCGCCATTTCCCGCAAGTCCGCCAGGCTTTTGGCGCCGATACCTCGCGGCGGCGTATTCACCACCCGTTCGAAGGCGGCATCGTCATGGCGGTAGTGAACGAGGCGCAAATAGCCCAGCGCATTGCGGATTTCCTGACGGTCATAGAACCGCAAACCGCCGTAGACGCGATAGGGCAGCCCCTGACGTAGCAGCGACTCTTCCAGCACCCGGGATTGAGCATTCGAGCGGTAGAGGATGGCGCACTCGCTACGCAGGTTGCCCTCATCCACCCAGGCGCTGATGGTGTCGGCGATATAGTTGGCCTCGTCCTGCTCGTTGAACGCGGCATAGAGGCTGATCGGCTCGCCCTCCACGCCATCGGTCCAGAGTTCCTTGCCCAGCCGGCCCTGGTTGTTTGCGATGACGGTGTTGGCGGCTTTGAGGATGGTCTGGGTCGAGCGGTAGTTCTGCTCCAGCCGCACGAGACGGGCATTGGGAAAGTCCTGCTGGAACTTCTGGATGTTCTCGACGCGGGCTCCCCGCCAGCCGTAGATGGATTGGTCATCGTCACCGACGATGGTCAGCGGCACCCGATGGCCTGCCAACAGCTGCAGCCAGGCATACTGAATGGTGTTGGTATCCTGGAATTCGTCCACCAGGATGTGCTGGAAGCGGCGCTGGTAATGGGCCAGCAACTCCGGCCGGTGCAACCACAGTTCGTGGGAGCGCAATAAAAGCTCCCCGAAATCCACCAACCCACTGAGCTGGCACTGCTTTTCGTACTGGCGATAAATCTTGAGCATTACCGAAGTAAAGTGATCGCCCGGATTGTCCTGAATATGGTCGGCCCGTAGCCCTTCGTCCTTCTGACCGTTGATGAACCACTGCACCTGCTTCGGCGGCCAGCGGCTCTCATCGATCTGCTGCTCGCGCATTACCCGCTTGATCAGGCGTATCTGGTCGTCGCTGTCGAGCACCTGGAAGTTTTCCGGCAAACCCGCATCCTGGTGGTGGGCGCGCAGCAAACGATGGGCAATGCTGTGGAAAGTGCCAAACCACATGCCATGGCCGTGGAGGTTCATCAATTCCCCGATCCGGTAGCGCATTTCTCGTGCCGCTTTGTTGGTGAACGTGACCGAGAGAAGGCCCGTGGCGGGCACCTGGTCCACTTGCATCAACCAAGCCATGCGGTGCACCAGCACCCGGGTCTTGCCCGAACCTGCGCCTGCCAGCACCAGCAGATGATCGTTCTGGGCCGTCACCGCCTCACGCTGGGCGTCGTTCAGGGAATCGATAATCGGGGAGACATCCATTGAGAACCATACAATCAAGGAGAATGGGAGTACGGATTATAACAAGCCAGTCCAGCCAATCGACCGCTGTTCAATCACTGCCAGACGTTATCACAAAGAGGCCTTGCCGGCGTCTGCGGGGCGCCAAAGCGCACCTGTTACAGGCAATTCAGCCCAGGTGGACGAGCCTAGGTACATTTCTCTTGCCGCTTTATTTCTTAAATTAACCATTTGTTTTTAAAAGCATTAATATTTAATGTTTGTAAAATAGCGTCAAACGATACACAGCCACACCTTCCGGTACATTTTGAAATAGATATTTTGTTGGCTCTCGCTAGGATTGCGCTCTATCGATTTGCAATAAATCCTTAATGAGTCGACCTACCGATGCTGTCCTCCCTGAAAATTTCTCACAAACTCGCCTTGATGGTCATTGTCGCCATCCTGTCCTTCGTGATTAGCGCAGCGTTTACGCTCATGGCGGAGCGCGAGAACTCCAACCGGTTGGGCGAGGTCGAACAAAAGCTATATCCCACGCTTGAGCTATCCACCGTTAACCTGGGCCAGCTTTCGCTGATCGAGCTCCAAATCAACAGCGCCGTGGCCACCGGGGACGAAACCCAGCTCCAGGCCACCCAGGCCCACTACGCAACCATTCAGGACAATCTTGAGGAAATCGGCCGCCTCAACCCGGCGATCCGCAAGGAAACCGGTGCGCTGGCCAAGCAGGTCTCTGCCTACTACACCAACGCGACGCGTATCGCTGCCAGCTTTATCGACGGCACCGCCGATTTCAGCCGCATCGGGGATGAGGCCGCCGCCAATGCCGAGCGGCTGGAAACCCTGCGTACGGCCATGACCGACATGCGCAGCCTGACCCGCGACCGCTTTACCCGCTCGATCAGCGAAACCCTGGATGCCTCTGAGGAAGCCTCCGACCTCGGCCTGATCATCATGATTATCGCAACACTGCTGCTAGTCGGCTTGAGCCTGGTCATCGGCCGCTCCATCAGCCGCAGCCTGGGACAGATCATCGACTCCCTCAAGGCGATGGCATCCGGCGAAGGTGACCTGACCTCCCGGCTGGAATACAACGGCAAGGACGAGCTGCGCGAGGTCGTGACGCACTTCAACGCTTTTGTAGAAAAGCTGCACCGGTCGTTTGCCACGATTAGCAAAGACGTGAATGGCCTGAACGGTGTTTCACTGCAATTGACCGCCGCGAGCAACCAGAACCTGGAACGCATCCAGGACCAGTCTGAAGCCATTTCAGCCGCACGCCATGCGGTCGAGGAATTGGTCAAGAGCGTCGAGGAAGTGGCCGGTTTTGCCAGTTCCGCATCGGATCAGACCCAGGATGCCGCCAAATTTGCGCAGAAAGGTTACGCCACTGTCAGCAGCAACATCGACACGATTCGTGCGCTGTCCAGCGACGTTGAAGAAACCGCCGGTCTGGTTAACCGTTTCGAAGAATTCTCAAACAAAGTCGGCGGTCTTCTCAACACCATTCAGACCGTGGCGGAACAGACCAACCTGCTGGCCCTGAACGCGGCCATCGAAGCGGCTCGCGCCGGTGAACATGGGCGTGGCTTTGCGGTGGTTGCCGATGAAGTCCGCGGGCTCGCCGTCCGTACGCGCAGTGCGACGGAAGAAATTCACACGGTCATCAGCGATTTGACCCAGATTTCCGGTTCCGCGGTCAAGTCCATGCAGCACAGCGTCGAGCGGGCCCGCGAGGGCGTCGATGCCACCACCGAATCCGGCGAGATGCTCAAACGCATCCTGGAAAACGTAGAATCCATCAGCAGCATTAACGAACAGATTGCCGCAGCCACCTATGAGCAAAGCACCACCTTCAATTCGGTGACGCAGCACATCACGGATATCCACAACAACGCCGAGCAGGTCAGCGCCAGTACCCGCGAACTGGACACGGTCAGCAATGACATCCGTCAGATCAGCGGCGGCCTGAGCACGGTAGCAGGCCAATTCCGGGTCTGAACCACATCCTCATATCAATAACCTATTGCAACACTCTCTGAGCCTTCCTCAATGGGGGAAGGCCCAAGTACGCGTAGCTGGAGAAACCAATGACACGCACATACTTCAAACTCGCCCCTCTGGCCCTGTGCATTTCCGCTGCACCGGCCCTGGCCCAAAGCGACGCCGAGCGTCTCGATCAGCTCGAGCAGCAGGTATCTTCGCTGCAACAGCAGTTAACGTCGGCTGCCGCGGACCGTGTTCGCCTGAACGGCTTTTTCAGCACCGGCTATGCCACCGCCAGTAACGATGCAGGCTTCGCCGGCATCAACGACGAATCCGAAGTCCAGGATCTGAGTCTGATGGCGCTGCAGGGCACATTCAGCCTGAGCGACGATACCCAGGCAATCATGCAGCTCGTTTCACGGGGCGAAGAGGACTGGGATACGGAACTTGAATGGGCTTACCTGAGCCACCAGGCGACCAACAGCCTGCAGCTCCGCGCCGGTAAGATGCGTCTTCCGTTCTTCATGTACTCAGATTCTCTGGAGCTGGGTTACGCTCAGCCCTGGGCGCGTCCTCCCCAAGCGGTTTACGGTCCAGTCACGGTAACCAGCTATGTCGGCGCCGATGCAACCTACACGTTTAATCTGAGCGGTTCGTCGATCAATACCCAGCTTTTCTCAGGCTTCACCGACGAGTCCAGTGCTACCAGCGGTAACGAAGTCGAGTTCCGGAACACTGTCGGTATCAACACGGAGTGGACGGATTACGTATGGAAAGTGCGCGCCGTTGCGGCTACCGCCGAAGTCTCTGTAGATAGCCGTTTGCTAGGACAACTTTTTGGGCAGAACAGCTTTACCCTCGCAGATGGAGAGCGCGGCAACTTCTACGGGCTAGGCTTTGGCTACGACAACGGCACTTGGCAGGTAGTCTCAGAAGTGACGCGTATCGACGTCGACGGCCCATTCTACGATACCGACTCTGCTTACCTCACAGTCGGTCGCCGGTTCGACAATGTAATGCCTTACGCCACTATCGGCTGGCTCGAAAGCAAGGATGACGACGAGCGTGCGGGCCCATTGTCGTCTGTTCTGGACCGTAGCCGCGACGAATATAGCCTTGGTGTCCGCTGGGATGTTCTCTCCGGCGTCGCGGTGAAGTTCGACTATACCCACGCTCGCGGTTTCGGCGATGAGCCGGGCAGCAACATGAACGCGGGCAGCATCTTCGCCGAAAATATCGACAGCACCAATGTCTACACCGTCAAAATCGACTCGGCATTTTAAGGAGCTCACATGAAGCGTTTCTCAGTACTTCTTGTCGCCCTGATGCTGGGCGTCTCTGTAGCCCAGGCTGAAGTGGTGGTGGTCGGCAACCCGGCCGGCCCGGATAGCATCACATTGGATCAGGTGCGTGACATCTACCTGAACCGCAGCAAGGCGCTACCTAACGGACAGCGTGCCGTGCCTTACGAACTGGCGGAGGGCAATGCCACACGCGAGACTTTTCATGAGGCCGTTACAGGTCGCTCCGGTGCCCAGTTGAAGGCCTTCTGGTCGCAGCAGGTCTTCACCGGCAAAGGCCAGCCGCCCCAGGAAATCGGCACCGAGGCGGCGATGAAGTCATCCGTCGCATCCACGCCGGGCAGTATCGGCTATATCGATTCCGCCCAGGTGGACGACTCGGTCAAGGTGATCCTCAAGCCCTGATCGATGCGCCTACCCCAAAAAACCGCCCGAGGTTAGAAGCCTCGGGCGGTTTTTTAGCTTTAGGAGGCGCTCAGCTCGCCAGCCCCCGGCAACACATACGCTCAGTGAGCCGCGCCGCGCGGTACCGTTTGCGGTTCGACGAACTCAAACAACCCTTCGATACCCCCCTCACGGCCAATACCTGACGCCTTCATGCCGCCGAATGGCGCTTCCGGCGTGGGCCCGGTCCCCGTGTTCCAGCCGACATGGCCGAAACGAAGACCACGGATAACCCGGTTTGCTCGGGTTTCATCCGCCGTGAAGACGTAAGCCGCCAGGCCGAATTCCGTATCGTTGCCGGCTTCGATCACTTCATCGTCGTCGCGGAACGTCACCATGGGCACCAACGGCCCAAAGGTTTCCTCCTGGGTACACAGCATGTTGCGGTTGATGCCGCTCACCACCGTCGGCGGATAGAACAGGTCATTGCCGCTCAAGGTTGAGGGCTGCTTACCGGCAACCAGTTTTCCGCCTTTCTCCAGGGCATCTTCCACGTGCTTGCGCACCTTGTCGAAACCGGCCTTGTTGATCAGCGGACCGAGGTCCACGCCTTCTTTCATGCCATCGCCGACGGTCATCTTGTTGACCCGCTCGGCAAGTTTATCGCTGAAGGTTTCGACGATGCTTTCCTGCACGAATACCCGGTTGGCACACACGCAGGTCTGCCCGCCGCCGCGGAACTTGTTGGCGATCAGGTTATCCGCCGCCGCATCCAGATCGGCGTCTTCGAAGACAATAAACGGCGCATTACCGCCCAGCTCCAGGGCCAGCTTCTTGACCCAGCCCGTGCTGCTTTCCATCAGAATACGGCCCACTTCGGTGGAACCGGTGAAACTCAGCATCGGCATATCCGGCGACTCGCAGAACACCTTACCGATCATGCTGGACTTACCCATGACCAGACTGACCATTCCCGGCGGCATCTTGACCACATCGTGCATCAGCGAAAACAGCGCAATCATGGTCAGCGGGGTTTCGCTGGCCGGTTTGATCACGGAGGGGCAGCCGCCGGCCAGTGAGGCGGACAGCTTCTTGGCAATCATGCCGATGGGAAAATTCCAGGGCGTGATCAGCCCGGCCACACCGATTGGCCGGTAATGCACCGTCCAAGTACAGTTTTTGGGCTCTTCTTCGATGGTGTGGGATTCCAGGTGGTCGATCT
Organism: Marinobacter fonticola; assembly: GCF_008122265.1. Classification (NCBI taxonomy): domain Bacteria; kingdom Pseudomonadati; phylum Pseudomonadota; class Gammaproteobacteria; order Pseudomonadales; family Marinobacteraceae; genus Marinobacter; species Marinobacter fonticola. The sequence goes on from NZ_CP043042.1 coordinate 4,290,230, forward strand.
TCTTGGCGCAGTAGTCGAAGAAGCCAGCGGCATATTCCACCTCGCCCTGGGCCTCCTTAAGCGGCTTACCGTGTTCAAGGCAGAGGATACGGCCGACCTCTTCCTTGTTGTCCAGAAGCGCGTCGCGAATACCGATCAACCACCCGCGCCGGGTTTCGGTGTCGTAAGGCTCAGTGAGTTTAAACGCCTTCTTGGCTTCGCTAATGGAGCGCCTTACATCGTCTTCAGACATCGACGCAACCTTGGCAATCACCTCGCCGGTAGCCGGGTTATAGACGTCGAACGTCTCCCCGGAAGACGATTCGATCCACTGCCCTCCGATATAACCATCAAAATGCGTCAATAACGGTGACTGAATCATGTCGGCTCCTTGTGCTTGAGGCTGGGGAACCCAGGTGACATCCGTTTCGGTCAACATGAAGCTCTGGATGAAAACGGTATAGACCGGTGAGGCGGATATCCCAAAGGTTCCAGGATCATCAGGCTTACTGATTCATAGTGGCTGAACTGCCTGCGATGAACAAGTACGCAGGCTTATTGCAACGACATGGTAACCGTCACAGGTTGAGCCGGGTTGCAAGTGGTGCCTATACTCGCGGAGTAAACATCACAATTGCGCCCGGCGTCCTGCGCCGACAACCGACGGTTTTCACCCGACCCATCGGAGCCGATGCTATGAAAGCGTTTTTTCACCCTGCACAGGATCTGCACATTCCGAAAACCTACTTTACCCGGGGCCAGATGCGCGAACCCCAGGAGGTGCCGGCCCGCACGGTTGAATTGCTGGAAGGTCTACGCTCGATGGACTTCTCGGTGCTCGAGCCGGCCGACCAGGGGCCCGGCCCCATCGCTCAAGTGCATGATTTGAGTTATCTGCGCTTCCTGGAATCCGCTCACCGCCGCTGGACGGCCATGGGGGACGACTGGGGCGATGAGGTGATGTCCAACGTTTACGTGCGTTCGCCCAATCACCAGCAAGGCATTCTCGCCGAGGCGGCGCGCTATCAGGCAGATGGCAGTTGTCCGATTGGCGAGAGCACCTGGCACGCGGCCTACTGGTCGGCCCAATCCGCCCTGGGCGCCGCCGATGCCCTGATGGCCGGCGACAGGAGCGCCTACGCCCTGTGCCGTCCGCCGGGGCACCATGCCCGCCGGGACGCCGCCGGTGGCTTCTGCTACCTGAACAACGCCGCCATCGCGGCCGAATCCCTGAAGCGCCGTTTCCAGCGCGTCGCCATTCTGGATACGGATATGCACCACGGCCAGGGCATTCAGGAAATTTTCTATGATCGGGATGACGTGCTCTACGTCTCCGTGCACGGCGACACCACCAATTTCTACCCGGTGGTGACCGGTTTCGAAAACGAGCGCGGCGAAGGCCGCGGCTACGGCTACAACATCAATCTGCCCATGCCGCATGGGTCGTCGGAGGCGGACTTTTTCAGCCGCGTGGACGAGGCCATGACGGCGATCCGATTGTTCCAGCCGGATGTGCTGGTGCTGTCTCTGGGCTTCGATATCTACAAGGACGACCCGCAAGCGAAGGTTTCCGTATCGTCTGAAGGGTTTGCGGCCCTGGGCAAACGTGTCGCGGATGCAAACCTACCGACTCTGGTGGTTCAGGAAGGCGGTTATGAGCTCAAGGCGCTGCGCGAGAATGGCCGTCAATTCTTCAGTGGCCTGGAGGGCCGCGCGCTCTAAGGACAAGCTTCATTAGGGGCGAGTTCAAGATCACTCGTGTTTTAGCGGGTCCAAGGACGAGTGCAGTGTCACTCGCTAGCTAAAACAGACAGAGAACCGCGATTTGGTCACTGTCCTGTCACAGAATTGGATTAGGCTTTTGCGCTGGGGGCAGCCTTGCCCCAGCGCAATGAGGTCAGGGAGTCTCTGCCAGGCGCAGTGGCTCCTCAGTTTTCCAAAGGAGGATGTGACACGTGCGATCTTCAGCCCATACCCACCCTGCCGAGCAACATGTGGAAGCCGTTCAGGCCGAAATTCTCTCCATTTTCGATCATCTCCAGCGCGATGAAACGCGCGACCGCGAGCGTGCCGCCGCCAAGCGCCGGCTAGCGGCCCGCCGCGCGATCGAGCAGCATTTCGAGCGCAAGGCGCTGGAAAATTCCATTCGGGATGGCTGGTTAGACGAGTAGGCGGCTTTGGGCGGGGCTATACCCCTGCCTAAACTGAACGCAACCTGCCGACCGGATAATTAACGGCGAGCTAAAACCGACCGGCACCATCAAACGGGTCAGACGGGGGAATAGACCAGTATATTTTCCCGCCCGATCGCCTTGAGGTGGCCCGCATGCATCCGGCTCATGGTGCCTCGGTCGCAGTACAACAGGTAGCGGCGATTCGGCGCGAGATCTTCCATGCGTCGGTTCAGCTCGTAGAACGGAATATGCAGGATTTCGTTATTGGTCAGGTGCAGCGGTGCGCGCTCCTCCTCACTGGGATGACGCACGTCGATGATCACATCGCCCACCGCAGGCGTCTGCACCAGTTCCACCTCTTCCGGTGTACTTACCGTGTCCAGGATACGCTGTATTGCGGTCTCGACCCGCTCATCCACCGCGCGGTCCAGGACGCTCAGGTCCATCTTGGCTTCTTCTTCTTCCACACGGTGCAGCCGCGCCCGGGTGACCGGCTTCTGGGAGATCACGCCACAGTATTCCGGCATGTTACGGGCGTAGCTTTCGGTGCCGATCTCGCTCGCCAGGCGGATGATATCGACCTTGTCCATGGTAATCAGCGGCCGCAATACGACTTCCTCGGTCGCACGGTCCACCACATTGAGGTTAGCCAGAGTCTGGCTCGAGACTTGCGCTACCGCATCACCCGTAACCAGGGCTCTGGCGCTGGTGGTTTCGGCGATCTGCGCCGCGGCCTTGAGCATCATCCGCTTGAGGATAACGCCCATGTGGCGTTGATCCACCGCGCGCATGATTTCCGCAACGACGCCTTCGAAAGGCACGGAAATAAACTTCACCGAATGGGATGCGCCATAGCGCGACCACAGATGGTAGGCCACCTGCTTGACGCCGACCTCATGAGCCGCGCCGCCCAAATTGAAAAACAGGAAATGAGTGCGGATACCGCGACGCATGGCGAGGTAGGCTGCCACCGACGAGTCGTAGCCGCCGGACATCAACGTCACTGCAGACTCGACGCTCCCCAGCGGATAGCCGCCCAGCCCCTCGAAGCGACGTTCGACAAGGTGGAAGCGGTCATGAATCACTTCGATGCGGACCTGCTCGTCCGGATATTTCAGGTTGACGCCAGTCGCGCCTGTTTGGGACAGCAGCACCGCGCCCACTTTGCGCTCGACATCCGCCGACGAGAAGCTGTGTTTGCCTGTGCGCCGGCCGCGAACGGCGAAGGTCTTGCCTTCGAGATGCGGTTTGAACACAACGAGCGCCCGCTGAGCGATATCGTCCAGGTCGGCGAGCGGATAATCCCGTACTTCCAGAAAATTACTGATGCCGGGTATACACTTGAGCAGGCCGATCAGCCGCTCGTTATCCACGCCTTCGGGAACACGGACGTCGACGCGATCCCAGCCGCCTTCGACGACAATGTCGTTATTCACGCGGCGCAGGATCTTGCTGACATTCTGGCGGAGCTGACGGATCTGCTGACGGCGGACGGGCTTACTCTTGATAGCCACTTCCGCACTGGGACGAATCAGGAAATTCATGTTAGGGATACAACTGAATAGTGAATAGACACTCATTTTACCGGTTTGCGGCCTGACTTAAAAATAGAGGAACCCCGCAACCGACGAGCCGGGCCTGATTATAGCCGATCAAAACCGGTACATTGAACTTGCACCCAGTCGGCCAGAAAGATCAGTATCTATAGACATCCCATAAAACGCAGGAACCAACATTACATGACGCAGGAAACCGTCAATGCCCTGGTGTCGCCCGAGGGCAGCCTGGAAATTCTCTCCAGTCACGAAGTGAACCGACTCAAGGACAAGAGTGAAGGCGGCCTCTACCGGCTGTTCCGCCAGTGCGCCCTGGCGGTGATGAACATCGACGCCGATATCGATGACTGCAAGGACCTGATGGAGATCCATGCTAACTTCGATATCCGCCTGGTACCGCAGCCCCGGGGCCTGAAACTGGAGCTGATTAATGCGCCCGCCGAGGCCTTCGTCGACGGCGAAATGCTGCGCGGGATTCGGGAACACCTGTTTTCCGTACTGCGGGATATCATTTACGCCCACTCCATCCTGACAGCCACGCCGGGCCTGACCCGCGACGATCCGGAAACGATTACCAACCTGATCTTCCATATCTTGCGCAACGCCCGCGTCATGCAGCCCGGCCGCCACCCGGACATCGTCGTGTGCTGGGGCGGGCACTCCATTAGCCGTGAAGAGTACGTCTACAGCAAGGAAGTGGGCCACGAGCTGGGCCTGCGTGGACTGAGCATCTGTACCGGCTGCGGGCCCGGCGCCATGAAAGGCCCGATGAAGGGCGCCACCATCGCCCATGCCAAGCAGCGGGTTAAGAACGGTCGCTACATCGGGATTACTGAGCCGGGCATCATCGGCGCCGAAGCCCCTAACCCGATCGTCAACGAACTGGTGATCATGCCCGACATCGAAAAGCGCCTGGAAGCCTTCGTGCGCACCGGCCACGGTATCATCGTGTTTCCTGGCGGCGTGGGTACAGCCGAGGAAATTCTCTACCTACTGGGCGTGCTGTTGCACCCGGAAAACCGCGACCTGCCCTTCCCCATCGTGTTCACCGGCAGGCCGGAGAACGCCGAGTATTTCGAGATGATCGACCAATTCATCCGTAACGCTCTGGGCGATGAGGCAGCCGCCCGCTACCAGATCATCATCGACGATCCGGCCAAGGTCGCCCAGGCCATGAAGCACGGCATGGAGGAGGTCCAGGCGTTCCGACGCACCAATCAGGACGCTTACTACTTCAATTGGATGCTGAAAATCGATCCGGTATTCCAGCTGCCATTCGAGCCCACGCACGCCAGCATGCGCAGTCTGGCCCTGCATCGGAATCAGGCGCCACACCTGGTGGCCGCCAACCTGCGTAAGGCGTTCAGCGGCATCGTGGCGGGCAACGTGAAAGAGCAGGGCATTCTTCAAGTGCAGGAACATGGCCCCTTCGAGATTGCGGGCGATCCGGAACTGCTGAACCCGCTGGAAGATCTGCTTGCGGCGTTCGTCCAGCAGAACCGGATGAAACTGCCCGGTGCGGCCTACAAACCCAGTTACCGCATCGTCAACGAGCCGTCACCCGCGGTGGTGAAGTAAGGGCAGCTGTCGGCGAGTAGGCAGGCAAGTAGGGGAGATTACGGTGTATCCGCCTTACTTGCCGCCGTCCGCTGGCAGGCTGGCGTAGTAGGCAGCCAGGTTGGCGATATCCTGATCGGTCAACGCCGCTGCCTGGCCCTGCATGACAGCAGCCTGCCCGCCCTGGCGCTGACCGCCCTTATAGGCTTTTAAGGCCGTCGCCAGATATTGTTCGTTCTGGCCGGCCAGATTGGGGTAGGTGGGGATTTGAGCCACGCCGTTCTGGCCGTGGCAAGCGGCGCATACCGCCGCTTTCTGCTTACCCGCGTCCACATTGCCTTCGGCGTTTGCCGCCAGCGGCAAGGCAGCCAGAAGGGTCAGGGTGGGAAGTGTCAGAGTCAAAACACTCAAGCCTTTCATGATCTACTCCTTGTGGTCTCTCTCGTTTTATTCTCGATTTATTGTCCTCGTCCGACTCATTGCCGGCACCCGTACGGGCTTGCAGGACGGTGCAAAAGCCCTCTGCTTATACCATAGGGTGCAAAATACAAAAATACGTTCATCGGCGCCCCACCCCGCGCAAGACCGTGGCGCCACCTCAGCGTTCGACTTTTGTCGTATTCTATCGGCCAAGCGCCAGGTGACATCGTGTGATGCTTGCCGTCACCATGACAGCCTCGCGTACCCAACTCATGGAGTCCGATCCATTTCATGTCCATTCACACAGAAACCCGCGCCTGTCTCGACGGCAAAGTCGGTCTGATCAGACTGGATGCCCCGCGCAGTCTCAACGCCTTGTCCGAGCATATGATCAACGGCATGCAGGCCATCCTCGACGAATGGGCAGCCGATCCTGATGTCTGTCTGGTGCTGCTTTGGGGGAGCGGTGACCGCGGTTTCTGTGCCGGGGGCGATATTCGCGAACTGCATCAGGCCATGACCGGCGGAGAGGGCGATCTGAAGGCCATCCGCTATTTCTCCGCTGAATACCGCCTTGATTATACCCTGCATACCTACCCCAAACCGGTGGTGTGCTGGGCTCATGGCGCCACGATGGGCGGAGGATTGGGCCTGCTGGCCGCCAGCCGCTACCGGGTCGTCACGCCGTCGATCAAACTCGCCATGCCGGAGATCAGTATCGGCTTATTCCCCGATGTGGGTGCCGGCTACTTTCTCAACCGCCTGCCAGAAGGTATCGGCCTGTTTCTCGGCTTGACGGGCGCTCGCCTCAATCAGACAGACAGCATGCGCATCGGCCTGGCGGACTTGGCGGTGGCGGATGAAAAACCCAATGCTCTACTCGACCGAATCGTCGATACCCGCTGGTCCGGTGAGGTCGCCGCCGACGACAACCGGCTCTACCGCCTGCTGAGTCAGTTCGCCCAGGACCAGGACGTGCAATGGCCCGAAAGCCAACTGGCCGCCCACGAACAGCGCATTCCGCCGCTATGCCGAGGCGAATCGCTGCCATCGGTCGTCGAGCAGTTGATCAACGAGCCCCACGACGATCCCTGGTGGCAAACGGCCATCGGCAATCTTCGGAACGGCTGCCCCACGACGGCCTGGCTGGTGTGGGCGCAAATGCGCAAGGCCCGGCAACTCTCGCTGAAGGAAATTTTCCGCATGGAATTGGTCATGGCGGTGCGCTGCTGCGCAGGACAGGACCTGAAGGAAGGCATTCGAGCGCGGCTGATCGACAAGGACAACGAGCCAAAGTGGCAGTTTGCCGGCGTAGAGGACGTCCCCGAAGCTCACGTGGACATGCATTTCATTCCGCCCTGGATGCCGGCCGACGATCCGTTGGCGGAACTCTGAGTACGTGCTTAGCGCTCGGCGCCGGCCTGCACCAGCAGCATCTCTATATCCCGGTGCCGATTCTGCCGCGCAAGCGTCAGGGCCGTGCGGCCCTCTTCTGTCCGAAACCCCGTATCGGCGCCGGCTCCGATCAGCACTTCGGTCATCAACAGGTCGCCATTGCGCACCACCCGCATGAGCAGGGATTCGCCCCCAGGCGCGATGTTGACGTTACCGCCCGCCGCCAACAGCGTTTTGACGACCGATAGATTACCCGCCTCGGCGGCGGCCGAAACCGGGGTTTGGCCGTTGGCACCGCTGGTGTTGACCGTCGCGCCCGCCGACAGCATGAGTTTGACCAACCGCTGGCTGCCCTGTGCAGACGCGGCGATAAGCGGGGTGCGGCCAGCACGATCCGCCAGGTTGGGGTCGGCGCCTTCGCTCAGCAGATACCAGGCCACCCGGTCGTGGCCGTGGACAGCAGCAACGATCAGCGGCGTGCTTCGATCAGTCACCACGTTCAACGGCGCGCCGTTTTCCACCAAGGTCCGAATCCGATCCATATGCCCGGTGACCGAGGCGTCGATTAGCGACGTGGCAGACGCATCGCTGCGCACCTTATCGACGTTGGCGTTATTGGACGTCCCGGCGCAAGCAGCGAGAAAGGAGACAAGAAGCAAGCAGACAGCGGCACGCACCATGGAGAGAATTCCGTTTAGCGAAAAGGATGGCCTATTTTGCCCAAACGCCGTATCGGGATGAAATCGAGTGGGTCACAGATGGCGCCGGCGCCCGTTTAATCGGCGAAGATATCGGCTGTTTCAAGAATTTTTCCTGTCAGGCTTCGCAAACGGGCTTCGCCGTTGCGCCGCCCCGTACACAATCCTGCGGACTGGAGCGCTGGCCAGCTCCAGTTCTGGAGCACAGCACGGCACCAAAGCGCCGCATCGGCCTGGGGTTCGATCGACTGAGCAATGCCCGGCACCCGGCTAAGTCGCTGTAGCGGCAATCGAGAAAGCTCAAACAACCGAAAACCCTTGGCGAAGGCGGAAAGTTCGCCATAGTCCATCGACGTCAAGGGCTGCGGCCGCGACCAATCAGCCGTCAACTTCAGTGTCAGGCCGGGCTCCAGGTCCGTAAAGCTGGAGGCGAGCAAAAGCGGCCAGTGTTCGGCAAAACGCTGGCCCAGCACTTTGACGACATTGTCGCCCGCCTCGGAACAGCCTACGGCCATCTGCAGCGTATGCTCCCCGCTGCTGGCCGACCGATGGAGTCCCAGCCTGAGTGGCTCCAACCCGGCCTCGTGCCAAAAAGCCAAAAGCGCCGCAGTCGCCCCGAAACTGGTGCCGAAAAGATCGCAGCCCCGCTCTATCGCCCAGTTACGGGCAGTCTCCGTCATGCGCTGACCGATGCGGCGACGGCGCACGTCCGGGTGTACGGCGATACGCACCACCCGCGCAATCGACAAGCACGCGGCCGTCGCCAGGCCACCGTGGCTGGCCAGTCCCTGGGCCAGCAGATGGCCGCGAATACGCCGTTCACCGCGCATCACCTGTTCTGCCAATGGCGGCGAAAGACCGCCTTCCAAACTTACCCACAACACGCCGACGATAGCGGTTCCGGCACGGGCCAGCCAGGTCTCGGCACCGGGGTCGTCCAGCCACTGGCGCAAATCGCCTGGCGTGGTGCGGTAGTGGGCATCCGTCAGCAGGCCGAAGGCCTCCGCCAACTCGGCTTCGCTGAGTTTGGCGGGTTGCCAGTGCTCGATATGGATCTGGACGCCGGTCTCGATTCGAGCCGCGCTGTCCGCATCCAGCAGAAAAAGTCGATTGGTCAGACGTTCCAGTGGATCGCCCTCGACCCAGCGAATGGGCTGCCGCAGGTGCAAGCCTTGCCACTGGGGAGTCACCCGATCCAGAACCTCGCGGAACCGCACATCGAAGCCACGGCCGGTGCCTTCGTAGCCGTGCACGGTGGTGGAAAACACGACTCTGGGCCAGCCAGTGAGTATCGACTCCAGCAGCGGCGCGGGCAGACCAGCAGCTTCATCCACCAGGACCAGCCCGGCTTCGGGCTTGTCCCGCAGCAAGACATCGACCGGGACGAAACGAAGACTTCGGCCATTCAGGGAAAGGCCATCGCCTGACCTTACAGCCTGGGGCCATTGCGATTCGGCAGCGGCGAACACCTGCTCCACCGCCTCGGCTGACGGTGCCGTGACGACGATGCGTTCCCGCTCGCCCTGAAGCAAACGGGCCGCCGCCCGCCCCAGAGCCGTGGACTTACCGCGTCCACGGTCGGCGCGCAGAATCAATGGCCGTCTTCGGCGCCCCAGACCTGTGCGACAAATCGCCTCGATAGCCGCAAGCTGATCGTCGGTGTCCCCCGGTACAAAAACGTCAACCGGCGCCGGCACTTCGAGGGTGCCGGACAGCACACCAGCCGGCCCCAAGCGCACCACATGCGGATCGGCCGTGATGCTGCGTGCCAGCCGCCGGGCAAAAGGATGATCGGCTGCCGCATCAAGTCCGGTGCGTGGGTAGTCGGGATCTTCGAAGCCAGGCCACTCGGCCAGCGGCGGCATGAGCCACATAAAGAGACCGCCAGCGCCAAGGGTGCCGAGCAAGGCTGCCAGCGCATCCGGTGGGTTGCCCGACCCGCCGTCCCAGACCACCAAATCCAACTCGCGCCCCAGCCAATCCCGGGCCTGCCGGGCTTTGACGACCGGAAGATCGCTGGCATCGGCATCGCCGACCCAGAGCCGGCGCGCATCCGGATTGGCCCGAAGCATTCGGAGGGCATAGTCTTTGGCTGTTTCCGCGGACGCCTCGACAAGGACTAGCCGGCGCTCTCCGGCGCGACACAATGCCTGTTGCCAACGCGCCAATGCCTGCGGCTCCGGCCAATGCTGCGCCGTGGACGTCGGGGGGATCGCCATTCAGCTCAAATCGGCGGCGCGTGTTTTCAGATCGTCCAGATTGCAGTGCAGCAAGGCCGCCTGATGTGTAGCCCGCAGCCGGACCCGAGGCGCCTTACCGGCCTCGAAGGCCTCTTGCCAGCGCGGGGCACAAAGACACCAGGCGTCGCCATTCCGCAGACCAGGGAAGCCGAACTCCGGCCTCGGGGTCGACAAATCGTTGCCCGTCGTCTTCGAAAACTCCAGGAAATCGTCGGTAACTACGGCGCACACGGCGTGTACGCCGAAATCATCGGGGCCGACGTTGCAGCAGCCGTCGCGGTAGAAACCGGTTTCCGGATCGCGACCGCAGGTTTCGAGCGCTTCGCCGAGCACATTCAGGGATTCGGGTTTTGTTTGCGCCACAAGTACTCTCCGGCGTCGTGAAATGAGGTCAGACATTATGGATGACACCCGGCGTCCATGCCAGAATAGCGCCCATGCCGATAGCCCTCCCCCCGCACCTGACCGACGAACAACACGCCATCATCACCGCCGGCTACGAGCATGCGCTGATCACCGCCGTCGCCGGCAGCGGCAAGACCACCACCCTGGCCTGGCGCATTCGCTACCTGCTGGAACAGGGCCACGACCCCAACCGCATGCTGGTATTGATGTTCAACCGCAGTGCTCGCGACGATTTCCACAAGAAACTGCAATCGGTCACGCGCGACACCGGTCTCGGGCTTCCGGAAATCCGCACCTATCATGCGATGGGCTTCCGTCTGTACAAGCGTTTCGTGCGCGAGGGCTACCTGCCGGACGTCGTCGAAGGCATCCTTAGCGACCAGGAAATCAACTTCCAGGTTTGGTTGCTGACCCGCCAGCTGGCGCCTGAGTCCTTGCAGGATGAGATCAAGCGCAGCAAGAAGGATTACGTGGAAACCGCCTCCCACTTCATCGACATGGTAAAGACGACCCTGTCGCCGGTGGAGATCGTCTGGGAGCAGATGGGCTACGGCGCCAAGCACCGCTACCTGATCGACCTGTTTCACGGCTTCGAGCAATGGCGCAAGCGCAACGCCCGCATCAGCTACGCCGACATGCTCTACGAGCCGGTCATGGCCATTCACCAGAACCCGCCGCTGCAACGCCTGGTCGCCAACAAGATGGACCTGGTGATGGTGGACGAGTATCAGGACACCAACGAAATCCAGCATCTGCTGCTGCGCTACATTGCCGGCGAGCGGGCTCGGGTCACCGTGGTGGGCGACCCGGATCAAACCATCTACGAGTTTCGCGGTGCCCAGCCCGAGTTCATCCTCAACCGCTTCAGCGAGGAATTCGAAAGCCCGCTGGAGCAGACCCTGAGTTTCACCTTCCGCTACGGCCACCGGGTGGCGCTACTGGCCAACCACCTGATCAGCCACAACACCGGCCGCAAGGACGTACTCTGCCACGCCCATCCAACCACCCCCGCCACCCACGTGGAGTTACACGAATCCAGCCAGGACAGCGACGTTATCCTGCGGCTGGTCGAAGCCCACCGGGATTCAGGCGCGCCGCTGGAGTCCATTGCGGTCCTGTTCCGGGTCTGGAGTCAAAGCGTGCCGATCGAGTTGCGGCTGCTGGCGCGGCAAATCCCCTATCGTATCGACAGCAACAAAGGCGCTCTTTTCACGCGGGAAATTGAGGCCATCACCCAATTGCTGCGCGTTTGTGCCGGTCAGCTCCCGATCCTGCCGGAAGAAGCCCGGTTCGATACCGCCCGCAGCCTGTTGCGCTTCCCCCATGTCGGCCTGAAGGAAGCGGAATTGCAGAATCTGGCCCAGTTCCTGGCCCGCTTCGAACGGGACTGGGGCGCACGCCTGCTGGACCTGGATTTCGACGCCCTTGGCCCGCTTCCGGGGCGCAAACTGAAGAAGCTGGGCCGTTGCCTGATGGCGCTGGACCGTTTCCCGGGCTCGGCCAGCCAGCTCATCGGGCGCTACGCCGACGACACCGAACTGTTCGAGGGCATCCGCAGCCTGGCCATGACGCACGAAGCCGCCAACGAGCGCATCGAGACCGTGCGTGGCTTCCAAGCCTACATCGACGGACTCGACGCCGGTGTCGGCGAAACCCTCGCTCACCTGGACACCCTGCGCCAGCAAGCCCGCCAGCCCGGCCGTGGCGGCCTCCAGCTCTCCACTATGCATCGCACCAAGGGCCTGGAATGGCCCATTGTCATCATCCCCGGCCTGCAGGAAAAATACCTGCCCTACACCGCGCGCCAGACCGACGACATTAAGGCGCTGGTAGAGAGCGAACGCCGCTTGCTCTACGTCGCCCTGACCCGCACCAAAGAAGCCCTGCACCTGATCACCCGGCCCGACACCGGCACCCCACACCTGGACGGTGACCAGGGCCGCAGCCGCTTCCTACACGAACTGTGCTTTGGGCTATCCGCCAGCCTCGGCGAACAACTGGACGACCAACCGGCGTCCGGCGAAGAGCTGACGCTGAAGCACCCACTAACCACCATCAGCCAACGCTACGCCGACCGCGCAGGCGTCAAACTGACGACTCCGGATCCCGGTCCCGAACTGAACAGAAGCGGCCCTGTCTGGCATCAAGAGCGTCTGGTGCACGCCATCCTCGGTCCCGGGCAGGTTACCGATGAATCCGAAGGCGCTTTCGATGTCCGCTTCGATACGGGCGAGACCCTCACCTTCAGTAAGAAGAGCGCTCACTTGTATTTTCGGCTGCCGGAGGCGCTGTAAGCCTCCTCCCTAAGGATGTAGACAAGGCTCCGAGATGGATCGGAGCGAATGTGGGTCCTCACTGAAGCCGGGGACATGGACGCCTCTGGCAGTCCTGGCTGGCCATAGAAGGCCATCCAGGACAGCGAAAGTGAGGACCCACATTCGCTTCAGCCACCCAAATCAAAAGATTTCAATCCTGCAATAAACCCCTGAAACCCTGTGCAACGTGAATCCCTTCACTTAAATTGTTCGTAATGGGTTACTTAGCCGGTTTGGACTCTGCGGTACGGCTCCCTAAAAAAACTGAACAACACCAACCAAACACAGAAAAAACCGAGTGAAATGAACAGGAGGTTCCAAATGACCCTATCCCGCTCACTGGCCGCGGCCACGCTGGCAGCAGCCATTGCAACGCCAGCCCTGGCGGACGAGCAGAAGGTTTACGTTAATCCCTTTATGGGTTTCCAGTGGTTCGACGACGAGCGCGACCTGAGCGAAACCGCCACTTTCGGGGTTGGCCTTGAATATCGATTCCTGCCCCGTTGGTCGGTGGAGGGTGTCTTCTCTCGCGGCGATGCCGACCGCCAGCACGTCCCCGGCGACAGCGATTTTGACGACTACCGTTTGGACGGCCTTTACTACCTGAACGACCCCGATGAAGACTGGAACCCCTACCTGGCGACAGGTGCCGGCCATACGGAGTTCGACGATCTGGGCGGCGGCGTCGACGGGGAAACCCGCCTGAACCTGGGTGGCGGTATCCGCTATAACGTCAACGATGTTGTTTCTCTGCGCGGTGATGTGCGCGAGTTCTACAGCCTCGACAAAGAACACTTCGACACGCTGGCCACGGTGGGCATCAGCTTTGCCTTCGGTTTTGGCGGTAGCGAACCGGAACCGGCCATGCCGCAGGATGCCGACGACGACGGCGTCAACGATGAACGGGACCAGTGCCCGAACACCCCGGCAGGGGCGCAGGTCAACGCCAACGGCTGCGAGATGGATAGCGACAACGACGGTGTCGCCGACAGCCGGGACGCCTGCCCCAACACGCCGGCCGGAGCAGAGGTGAACAGCCGCGGCTGCGAAATGGATAGCGACGGCGACGGTGTCGTTAACAGCAAAGACCAGTGCCCGGGCACCAGCGCCGGTGCGGAAGTCGATGACCGTGGCTGTGAAGGCGTTACCGAAGAAGTGGAAACCTTCACCCTGGAAATCCAGTTCCCGCTGAACAGCGACGACATTGGCGACCGGTACGACAGCGAACTGCGCCACGTGGCGGACTTCCTGAAGGAGCACCCGGAAACCAGCGTTGAAGTTGCCGGCCATACCGACAGCACGGGCAAGGCAGAGTACAACCAGACCCTTTCCCAGCGCCGTGCCGAATCCGTCGCGCAGCGTCTGACGGATCGCCTGGGCGTAGCGTCTGACCGCGTCAGTGCGACAGGCTACGGTGAAACTCAGCCGGTTGCTGACAATTCAACCGATGCCGGCCGGGCAGACAACCGCCGCGTGGAGGCACGGATACAGCTCGAGCGGTAATGAATCCTGCTTACCGAGAACGCGACGCCCGGCCTTAACGCCGGGCGTTTTTTTGTAGTGCAAAGATAGCGCAACGATAAAGCTGCGCAACGATCAACCTGCGCGGATAAATCTGTGCAAAGATAAAGCGGAGCCAAATTAAGACAGCGCCGAACACCAGTGCGGAGAAAACAATGCGAAGTACGGCAGCCCTGTTTATTGGTGTATTGTTACTGTCCGCGCCGGCTGTGGCCGACGTCTTTCGTTGCCACGGTCCCGACGGCACACGTTTTTCCGACACGGCCTGCGGTCAGGACGCCGAACGGATCGTTGTCGAAGACAACCGCATCGGCGGCCGTTTCGACACCAACCTGCCGCCGCCCAACAAGAAAGAACCCGAGACCGAACAAGACCAGGCCGCAACCGCTCGTCCTCCAGCAATCCGGCCTCCTGATGATCCCTGCCGCTATATCCCCTCCACCGACCTGCGACGCTATGTCATCCGCGAACAGGTGGTCAAAGGGATGACCAAGGAGAATGTCATCGACGCCTTTGGCCGACCACCGGAAACCTATCCGGTGCCCCAGGAAACCTGGGTTTACACCACCGACTACTACGGCCTGCAATACGAGCTGACCTATGTCTACTTTCGTGACGGCTGCGTGGAAAACGTGGTTTACCGCAAACCCTAACGCTCTTAATCCAGCGTGGCGTCAAGCAGCAGATTGCGGGGCGTCAGCTCACGTTGACAGAAAGTGCCCAGCCGCACCCGGTAGCCTTGTTCTTCAAAGTAGAGTGCGTAATCCAACACCATCCACACCTCAAGCGGACGCCGGAACAGGTGGCGCAATAATTCGTGACGACGCACCTGGCCCTGTCTCTGCTCACCGAGAGCCAGCCAATAGCCGAAGTCCGCATCGTCTGGCAAAACGATCCGTTTTTTTGCCGCCGCCCATCGGCAAAACGCCTCGAACCCCGCCTCATTCAACGCAGGTGAATGCGGCGGCACCGGCAAGTAGTCGTTCACGCCACGCACGGCGCGTTGCAAAGCGTCGAACCCCAGACGCCAAACCTGGGACACTTCGGTCTGGCGTCGCACCCGGGCCGGGGCAGTGACCGTCTCACGTACCGCGAGCCGAATATCCTGCCGGGAGAGAGCGGCGTTAATGCCGTGCTCCCGCGCGCGCCGTGAAAGTGGCTGGTAGTTGGTGTTTTGAGTGAGGTGGAAACAGCACGGTGAAATGCTGACCCGAGGCCATCGGTGTTTAGATGCGCCTTTAATCAAGCGACGATGCAGGTCGCCACAGGCATGCAACGCCACTGCGTGTCGCCGGGCGGGCCAGGACAGCGCGTTGTCGAGCACGTCCTGAGTGTAGAGCGTTACCGGGTCGCCGTAGCGCTGAGCCAACGCATTGCCATCGGCCACCAGCTGGCGATTCCACTCGTAGCCTTCCAGCGCCGACGGAGCAAGCTGCGCCAGTGTGCGCGCCAGATGACCCTTGCCGCAGCACCAGTCCAATACCGGGTGCTTCAGTGGGCCTAAGGCTGCCGTAAAAGCGCCCGCCTGCTCGCGCTTGCGGCCGGGCATATCCACCGCGCTCACTTCAGGTAATGGGCAAGGCTCGCCGCCCAGGGCTGACAACTGGAGGAGGTCGTTCCTGATCGCAAGATCCGGCAACCAGCGGGCCAAGGCCGCCACTAACGCTGACGTATCCGATTCGAAGCGATTGACGGCATCGTCGTCCAGCGCTTCCAGGTAACCGGTCATTTCCGGATAACGATGCGTCCAGGCCGGCTCGGGCGTAGCGAAGGGCGCCGGCCGCCAGACATCGCTGTGGATAGCAAGCCATTGATCCAAAGCCTGCCAGCGGACAAACTCACCGGTTGCATCGGAAGCGGGACTATCGGTCATCGGTAGACCCGCTTATTCAGCCTGACTTTTGCGATCGATGTGGCCCAGGCTGCGATCCGGGGCGATGACATCCCGCACCGCCTGTTTGAGCTCGGTAATCTCCGGGAAGCGCCCCGCCTCCTTGCGCGACCAGACCCGTCGGCCATCCGCATGCACTTCGAAGATACCGCCGGTACCCGGTTTCAGCGTCAGCTCGCCGATCTCGTCCTCGAAGGTGGTCAATAGTTCCTGGGCCATCCAGGCTGATCGAAGCAACCAGCGGCATTGGGTACAGTAATGAATCTCGACGCGGCTCGACATGGGCATCCTGGTTCAAGTGCACTGTTTGGTTAATTCGCTGACTTAATGAGGCCCTGAGAATCTGGATAGCAAGGCGCGGTGGTAAAGGTGTGGTGGTTCCACATCGAGCCGCCGCAACGCCGCTAGCCAGATTCTCAGGGCCTCCCTCCGGGCGAACTTCTGAAGGCTTTGGATCTGCGTTACTGCTCTTTGACATGGAACCACCATGCCTGCAGACCAGCGCCTTGTCCAAAGCCTTCAGAAGCTCGCAGTAAGTCAGCGAATTAACCAAACAGTGCACTAGGGCGAATGGAGTACGCTATTTTCTCGTGATGGGAGCGCTCTGGCCAGCGCTTCATTCTGCTTACTTCATGGCAAGTTAGCGGCTTGCAACAACCCTCTTTGCGGCACCGTGCGTACCAGCTCGTCCACCGGCAGCGGCCTGCTGAACAGGAAACCCTGCCCCACCATGGCGCCCATGCCTAACAGGCAGCTCAACTCCAGCTCATTCTCGATGCCTTCCACCACCACGACCAGGTCGAGCCGTTCGCACAGCGTAATAATCATTTCCAGGATGACCCGTTTTTCTTCATCCCTATCGACGCCGGATACCAGCGTACGGTCGATCTTGAGTTGGTCCAGCGGCAGACTGCGAATGTAGCCGAGCGACGAGTATCCCGCCCCGAAATCGTCCAGGGCAACGGCGACGCCACGCTCACGCAACTGCGTCATCAGATTGATGGCGACCCGGGAATCGGCCATGACCGCGGTTTCCGTCAGTTCGATCTTGAGGCGATCAGGCGACACGCCAGCCTCGGAGAGCCGTCTCAGCAAATCATCGGCAAGCCTGGGGTCGTACAGTTGCACCGGTGAGAGATTGATACTTAGGGTGAACCTCTCACCGTAATTCTCGATCAGAGCCGGATCGTTGAAAAGGGGGATCGTCAGCTCGAGAATACGCTCGCTAAGCTCCCGGATCAGGCCCGTCTCCTCGGCGACAGGAATAAAAAGCGCCGGGGAGATTAATCCCCTATCCGGATGGCGGATCCGGGCAAGCGCTTCAAAGCCAGTCACCAGGCCCTGCTGCAGGTTCACCAACGGTTGGAGAAACGATTCCACCCAGCCATGACGAAGTGCACTGCGCAACAATTGCTCGGTATCGAGGCGCTCCAGATTCTCTTCACGCATTTCTTCCTGATAGATCAGAAAGCTTCCGCCGCCATGCTGACGGGCCTTGCGCATCAGCATACGGGTCGCCTGCAGCACCGATTCCGCCGACGCCAGCCCGCTCTCTCTGACCGGGATGGCGCCGACCACGGCCGAAAGCCAAATGCTGCGATCCTCGATGCTGAACGCGCTGTCGAATGCCCGTAATAGCTGCCGGGCGCGGGTACGAATGGCCCCGGCATCGTGGTCGTCGATCAGGATAGCCAACGTGGTATCGGCAAGACTGGTTATCAACTCGCCCTCGCGCACATTGTCCTGGACTCGCCGGCGTAGATCCCGCGAAAGCGCGGCGGTCTCATTCGCCGTTAGTGTCTCGCCGACCAACGCGACGTTTGTCAGAGACACCACGATAAGATCCAGGGGCTCGTTCGGCTGATGCGTCAATCGCTCACCGAGCACCAGCTCCAGATAACGTCCGTTGAAAAATCCGGTCACCGGATTAACGAACTTCTGACGGGTGATATCGGCCTGGGTACCGGACACCAGACGGGCTTTCCCGGACTCGGGATGACGTTCACAAATACCTCGCGCCACCACCCAGCGGTAGCCGCCCGCACCGTCGGATAGACGGCACTCGGCCCGGAAGCGATCGGTCCGGCCAGCGATGTGGTCGTCAAGCTGCTGGCGAAATGCCGCACGATCCGGCGCATAAATCATCGCCACCCAATCATCCAGAGTCAGCGCGTCACTTGAGTCCAGGCGCCCACACATTTCCCGCCATCGCTGGGAGACCTGCAAGCAGTCGGCAACCGGATCCCATTCCCAGACGCCATCGTTGGACCCTTTGATGATCAGGTCGAGCCGGCGCGTGCGATCAGCCACCCGCTCTTCGAGCTCGGTCTTGATCTGCTCGAGTTCGTCGATATTACGGCGCACGGACTCCAGGACGAAATTGGCCAATACGGACAACTTCTGCACGTCCATGTCTTCGGTTTCCGCGCTGACCTGGAAGTCGAACCGACCGTCGATCGCCTGGCAGAGCTGGTCGGCGATGCGGTTGATGTCGCGCCGTAGGCGCTTTTCCGATTCACTCACCGGACGACTCCACGCGCAGGCAGAACGTACAAAGCGGGTCGCCGCGTTTCTGGCATGACGTCACCTCGATGCTCCCGGTTTCACCGTACTCGTCGAGCAGGCGCTCGAACAGGGCCTCGTAAAGGCCGCATAGCCGGTTTGGCGAACGGTAGGTCACCCTCAGCGTATCACCGACTTCTTCCACGTTGAACTTGTCCCTGACCCGGTCCCGGCCTGGGGCGCTACGTAGGCTGGACGCCAGCGTGTCATGGACCCGGGGCTGGCGCTTGAGGAATTCCCGTGCCGAGGGGGACATCTGATAGAACATCGGGAACAGAGCCTTGGTTTCCTTGATGAACTGGTCGGCGTAGAGCCGGTAGAGCGCCTTTTCGTCGAGCCCGAAATACTCGCCGGTCGCCTCAATCAGGCGCAGGCATTCGGTGTCGGCGTAATCCGTATCTATGCGGAACGCACGCTCCGGCGGGACATCAGCCCGCCGACAGATCGCTTGCACTGCGTCGTCGCCACCGTGCCGGCGAATCAGGTCTACAAGGACCTTCTGGATCAAACCAATCATGAAAGCTGGATACTCCGGATACGGAATGGTCGGCAAAGCAATCCGTCGCCTTCGACAGGCTCTTGGCCCATCTTGGACGCCATTGTGCAGACTCGGACATCTAACGGGAATAGGTATACCACCAAAGGTTACCTAGCCAATCGATGCGGTGGATTGGGCGTGCTGGCCCCGGCCATACTTGTCCCTCACTGACGAGGCGTATATTCTCCCATCGTCGGTTTCCTTCGGGAACTAAGGAGCCTCTGAATAACTCCTGGATCGCCTCTGGCTTTTAGAGCCATCCACAATCAAGGCGCGACTTTGCAGGAAGGCTGGTTGCCTTTCAAAAAGTCGCAACGCGGAGTGTGGATGGCTCTAAAAGCCCCGAAGGGCGCGCTCTGAAGACTGCATCTGCCGCGTTGCGGCTCTTGGCAAGGACTACGGCCATTACCGGCGAGCCCCGCCTTGCAGCTACAGCCTTCAGAGCACGCAGAGGCGGTCCAGGAGTTATTCAGAGGCTCCCTAACAGGGAATTCGCCGCAGCCCTGCTGCGAACCGAAACTGCCCCCGCAACTGTAGACGGTGAGCCACGTCCTTCCATGCCACTGGGATACCATCCCGGGAAGGCTGGGCGAGCAACGACCCGTCAGTCAGGAGACCTGCCGACAAGACGTTTCATAACGCCGGGCGGGGTGTCCCGGGGGAAGGAAGGATGAGACTCGTTTCATCATTCGGCGCGCCCCCTGGACCGCCGCTTTGCCGACCAGCGCTTCCGGACTATTGGACCCCCGTTCAACCTTGATTGATCCGGAGTTCCACTATGCGCTTCCTTCGCCCCGCCCTGCTCGCGCTATGCGCGCTGCCAGGACCCCAGACCCTGGCCGATGCCACCGAGTACCCCGTTACTCTGACCAACTGCGGCGCCGCTGTCAGCTTCGAGGCCGCCCCCGAAAACACCGTCACCATCGGCCAGGCCGCCACAGAGATCCTTTACTCTCTGGGCGTGGGCAACACCGTTTCGGGTACCTCGGTCTGGTTCAATCCGGTGCTCCCTGAATTCGAGGCACTCAATGCGGGCATCGACCGGATCGCCGACAACGACCCCAGTTTTGAATCCGTGGTAAACCGGAAGCCGGACCTGGTGACCGTGCAGTACGAATGGCACGTCGGATCAACTGGAAGCGTCGCGACCCGCGAGCAGTTCCATGAACTGGGTATTTCGACCTACATCATGCCCGCGGACTGCGATACCAAGGACAACTCCACCGGCGGCGACGGGACCCGTGTGGCAGCTTTCTCCCCGGATTCGATTTACAAGGGCATCAACGAGCTGGCGGCCATCTACGATGTGCAGGACGCAGGCGCCGCACTCGTCGCCGACCTCAAGACGCGGGAAGCCGACGCTGCCGAACGTGCCGAAAACCTCGAGCTGCCAGGCGATCTTTCCGCGGTCTTCTGGTTCTCCTCCGCCGATCTGGAGATCGATCCCTACGTCGCCGGGCGTCTGGGCGCGCCGGGCTATATGATGGACAAGCTCGGCATCCGCAACGTGATCGAGTCCGACGAGGAATGGCCCACGGTGGGCTGGGAGTCCATCGCCAAGGCCGACCCGGACGTGATCGTCATCGCCCGGATGGACCGGCGCCGGTTCCCGGCCGACGATGTGGAAAAGAAACTGGCGTTCCTGCGCGACGACCCGGTGACCCGCCAGATGACGGCTGTCCGCGAAGGACGCATCGTACAAATGGACGCCCATGCCATGAGTGCCACTTTACGCACGATCTTTGGCCTTGAGGCACTCTCCGAGGCGCTGGCAAGCATGTCCTTCGACCGATGAATTCGACCGTGGCGCTACAGACGGTGGTGCGCTCCCGGCTGCGGTGGGTCTGGTTGCCGCCGTTGGTGCTGGTTAGCGCGCTGATCGCCGGTACCGCCATTGGCGAGACGCGGATTCCCATCGAAACCGTACTCAAAGTGCTCGCCAACCGGCTCTGGGATGCGGGCTACGCCGTGGACCGTATCGACGAGGGTATCGTCTGGAGCTACCGGTTCAGCCGCGCCATCGTGGCGGCGGCCTGCGGTGCCGGGCTGGCGCTTGCCGGCGTTGTGCTTCAGGCACTGCTGCGCAACCCCCTGGCCGATCCCTTCCTGATGGGTATTTCCGCTGGCGCGTCCACCGGCGCGGTTGCGGTGACCGTGGCGGGCATCGGCGCGGGGGCGTTTACGCTCTCTGCCGGCGCCTTCGCTGGCGCCGTCCTGGCCTTCGGCCTGGTTGTCCTGCTGGCCCACGCCGCGACCGGCGGCGCCGGCGGCCGCGGCCTACAGGCCGCCGGAGCGATTATCCTCGCCGGTATCGCAGGCTCGCAGCTGTTCAATGCCCTTACCGCGTTTATCATCGCCAAATCCGCCAATGCCGAACAGGCGCGCGGAATCATGTTCTGGCTGCTCGGCAATCTTTCGGGGGTGCGCTGGGACGATGTTTTTCTTGCCGTGCCCGTCGCCCTGGCTGGCCTGCTGGTCTGCCTCTGGCACATGCGGGCCCTGGATGGGTTCACCTTTGGCGCAGACAGCGCCGCATCCATGGGCATCGCCGTGCGTCCGGTGCGGGGCATCCTGATCGCGACCACCGCCCTGGTCACCGCAGTGATGGTGTCGATGGTGGGCGCCATCGGCTTTGTCGGACTGGTCATCCCCCACGCCATGCGGTTTATTGTCGGCAGCCGCCACGCCCGGCTGGTGCCCACCTCGGCGCTGGCGGGCGCCGTGTTCCTGATCGGCTCGGATGTGCTTTCGCGCATCCTCGTACCGGGCCAGGTGCTGCCCATCGGCGTGATTACGTCGCTGATCGGCGCCCCGGCCTTCGCGATGATCCTGGTCCGCGGCGCGGGGACACGATGAAGCTTACCGGAGAACGCCTGCACTGGGCCGTCCAGGGCCAACGGCTGCTGGATAATGTCAGTCTCGAGATCGAGCCGGGCGAGACCTTCGGCCTGATCGGACCCAACGGTTCGGGTAAAAGTACGCTGCTGCGTCTGCTTGCCGGACTACGCAAACCCGCAAAAGGCCGCGCATGCCTGAACGGCCGGCCGCTCACCGGCATGCGCCAGCGCGAAATCGCCCAGTCCATTGCCCTCGTCGAACAGCAGGCGGAAACCACCGACCGTCTAACCGTGCGTCAAGCCGTGGAATTGGGGCGTACGCCGTTCCTCTCGGCTATGAGACCCTGGTCCGAGCGGGACACGGCGATCGTTTCCCGGGCTCTGGACGATGTGGACATGCTTCACTTCGCCGACCGGCTCTGGCACACCCTGTCCGGCGGGGAGCGCCAGCGGGTCCACATTGCCCGGGCGCTGGCTCAGCAGCCCAAGATCCTGCTACTCGACGAGCCCACCAATCATCTCGACATCCATCATCAACTCTCTATCTTGACGCTGGTCAGGCGTTTACCCATGACCGTGGTGATCGCCCTGCACGACCTCAATCAAGCCATGGACTGCGACCGGCTGGGCGTAATGGAAAGGGGCCGTCTGGTGGCGCTGGGTACGCCGGCTGAGGTACTGACGACAGAACGGTTACGGCATACGTTCGGCGTCGCGGCGGATATCCTGAACGATCCGGTGGACGGCAGCCGGATCATGCGTTTTCGTCATGCGCTTTGTCCCCATGAATAGGGCTATCCATGGGAGTCGCTATTCGGTGTTGGTTGAACGGAGTGGTGATCGTGCCCCTCCCACTAGCCGTGCTTTACGGTTGGGGTCAGGACACCCAGCAATGCTAGACTGCCCATTAACTCATTTTTGACGCAAGACAGCCTACGAATCATGAGCAAGAAGCGACGCGAAATTCCGGTTTTCGAGCAGCCGATTATCGAGACCCACTGCCACCTGGACTACCTCAAGGACAGGCCGCTGGCAGAGACGCTCGCCGAGGCCCAGCGCGTTAACATCGAGCGCATCGTTACGATTGCCGTATCGCCGGACAACCTAGCAACCGTGCGCGAACTCACGAACCAGGCCGATTTTGTCTACGGCACTCAAGGTGTGCATCCTCACGATGCGGAGAGCTACACCGACGCCGCTGAAGCGGAGATCCGCGCTCACGTGGGCGGTGACAAAATGGTCGCTGTCGGCGAGATCGGTCTGGACTATTTCTACGACAACGCCGACCGCGACGTCCAACGGGCCGTTTTCCGCCGCCAGCTCCAGATCGCCTGCGATACGGATCGGCCGGTCGTGATCCACAGCCGCGAAGCCGACGAGGATACGATCGACATTCTCAAAGAATTCGAAAGCACCCTGAAGCGCCGGGGGGTCATTCACAGCTTCACGTCCGGCCCGGGACTGGCGCGGTATGCACTGGACCAAGGGTGGTGCCTGGGTTTCAACGGTATATCGACGTTCAACAAGGCAGAGAACGTACGGGACATCATTCGCATGACGCCGATCGACCAGCTACTGCTGGAAACCGATTCGCCTTTCCTCACCCCGGTGCCCTACCGCGGTCGCGAAAACGCGCCGTTCTATATTCCGTTCGTTGCGGAAAAGGTGGCGGACGTCAAGGCATTGCCGCTGGACGAGGTGCTCACCACGACCTACCGGAACAGCTTACGCACGTTCTTTCCTCACGGGTGATCCCGAGCGCCCAGCGGCCGCCGAATTAAATCGAAAACTATGGCGGCGATAGGGCGTGCAGCTACCGATTTCACTACTTTTTGCAAACCGTCAGAGTGCGCCATCGTCTAGACTCGCTATAACGACGTATAGTTTTAAACGACAGGGTCATGTCAGTCTTCGCCGAATCTCTCCAATCGCGGGAGTACATCGAACGTTCATGATAAAGCGCATCCCTCTCTCAGCCCTCAAAGTCGGCATGTACATTACCGACATGAACAACGATTGGATTCCCCACAGTAACGACAAACGTCGCGGGGTCGTCCAGCGCGAGGACATTATTGAAAAAATAGCGCGGCTGGGCGTGCGGCATGTCTACATTGATACCGCCAGGGGTCTGGATTCCAGTGAAGGCGTTCCGCTTCAGGACGTTGACCGCTCCAATGAAACGCTGCTGCAGCAAGCCGGCGGCCTCAAGCCCCAACTGACGCCATATACCGGGCGTGACGAAGAGATCATCATTGCCAAGCGCATCCATAACGAGACTCAGAGCCTGGTCGGCAGTCTGATGCAGAACGTTAAGCTAGGCCAGGCCATCGATTTGTCGCCGGTACACGAGCTGGCGGAAAATCTCCAAGGTTCGGTGTTCCGCAATCCCAATGCCATGGCCTGCCTGGGCCGTATCCGCGAGAAAGACAACTATCTGCTGGAGCACTCGGTCAACCTGAGCGTACTGATGTCGATCTTCGGCAAGGCCATGAAGCACTCGCCTGAAGTCCTCCTACAAACCGTGGTAGGTGCGCTGCTGCACGATATCGGCAAAATCCTCACGCCGGACGATATCCTGCACAAGCCGGGACGCCTCACGCCGGAGGAGTTCGAGGTGATGAAGCGACACGCGCTCGATTCCTACAAGATCCTAGCGGGCACGGAAGGCATCGGCGAGCTGACGCTGCTTACCGCGGGCCAGCACCACGAGCGCATGGATGGTAGCGGCTACCCCGAAGGCCTCAAGGGCGACAAAATTTCTGTTTATGGCCGGATGGTCGCGATTGCAGACGTCTATGACGCGATTACCTCCAACCGGGTCTACCATAGCGCCATGACGCCCACACAAGGGCTGAAAAAGCTGCTGGAATGGAGCGGCGACCATCTGGACCCGGAACTGGTGCGCCAGTTCATCCGCTGTATCGGCATTTATCCGGTCGGCTCGCTGGTCCTTATGGAAAGTGGCCGCCTGGGTGTGGTGATCGAGGGCAACGAGGACGACCAACGCCTGCCGGTGGTGCGCATCATGTATCACACCCGTTTCCGTATGCCGATCAAGGTGGAAACCCTGGATCTGGCCAAGCCCAGTGCTCAGGACCGGATTGTACGGGCCGTTGACCCGGCCACCTATAAGATCGATGTCAGGCGATTTCTGGCGTAGTGCCCAACGTTGTTCTGGACGGTCAAATTCAACATAGGTCTGCTACGCCGTGCCGGAAGTGAATGGATGCCATCGCTTCCGCTGTCCTGGATGGCCCTCCCCAGTGTGCTGTCTGGTGAATGCGTTGACCTACTGCGAGCATCTGAGGACTTTGGGCAAGGCGCTGGGACCGCAGGCATGGTGGTTCCATGTCAAGAAGCAGCAACGCAGATCCAAAGTCCTCAGATGCTCGCCCGAAGGGAGGCCCTGAGAATCTGGCTAGCGGCGTTGCGGCGACTCGATGTGGAACCACCACATCTTCACCGCCGCGCCTTACTATCCAGATTCTCAGGGCCTCAGTAGGACAACGCATTCACCAGACAGCACACTAGCCATGACGACCGGGGCGTCCCTGCCCCTCCTACAGCGATGGCATCCATTCACTTCTTCTGACCTCGACGTTATTCGCTTCTTAGAAAGCGAACAATCAACTATCGTCCAGATGCTTGCCCAGCATCGCGTGATACAGCTCCCGGTCGCCAATTGCGCCGGTGATGGCTCCATTTTCCTCCACCAGCAGGCTGTGACCGGTGAAGTAGCGGATCTCCACCGCTTCGCGCAGCGGCGTGGACGGGGCGATGCAGGTGGGCTTCTGGGCCAGGCTTTCGATGGCCTGTCCTTCGCTCCAGCTCTGGGTCTGGTAGGTTTGGCCCTGGCTGGTGACGACAGCCCTCTCGGCGCTCTCCGGTGTGTGCAGCCAGGTGTCGTAGCGTTTGTTGAGGCAGCGGTTGCCTTCGTCATCTACCGCTACGTCGCCGATCGGCAACATCAGCGACCGGACCGCCAACACGTTGAGCGGGTTGGTGCTGGCCACGAAGCTTTTAACGTAGTCGTTCTCCGGCTTGAGCACGATGGACTCGGGCTTGCCGTGCTGGACGATCTGGCCGTCCTTCATGATAGCGATGTGGGAGCCCAGCTTGAGCGCCTCGTCCAGGTCGTGGCTGACGAAGACGATGGTCTTCTGCAAATCTTCCTGAAGCGTCAGCAGCTCGTCCTGTAACTGGTGGCGGATCAGCGGGTCCAGGGCCGAGAACGGCTCGTCCATCAGCAAAATTTCCGATTCGGTCGCCAGGGCGCGGGCCAGGCCCACCCGTTGGCGCATGCCGCCGGACAGTTCGTCGGGTCGGCACTTGGCCCAATCCTGCAGGCCCACCAGCTCTAACTGACGCTGGACCTTTTTTTGCCTTTCGGCCTTGCTCAGGCTCTGCAGCTCCAGACCAAAGCCGACATTTTCCTCCACCGTCAGCCAAGGCATCAGCGCAAAGCTCTGGAACACCATGGAGACGCGACGGGTGCGGATATCCCGCTGCACCTTGTCGCTGGCCTGGGTAAAGTCCACCGACTGGTTGTCGTGCTGGATGCGGATCGAACCGCTGGTGACTTTGTTCAAGCCGTTGATACAGCGCAGCAGGCTGGACTTGCCCGAGCCGGACAGGCCCATGAGCACACAGATTTCACCCTTCTTGATGGATAGGTTCGCGCCCTGCACCCCCACCACCAAACCGGTCTGTTCACGGATGGCCTCGCGGTCGAGGCCCTGTTCGATCATTGGCAAGGCCCGCTGGGGTTGCTTGCCGAAAACCACATTCACGTTTTTCAGCTCAATCATGCGGAAGCCTCCCCGGGATTTTTCTGACGGAAGAAACGGTCCATCCAGATTGCCAGCAGGACGATGGCCAGACCAGCTTCAAAACCCTTGCCGATATCCACGGTGTTCAGCGCCCGCACGACCGGCACGCCCAGACCATCGGCGCCGACCAGTGCGGCGATCACGACCATCGACAGCGACAGCATGATGCACTGGGTAATCCCTGCGCCAATAGAACTCATGGCGGCGGGAAGCTCAATCTTGAACAGCAGTTGGCGGTCGGTGCAGCCAAAGGCCTTGCCTGCTTCCACCAACTCGGTCGGCACCTGGGAAATCCCCAAGTACGTCAGGCGCACCGGCGCGGCGATGGCAAAGATAATGGTGGAAATCACGCCCGGCACCACGCCCAGTCCGAACAGCGTCAGCGTGGGAATCAGATAGACGAAGGGCGGAATGGTCTGCATCAGGTCCAGAATCGGCTGGATCGCCTTGTACAGCCATTGGTGATGCGCCGCGTAAATACCCAGCGGTATCCCGATGACGACACAAAGAATCGTGGCGTAGAGCACCAGCGATAGGGTCGCCATGGTGTCTTCCCAATAGCCCAGGTTCCAGATCAGCAGAAAGCTGATCAGGGTAAAAGCGGTCAGGCCCCAGCGGCGATGACGTAGGTGCGCCGCCACGGTAAACAGGGCCACCATCACACCCGGCGGCACCCAAAGCAGGCCGTCGGTCAGTCCATGGATTAGACCGCCGAGGTTTTCCGACACGGCATCGAAGAATCCGCTACCGTTATCGACGAGAAAATTGACAACCTCTTCCATGAAGTCGCCGAATGGCAATTGATGCTCGGTTATCCAGCTCATGGTGTCGTGTCTTTTCAAATTCAGGAAGGATTCCGGCGCCGGCTCCAACAGAGCCCGGCGCACAGAAACGAAGGCTTACTTCAGGCTCGCCTTGACCGCCGGCAGCGCAGGCTTACCGTCGAGGGTGGTCACGCCTTCGAGCCACTTGTCGAGTACGGACGGGTTGTTCGCCAGCCACGCGTGGGCGGCATCGCGGGGCTCTTCGCCGTCGTTAAGGATGGCGCCCATCACTTCATTTTCCATCTGCAGGGAGAATTCCAGGTTCTTCAGTAGCTGGCCGACATTCTGGCACTCGTTCAAGTAGCCCTCGCGCACGTTGGTGTGAACAGATGCACCGCCATAGTTCGGACCGAAGAAATCGTCACCGCCGGAGAGGTATTCCAGCTCGTGGTTGGCGTTCATCGGGTGCGGCTCCCAGGCCAGGAACACAATCCAGTCGTCGCGGCGTACGGCGCGACCCACCTGAGACAGCATGCCGGCTTCACTGGACTCGACCACGCGGAAGTCGTTCAGGCCGAAGGCGCCCTTTTCGATCATGTCCTGAATCAGACGGTTGCCGTCGTTACCCGGCTCGATGCCATAGATGCGGTTGTCGAACTTGTCCGCATTCTCGGCGATATCTTCAAAGCTGGTCACACCGGCGTCGTAGACATACTTGGGCACCGCCAGGGTATACTTAGCGCCGGTGAGGTTGGTGCGAACATCCTCAACTTCACCGCTTTTCAGATACGGACGAATGTCCGCTTCCATGGTGGGCATCCAGTTGCCCAGGAACACGTCGATATCGTCGTTCTCGAGCGAGCGGTAAGTGACCGGCACGGACAGGACTTTGGCTTCCGGCTGGTAGCCCATGCCTTCCAGTACTTCGGAGGTCAGCGCGGTGGTGGCGGTAATGTCGGTCCAGCCCACATCGGCAAAACGCACGGTTTCGCATTCCTGATTCGGGGCGGCCATCGCCGCGCCGCTTAACATCAGACCATTGAGAGCCAAAAAGAACTTCTTCATCGTTATCTCCTTTCTCCAGCTGGAGGAGCCTGTGAGAAACACCCGGCCTGGGTCCGCAAGCACATCGACCTGCAGGCCACATCGAGTATCTGTCAGACGCTCCCCGTTTCTTTTGTGAAATAACCCGTCGTAAAAAGCATTAGTGCAAAACTTCGTTATCGTTACGAACGCCGGTCTCGGCGCTTATCGCTGCTTGCTGCGCCAGTCCGGATGTTCCCAGACAGCCACCGGCGTGGGATGCAGCGGATCCCGGCCGCGGATATGATCCGCGCATTTCTCTGCCAGCATGATCGTCGGCCCGTTGAGGTTGCCACTCACCACACTGGGCATGATCGACGCATCCACCACCCGTAGGTTTTGCACGCCGTAGACCCGCGCCTGCTCGTCCACCACGGCCATGGGATCGTCGGCACGGCCCATCTTGCAGGTGCAGGAGGGGTGGTAGGCGCTGTCCGAATACTGCCGGACGAAGGCATCGATATCGGCGTCGGAGGTCATGTTCGCGCCCGGCCGCAGTTCCTTGCCCCGATACGGGTCAAACGCCTTCTGGGCGAAAATCTCGCGGGTCAGCTTGACGCTCTCGCGCATTTCCCAGCGGTCCCGCTCGGTGCTGAGCAGGTTGGGGTCGATGATCGGATGATCGCCTGGCTTGTCCGATTTCAGTTTCAAGTGGCCACGACTGGTGGGGCGCATGGGGCCCACGTGAACTTGAAAACCGTGACATTCGGCATCCTTCCGGCCGTGGTCCAGCACCTGGGACGGCAGGAAGTGGAACTGAATGTCCGGGTGGCGCACCCCCGCTTCGGAGCGGATAAATCCGCCGGCCTCCAGGTGCGTCGTCCGGCAGGCGCCCCAGTCATGATTCAGGAACCACTTCACCCCGGCGATGGTCTTGCCCGGCTGGGTCGTGTACTTGTAGAGCGTGATCGGCTGCTTGCACTCATGCTGGACGTAGAGCTCCAGGTGATCCTGCAAGTTCTGGCCCACCCCGGGGCGATCCGCCTTCACCTCGATACCCAGCTTCTCCAGGTCTGCCGCGGGGCCGATACCGGAGAGCATCAGCAACTGGGGCGAATTGATCGCGCCGCTGCTGACAATGACCTCTTTGCGTGCAGCCACGCGAATCGTTTTGCCATCCTGCACGTATTCAACGCCCACGGCGTTGTCGCCATCGAACAGTATGCGCTGGGTCATCGCGCCGGTTTCAGCGGTCAGGTTGGGCCGCTCCAGCACCGGGCGCAAATAGGCCTGAGCCGCGCTCCAGCGTTTACCCTGCTTGATGGTCATGTCCATCAAGCCCACGCCTTCCTGCTGGTAGCCGTTCATATCCTCCGTGAAGGGATACCCAGCCTCCTTGCCAGCGTCGATAAAGGCATCGAACAGCGGGTTGGGCTCGTCGCCGGTATGGACATTGAGCGGGCCGCTGCCGCCCCGGTAATCGTCGGCGCCCTTCTCGCGGGACTCCGACTTACGGAAGTACGGTAGCACGTCCTGATAGCGCCAGCCGGTGGCGCCCTCTTCGTGCCAGCGGTCGTAGTCGTAGGCGTGGCCCCGGATATAGACCATGGCGTTGAGCGCGGAACCGCCGCCCCAGACTTTACCCCGGGGCCAATAGAGGCGACGGTTATCCATGAACGCCTGCGGTTCGGTGTGGTAGTACCAGTTGTATTTTTCATCCATGAGGTTGTACATCAGGGCCGCCGGCATATGGATTTTCCAGGTGTCGTCCTTGCGGCCTGCTTCCAGTACCAAGACCTGGTCCTGACCGTCCTCGGTCAGCCGGTTTGCCAGCACGCAACCGGCCGAGCCGGTGCCTACCACCACATAGTCAAACTCACGATCAAACTTCAAGACTGTCTCCCCTGCTGTTTGCAGTATGGTGCAGCGCTTCGCGGGTGCGTCTGGACGCCTATCAAACAGAACGGCGCTTGCCCTTTAATCAAAACGGCGCTTCAAGAGGCACCATCCCCACGTAAACCGATTTGGTCTGGGTGTAATGTTCGATGGCCTCACGGCCGTTTTCCCGGCCCAGGCCCGATAGCTTGTAGCCGCCCACCGGCATTTCCGCCGGCGACGCGCCCCAGCTGTTGATCCAGCAGATACCGGCCTCGAGCCGATGGATGACCCGATGCGCCTTCATCAAGTCCCGGGTAAACACGCCTGCGGCCAGGCCGTATTCGGTATCGTTAGCGCGCCGGACCACTTCATCCTCGTCGTCAAACGGCAGCACCGCCATGACCGGGCCGAAAATTTCCTCACGGACGATGGTCATATCGTCCCGGCAGTCGGCAAACACCGTGGGCGCGACGAAGTAGCCGTTCTCAACGCCCGCCGGGCGCAAACCTACGCCGCCGGTAACCAGACGCGCACCCTCGCTCTCGCCGGTTTCGATGAACTGCATCACTTTGTCACGGTGGTCGGCGCTGATCAGGGCACCCAGGTTGGTCTCGGGATTCATGGGGTCACCGGCAACGATGTTGTTCTCGGTGCGGTTGGCCAGTTTTTCGAGGAACTGGTCGTAGACAGCGCGCTGGACAAACACCCGGGTGCCGTTGGTGCAGACTTCACCCTGGGTGTAGAAGTTGCCCATCATGGCGCCGGAGACCGCCTGATCGAGATCCGCATCGTCGAAAATCACCATCGGCGACTTGCCGCCCAGCTCCATGGTGACGGACTTGAGGGTCTTCGCCGCATCGCCCATAACTGTGCGGCCAGTCTCGGCCTCGCCGGTAAACGTCACTTTGGCGATACGTGGATGGCCCGTCAGCATCTGACCGACGCGGTAATCGCCCTGTACCACATTGAAGACACCGGCCGGAACGCCAGCCTCTATAAAAATCTCCGCCAGCTTGAGGGCGCCCAGCGGCGTCTCCTCGGACGGCTTGTAGATCATGCTGTTACCACAAGCCAGCGCCGGCGCCGACTTCCAGCAAGCGATCTGCAGGGGGTAGTTCCAGGCGCCGATACCCGCACAGACACCCAACGGCTCGCGGCGGGTGTAGAAAAAATCGGGGCCTACCGGCTGGCTGATACCTTCGATGCTGGATGCCTGGCCGGCGAAATACTCCACCGCATCCGCACCGGTGATCACATCCACGACGCTGGCTTCCTGCCAGGGCTTGCCTGTATCCAGTACTTCGATTTCCGCCAGCTCGTCGTTACGCTCGCGCAGCAGTAGTGCCGCTTCGTTAAGAATACGGCCGCGCTCAAGACCGGTCAGCGCGGCCCACTCGCGAAAACCGCGTTCAGCGCTGTCCACTGCCGCGGCCATGACCGTCTCGTCGGCCTGCTCCACCTGGTAGATCACCGCGCCGGTGGCCGGGTTGACGACATCAAAGGTTTCACCGCTCTGATTGGATAGGTAGTGGCCATCGACAAACGATGGGTAAACAGGAAGACTCATGATCGCACTCCGTTATTCGCCTGAATCGCCTGATCGATATAGGTCTTACACAATGCGATGGCCTCATCCGGTTCGATGCGGCCTTCACTCATGGCGGCGCGAAGCCAGAAGCCGTCGATCAGGGCGGCAATGGTTTGGGCTATGCCCTTGACCCGGTCAGCGGGTAACAAGGCTTTGAGGTAGTACTGCAGGTTGGATAGCAGGCGGCGCTCATTGACCCGCTGCAGGCGCATCAGCTCAGGGCTGTGCATAGCCTGAGTCCAGAACGCCAGCCAGGTCTTCGCCGATTGGGGATCGGTCTGCACACTGGAAAAGTTAGCGTCGACAATCGCCATCAACCGCTCTCGCGGCGTGTCGGGGCGCGCCTCCATACTGCGCAGAACGTCACCGCACAGACTGGCCAGCAGGTGTCGCATCGCCGCTTCCAACAACCCCTGTTTGCCACCGAAATAGTGGCTCACAATGCCTACGGACATCCCGGACGCCTCAGCGATCTTGCCGATGGTCGCGCCTTGGAAACCGTTGGTCTCAATGACCTTCAGCGTGGCGTCAATCAGTTGCTGACGCCGGATTGATTCTACATCCAGCCTTGCCATACCACCCTCGAGAATAGAATTTTGAACACCCTTTCAATTCATTGAACGACCATTCAATGACGAGAGCTTAATGATTTGAGGGCTAAAGATCAAACCAGAGGTGAAAAGCACATGTGGACGGGAGATCTGGCTTGCAAAGCCTGCATTCAATCAAATACTTTAAGAAACAACGTATTGCCTTAGGACAAGGCCAGGGGAAAATTCTATTAGTCGTCAAATAAAAACGAGGGATACAAAGGGGCCGTGTTCGGAGGTCGGGCTCACCCAGCCAAGAAAAGCCCCATCAGCACCGGTGAGATAAACGAAAGGATAAATCCGGAGGCAATCGCCACCGGCACGCAGGCAAGACCGCCGCTACGGCGAATAATCGGCAAGGTGAAATCCATCGCGGTAGCCCCGCCATAGCCAATCGCCACGGCGGGGCGCTGGGCGATGAGCAATGGGATAATCACCAGCGCGATGATTTCCCGCAACACATCGTTGAGGAAAGCCACACCACCCCAGGCTGGGCCCAGGGCATCACCCACCACAATGCCGGACAGCGAGTACCAGCCGAACCCTGACACCAGCGCCATAACGTCCATCAGCGGCAGATCGTAGAACGGCGCAATGGCCAGACCCGCCAACAGCGACGTCGCTCCCAGTGTGAGCGCAATGCCCAGCCCCTGACGATTCATCAGCAACCGGCGCAGGGAAAGACCGGCGTTACGCAACTGCAGGCCGATCAGAAACAGCAACAGCATCAATGCGGCACTGGCCAAATCCTCAACCCAGGTCAGTTTTGGCAGAAGCGCATAGCCCAGCAGCATCCCCACCATTACCGACCCCAGCGGACGCACAGCACCCAGGAACAGCCGACGATAGCTGAGGCTGCCTTCCGGCTGGTCGGCGGCTTCGAGTGTCATGGGCTGCCAGCGATGCCATAACCAAAGACCGGCGAGATTAGCCACCAGCAGCGCTCCGACCAGGATCAGTACCTGTCCGGTCATGCGGCTGAGCTGCTCGGCGAGGCCGTCAAGTTGGCCCAGGCTAATGCCCAGAAGCCCAAGGATCAGGTAGACCAATCCTTCTACGCCATGGTTGACCCAGGTGAGCGCTCGTCGATTCTCCAGATGAATCGCGAAGCCGACAAAAAGCGGCACCAGGATCAGCAAAGCGCTGGCAAACATAGGGAAGTCCTTTTCCAGAGGGAAGACGATAATTAAGAAAGGCGGGATATTACCAGAGCGGCTCGTGCTGGTCAGGATCGAAGACGTAAACGCCGGTGTTGGCATCTCGGCCGCGGCGAATCGTGCGGGCATGGCGCTGTGCGCTCACCGTCCACACCACATGCTCGTCGGGTGCCGGTTCGTAGCTTTGCGCCAGCAGGGAACCGGCGACACCACGCAACGCGGCCTCGGCCTGAGCGGCGCTATTATACGGCCCCTGGCACTTGTGACGCTCGGGCTGGCCATCTTCGGGGCCGCTGAGCGCCACCAGCGCCCAGGCGTCCTCACCCACCGGCTTAACATGAAGCTCAATACGCCGGTCCTCGCGCTTCAACACAAGCGCGCGGAGAGGAGTTCGACCACTGAAGTAATGCAGCTTCATGTCAGTTACACCTAGCGTCTACACCTTGGACGTTACACCTTCACTCTGACGGTTGCACCTTCCCAGGTTGCGTCGGCCCGAAGCTGGGCCGACACATGTGCTGTCTCGTTAATTGCGCGTATTGCGATCCTGCACGAGTACCCAGGGTGCGATGACGACGGCCCAGAGTCGGGCGTCCGAGTCGTACCAGGATTGCGCCCGCTCAACCGGAACGTCGCCAACCGCGCCCTCGCTCATCCACTGCTGAAACCGGACCTTGTCATCCGCAGCCAAGGCCTCGCCGACCTCCAGTAGATCCAGGCTTTCGCTGACGAAGACCACCTGCCCACGGGCAAAATACGTCTGTAGATCCCGCCAGGGCACCTGTGCCGTTTCCAGGTTCAGCTTGTCGCGAGTGTCTTTCGGGGGCATGGCTGCAGACATGGATGCTCCGCTCGTTCAATCAGTTGGTACCCGGCGCCTGACGCTGTTGCTGGGCTTGCATGAATTCCATGATTTTTTGCTGATTGCGCTTGAGCACTTCGCGGTCGTTCTCAGACACTTTCTCCGCAATATTGCCGAATTGCTGGTTCATCTTCTGGCGAGCCTGTTCGGGAACGTTGGGGTTGTTCATCATGGCTTCCTGAGTGGCGGCCATGAAGCCCATCATGACCCGGGCCTGAACTTCCAGCAGTTCTTCCACATCGTCAAAACCGTTATTCTCGGCCACACGATTAACGTCGGCGTAGGCATTCACTTCTTCCAGCGCCTCGGCCATACCTTCGGCCATCGCTTCCGGATCGAAGTCCTCGGCACGGGGGTCCAAACGCGGCGGCTGTTCTTCGGGCGGCAGGGTCGCCAGACGCTGACCCACCTGTTCCATCACCGGCTGCAGCTCATCCATAGCGCCCAAAAGTTTATCCAACCGCTCGTCGGTCAGTGGCGCATCGGCCTGCGCCAGCGTTGCCATCATGGCCAGGGCAACCCCTGCCAGCCAACGACCCATAAAGTCTTTCATTTCGCTCTCCTTTTCGTGTGGGGAATACCGGTTTATTCCAGCCAAATCGCGTGCGGACAGGCCCAGCGGCCGGATAAAGCATGCGGTCCCCGGGGGCAAATAGCGTGGCATGAATTGCACGGCCGGACAAGGAACGAGGCCACCCTACCGCGTCATACGCGGCGCGTTTAGCAGCGGCACGATGTTACAGGGCCAACAATCGCTACGAGACCAATAACCGTGTTACGAAGCCAACAATCGTTACGAGGCCAACAACGTCATCGGATCAAAACAGCTGGGCCTCACTGAAGAAAAGTTCATCGTTGCCCGCATTCTGGCCGCCGACGCTCCGATTACCGCCCTGCGGGCTGTCGACGCCCTGGTGGCTATCGAGTGCCTTGTCCGCCGCGGCCAAAGCAGCTTCGGCGGAGGGGAATGTGCCCAACTGCGCCATACTCACGCGAAGCGACACACGGAAAGTACCGGTATCGGACTCGAATTCATGTTCCGACAATTGCTGGCCTACAGCATCCAGCAGGCCCCAAGCGTCCGGTCCGGAGCAATCGGGCAGTACCGCGACAAACGCGTCGCTATCGTAGCGGCCGACAATATCGGTGCTTCGTAACCGCCGGGCCAGTAGCTCGGCCAACGCGCGCATCACGGTGTCACCCAGGACATGGCCGTGAATATCGTTGACGGCCTGAAATTCATCCAGATCGATCATGGCCAGCACGGCGTCATGTCCGTTGCGGCGCGCTCGCGCATACTCGTTGGCCAGCTCCCGCCTGATGGCCCTGGCATTCAGCAGCCCCGTCAATCCATCTCTGGACTTCGCGAGGGACAGTTGGCGCGCCCGCTTACAGCGCGCCCGGACGCCGGTCGCCAGTTGCCGATCGGCAATCGGCGTGACGATCAGGTCGTCCAGATCCGTTATGGACGCCAGTGCCGGCTCGTCGGCATCTTCCGGCGTGAGATGGATTACGGGCAACTCCAGCCACTCCGGCTGCAGGCGAATCATGCGCGCCAATACAGTGCTGGAATAAGCACCGACCCGGCTCTCCGTCAGGACAATATCCGGGCGGAATTCTGCTAGGCGCGGCAGGCAATCCCTCGGGTTGCTGAGGGTAGCCACCTCCAGGTCAGCCGATTGGAGCGCGCGCCGATAACGCACGCCCGCCTCCGCATCGCCGGCCATCACCAGTACACGGCCACGGCGGGTTTCTCGCGCCCCGGCCATCTGGCGTTCAATGCGCCCCACCAAAAGCGGTATGTCGACGGGCCGGGGGAAGAAGCCAGCCGCGCCGGTTTGAGCCAGCAGGTAGCGCAGCTCGAAGCTATCCATGCTTGAGAGATAGATCGCCGGTAGGAATGCACCGGACTGCACGACGGGCAATTCCGCCAACCGATGGCCGAAGCTGGCATCGGCAACCAGAGTAGCCGGCACACTCGAACCCACCTGTGCGGCGATATCGTCCAGCCCGGCGGTATCGGCAAGCCGGTGCACCAGATAGCCCCGTTGTTGCAAGTGGTCCGCCAACAACCTCGCCGCGTCGTCGTCAGGCTCCAGCAGAACAACCCGGGAAGGTTCGATCATGGGGACGGACGGCTGCTCGTTGACATCATCAGAGGGGTGGGTGCTTACGGCGATATCCGCGACTCTAGCCGGCAGCTCCGGCTCCAGTAAGTCGGCCAACCCCTGGATGTGTTCCAGAAATGTATCGCCGAGCGCCGCCGAAGAGGTGTCCCAGCCGTTGGCGTCGTTGGCATCCACCACCGCCTGAAGCGCCAGCTCCAGGGAACGGACCTTGCATCCCAGAGTGAAGTAACCAAAGGTTCTGGCGCCGCTACCCATGCTCTGGAGAATCTGCAGGGCAGACCGCGCGCGCTGGCCGCCATCACTGGCCATCGGTCGCCCGAGCAACTGAACCAGCTCGTCCAGTTCACTCGTGACGCGATTCGCAAACTGATCCCTTAAGGTATCGAGTTGAAAGGTATCGAGTTGACCTTGGACATCGGAAGCACTCAATGACGATCTCCTTTGCTAGTCGCTGGATTTGCCCACAACAAACCGGCTGCGGAAACCACCGGCTCACTATAAAGGCACTGACGCCGCAAGAGAACTGAACCATTATCCATGGTTTAAGCACCGACAGGGAACCCCGCGTCCGTTGCCCGGCCCCATAAAAAAACGCCCCACCCTGCGCAATGGGCAGGGTGGGGCGCTGGTACAGCCTTACCGATCAGGCGGCCTTGATCATCTCCCTCAGCACATAGTGCAGGATGCCGCCATTGATGAAGTACTTGGCCTCATTGACGGTGTCGATACGGGACACCAGATCGACCGTTTCTTCCTTACCGTCAGGATAGGCCACCGTCATGGTGACTTTCTGCCCCGGCTTGGGCTCGCCCGCCATACCGGTCAGGCTGATGGTTTCTTCACCGGTCAGCTTGAGCGCCTTGCGGTCCGTACCTTCCGGGAACTGAAGGGGCATCACGCCCATGCCGATCAGGTTGGAGCGGTGGATACGCTCGAAGGATTCGGCCACCACGGCTTGCACGCCGAGCAACCGGGTGCCCTTGGCCGCCCAGTCACGGCTTGACCCGGTACCGTATTCCTTCCCGGCGATCACCACCAGCTGCGTGTCGTCTTCCTGGTATTTCATGGCCGCATCGTAGATCGCCATTTGTTCCCCGGAAGGCACGTGACGGGTATAGCCGCCCTCGACGCCGTCGAGCATTTCGTTCTTGATGCGCACGTTGGCAAAGGTGCCGCGCATCATGACTTCGTGATTACCCCGGCGGGAACCGTAGGAGTTGAAGTCTTTGGGCTCGACGCCATGCTCCTGCAAGTAGCGTCCGGCGGGGCTGTCCGCCTTGATCGAACCGGCTGGCGAAATGTGGTCGGTGGTGACCGAATCGCCCAACAGGGCCAGGATGCGGGCGTCTTTGACGTCTTCAACCGGCTCGGGCTCAGTGCTTATCCCGTCGAAGAAGGGTGGATGCTGGATGTAGGTGGACTTATCGGACCACTCGTACACATTGCTCTCCGGCACCTTCAGCGCCTTCCACTGGTCGTCGCCGTCAAACACGGCGGCGTACTCCGTGCGGAACATATCGGTTTTGACTCTTTCCACCGCTTCGGCGATCTCCGCCTGGCTCGGCCAGATATCTTTGAGATACACCGGGTTGCCGTCCTGATCCTGGCCCAGCGAATCCTGTGTCAGGTCAACGCGCACATTGCCCGCCAGCGCATAAGCGACCACCAGCGGCGGCGAGGCGAGCCAATTGGTTTTCACCAACGGATGGACCCGGCCCTCAAAGTTGCGGTTGCCGGACAGGACCGAGGCCACGGTCAGA
Source organism: Marinobacter fonticola (assembly GCF_008122265.1). Taxonomy (NCBI): domain Bacteria; kingdom Pseudomonadati; phylum Pseudomonadota; class Gammaproteobacteria; order Pseudomonadales; family Marinobacteraceae; genus Marinobacter; species Marinobacter fonticola. The sequence goes on from NZ_CP043042.1 coordinate 4,328,898, forward strand.
TCGCCTTTTTCCACAGCCGCCTCGATGGGCTCCGGCAACGGGCCTGAATTACCGATACAGGTGGTGCAGCCATAGCCCACCAGGTTGAAGCCCAGCTTGTCCAGGTCTTCCTGGAAACCGCCGGCCTTGAAGTATTCGGTCACCACCTTGGAGCCTGGCGCCAGGGAGGTTTTAACCCAGGGCTTGGTCATCAGACCTTTTTCCAGCGCCTTACGCGCCACCAGGCCGGCGGCCATCATTACGCTGGGATTGGAGGTGTTGGTACAGGACGTGATCGCGGCAATCACCACGGCGCCGGGGTCGAGACGGAATTTTTGTCCCTTGTATTCGGCGTCCTGACTGGCCGCGTGTTCGTAGCTTTTCTCGACGCCCACTGCCGACTGGCCGCCTTCGGAGAGCAGCTTGCCGTGTTCGGTCGCCGGTTCAGGGTCTTTGTCCGAAGTCTGCATCAGCAATTCGAACGAGGACTTCATATTCTTCAGGGCGACCCGGTCCTGGGGCCGCTTTGGCCCGGCGAGGCTGGCTTCGACGTCGTCCATATCCAACGCGAGGGTGTCGGTGTAGACCGGCTCGTGGCCAGGCTCGCGCCACAGGCCCTGGGCCTTGGCATAGGCTTCGACCAGCTCGATCTGCTTCTCTTCGCGGCCGGTCAGACGCAGATAGTTGAGGGTTTGCTCATCCACCGGGAAGAAGCCACATGTTGCGCCGTATTCCGGTGCCATGTTGGCAATCGTCGCTCGGTCAGCGATGGGCATGTCTTTCAGGCCATCGCCGTAGAATTCCACGAATTTGCCGACCACGCCGCGCTCGCGCAACATCTGGGTGACGGTCAGTACCAGGTCGGTGGCCGTAATGCCTTCACGCAGTTTGCCGGTGATCTTGAAGCCGACGACTTCCGGGATCAGCATGGATACTGGCTGACCCAGCATCGCGGCTTCCGCCTCGATACCGCCGACACCCCAACCGAGGATGCCCAGGCCGTTGATCATGGTGGTATGGGAATCGGTGCCCACCAGCGTATCCGGGTAGGCGAACGTCTTGCCGCCCTGCTCCTTAGTCCATACGGTTTGCCCCAGGTATTCCAGATTGACCTGATGACAAATACCGGTACCGGGCGGTACCACGCGGAAGTTGTCGAACGCCTGTTGCCCCCAACGCAGGAACTCGTAACGCTCCTCGTTGCGATCCATTTCGATGGCGACGTTGTCTTTGAAGGCGGTCGGATCGGCAAAGTGGTCCACCATCACCGAGTGGTCGATCACCAGGTCCACGGCGGAAAGCGGGTTGATACGCGCCGGATCTTTGCCCGCCGCGCTCATGGCGTCACGCATGGCCGCGAGATCCACCACCGCCGGTACGCCAGTAAAATCCTGCATCAGAACGCGGGCCGGCCGATATTGGATTTCGGTATCGGATTTACGGTCTTCGAGCCACTGGGCCATGGCTTTGAGGTGGTCCTCGGTGACCGTTTCGCCGTCTTCGTTGCGCAGGAGATTCTCGAGCAATACCTTGAGGGAGAACGGTAGCCGGGAGAGTTCGCCCAGCGTGCTACCCGCCTCCGGCAGGCTATAGTAGTGGAAGGTTTTGCCGGCCACGTCCAGGCTAGCAAGGGTATTCAGACTGTCGTTACTGATACCGTCTTTCGACATGTGACGCCTCCTTTCCTTATCGGTATCGAACTATAAAAGGGCGTAATCAGGAGCCTCGCATTAACCCACGTGTCTCCGGCGACCGGGGTTCTCCGGCGGCCGAGTAGTCGCCGGACAAAGGTTTGTCCGGCGAATCGGGCAAAAGGTTCCAGTCCTTACTCTCTCATCATCCATTCAGAGTGTTCGGGATAACACCGAATTTCAATTCAGTACTTACTATTGCACCAATTGGAACGACTTCAACCGCGGCCTCGTGAATGTTCCGAATAACTTGGGTGAATAGCCACCCCTGAAAACGCCTAATCCAGGCGGAAGGCCCTCATCTGGGCCGCCAGGTCGTCCGCCATTTCTCGCAGCTCGTCGATTTCCTGGTTGACCGATGTCATCTCCTCGCTCGAACGCGTGCTCAATTCGGCGATATTTTGCACATTGCGGCTAATATCCTCTGTAACGGAGCTCTGCTCCTCGGTCGCAGCCGCCACCTGGTGGCTCATGCCGACAATACGGTCGACGCTTGCGCCAATCTCTTCCAGCGCGTCGCCCATGCCCTGAGTGGTCTTAACGGTGGACTCGGTGGCCTTCTCGCCAGCCTGCATGGCCTTGACCGAGCGGTTGGAGCCGTCCTGCAAGCGCTCGATAATGGCGCGGATCTCCTCGGTGGACGCTTGGGTCTTCTTCGCCAGGTTGCGCACCTCGTCCGCCACTACCGAGAAGCCACGGCCGTGCTCGCCGGCCCGTGCCGCCTCAATCGCGGCATTGAGCGCCAGCAGGTTGGTCTGGTCGGAGATATCGTTGATCACGTCGATCACCCGGCCAATATCGTCCACCTCGCGGGCCAGCTGCTGAATAGCCGATGCGGACTCGCGGATGTCGTTCGCCATACCGGTAACCTGTTTGATCGAGTCAGCCATGCCCTCACGAATATTCGAGGCGTGCTGGCCCACCTGCTCGAGCTGATTAGCGGTTTCGGTAGCACTGCGGGCGATTTCCTGCACCGTGGTTTCCATCTCGTAAACCGCCGTGGCAACGGACTCGGTCAGGCGGCTCTGCTCGCCGGCACGGGTGGTGCTGGCGGCCATAACCTGGGACACCTGCTCGACGAAACCCTTCAGGCGCTCCGCTGTATCCAGCAGCCCGCGGATCATCTCCCGCTGGGCGCCGACGAACTGGTTGAAGCCGCCGGCCAATTCGCCGATTTCATCCCGGCTTTCCACGTCCAGCCGGCGGGTCAGGTCGCCGCCACCCTTGCCGATTTCGGTCAGCGCGCGGGTAATCCGGGTCAGCGGTTGGGTCAAACGGGTGGCTACCAAGGCAACGATACCGAGGAAAATCGCCATAACCACGATGCCCGCCACTAATGAAACAGCGTTGGCGCGGCTGGCGGCGCCGTAGATCTCGTCGGACGGCACTTCCGCAACCACACGCCAATCCAAACCTTCCAGCGGCACACTGGCGGCAACGTAGTCTTCGCCATTGCGCTCAAACTCACCCATGGTGTAACCCGCTTGCTCCAGCAAACCGGCGGCGGTCTGGGACGTGACAGCCGAAGACAGCGATTCGCCGGTCATCGCCAGATCCGGGTGGATATCGATGTCGCCTTCGGAGGAGACCAGGTAAACGATACCCGTCTCGGCAAAACGGAACCCGCGGATGCGCTCAGCCATCTGACCGAGCCCCAGGCCGATTCCGGTAACCGCCACGGCTTTGCCCGCCATCTCCATACGGGCGTTAATAAATAGCGTGGGCTGCCCGGTCGTTTTGTCCACATCCATCGAGAGGGCCATGTCTTGGCCACTGGCGATGAAATCGTAGAACCAGGCGTCGTTCGACCGGGAGAGCACCCGGTCGATGCCGTTTTGGGAGTAATAGTTGCCGGTCGCCGCTGAGACAAAATGAGCGGAAGCAGCATCATTCTGGCTGCGAACCGATTCCAGATAGCGCACCGCTTCGCCGAGTCCCGCCGCAGGTTCGCCGTCACCGATCCAGTCCTTGAGAAAGGTATTGGCTGCGATCATATTCGAAGCCGTAATCGGCGTCTGTAGATCCCGCTCGACCGAGCGGGCGATGGATTCCAGGCTGGCGGGCAGCGCGGTCCCCAATAAATAGCGGTCAAGCAATCCACGCATCTGAACGATGTTGAGCGCGACCATGATAAAGATGCTGATCAAAAGGGCCGCGCCCATGCCAATGATCAATTTCAGACGAATACCCATTGCAAACTCCTGGAAAACCGCAAGTGACCGACACATACTCCGTCAGTTTAGCAACTAAATCCGTTGTAAAATGGTAAACCACGTTACCGTTGTCGATCTCCGTAGAGCTGGGCGTAGAGCCCCTGACGGGCGATAAGCTCGTCGTGATGGCCGTGTTCGATAATCTGGCCGTCCTCGAAGACATAGGCACGGTCGGCCTGCTTCACGGCGCTGAGGCGGTGGGCGATGATCAACGTGGTGCGCTGCTTGAGGAAGGATTCGAGCGCCTGATGCAACTGGTATTCAGTTTCCGCATCCAGTGCAGAGGTGGCTTCGTCGAGGATCACGACGGACGGGTCGGACAGCACCATACGGGCAATCGCCAGCCGCTGCCGCTGGCCGCCGGAGAGGCGCACCCCCTGGCGGCCGATCAGCGTATCCAGTCCCTTGTCCATGCCCCGAATAGTGTGATCGAGCTGGGCGATCTGCAGCGCCTCCCACAAGCGCTCCTGGGCGTGCTCGCGGCCCAGGGTCAGGTTCTGGCGCACCGTGTCGTTGAACAGCGCCGGGTGCTGGAGCACGGTGGCCACGTGCTCGCGCAGGCACTCCAGGCCGATGCGCTGGACCGGCACATCGTCAATCAAGATCTCGCCGCGAGTGGGCGTATACATCCCTAGAATGACCTGCACCAGCGTGGACTTGCCACCGCCACTGGCCCCGACAATGGCCACCTTCTCGCCCGGATCTACATGGAAGTTGATGCCGCTCAGCACATCGTCCTCGCCATAGCGGAAGTACACGTCTTTCAGGGTCAGGCTAACGGTGTGGCGGTCCCGGAACGGGTTCTCCAGTGCCGGGTAGCGCGGCTCCTCCTTGAGTTGCAGCAGCCGGTTGATACGCCCCAGCGCCGCATTGGCGGCATAAAAGGCGTACTGCATGTTGAGCATTTCCTGCACCGGCGTCAGCATGAACCACAAATAGCCGAACACGGCGAACATCATGCCGATGCTCAGATCGCTTAACAGCACCGCAACCATTGCCGCAGCGCGGAAGGTGTCTACCCCGAACTGGAATAGCGAGAAGCTGGCGCGATTGGCTGCATCGCTACGCCACTGGAATTGCACGGCGTGATCGCGTACGCCTTGAGCCCGATTCACCAAGTGCCCGAGATAGTGCCTTTCACGGTTAGCGGCGCGTAGCTGATGAATCGCGTCCAGGGTCTCCGTCAGATCGCCCTGGAACATCTCGTAGGCCTTGTTTTCCTTGCGTTTGAGATCCTTCACCCGCTTGCCGATGAGAATTGTGCAGAAAATAACCACCGGGTTGAGCAAGAGTATCAGCAGGCCCAATTGCCAGTGCACCCAAAGCAGGACGCCGGCCGTGCCGACGACGGTCAGGCTCGCTACCAGGAAACGGCTGATGGTGGTGCCGAGAAATTGATCGATGGTATCCAGATCGGTGATGAAGTGACTGGTCACCGCGCCAGAGCCAAGAGTTTCGTACTCCGACATGGCGATGCGACCCAGACGCCCTAGCAATCGCTCGCGGATACGGAACACCACGTCTTTGGAAATAACCGAAAACTCCCGCGATTGGGCCACATTGAAACCCAGTGCGGAAAAACGCATCAGGAAAGCGATCACCACCATGACCCCAACGTAGGCGACCGGCTCTTGCCAGGCCTGGGGCAGCACCGCGTTCATCACCGGCAGCACGGGGCCTGACTTGTCCAGCAGCACCTCGTCCACCAGCACCGGCAATAATAGCGGCAGCGGAACACTCACCAGCGTCGCCAGGATCGCCAGAATGTTCGCCTTTACCAGGCGTGGCTTATGCGTCAGGGCATACGTGCCAATCTGGCGCCACGTGTACTTCTCGGTGGGTTGGGTCGCGGTCCTGACAGGACGGAGTTCGGGCTGCTGGGTCAAAATACCTCCAGGGATCTCGGGCGCCGGCGGAGCATCAATCCGGGTGCCGTGACGACGAACACCTTCAAAAATACGGCGCTCAATCACAAGCGGGTCAGCCCAATAGTCTACCGCAGTCCGACGCCTCTGGATCCAATCGATAAACTGCGACCGCCGCGCTGGCCGCCAAGGGTCCCTTCTGCCATCATGACCGCTCTCATAGACTGATTCTGCGGTTCGTCGTGAAACACCACTGTCACTACCATCCCAGCACTGCCGCCAAGTGGCACTGCACCCATTGCCAATTGTATTACTGCACGCCTTGCATGCCCGATGCGGACACCCGCAAGCGGCAGGGTGCGTGTCCCCACTGCGGTCAGGCTATGCGCTATCTCGGCGCGGCAACGGAAGTCGTGCCGTTCTGGAACCGGATTCCGGCGTTTTTTCGTTACCCGTTCCAAGCCGATCCGCTGATGGTGATTGCCATCTGCACCTTTGTGCCGCTATTGCTTAACCCAGACCTGATTGGCCTGGTGGTTAGCCTTCTTTTGATACTGGCGCTGTTCAAGTACACCTACGCGGTGATCAACCACACCGCCGAAGGCCACATGACCCCGCCGCCGCTGGCGACGGCCTTCACCGGCGCGGGCTTCCACATCGTGATTCTGCAGTTCCTGGTATTTGTGCTGATGGGCGGGCTGGTCTGGTCGGCCGGGATGCTCGGCAGTTCAATGCTCGCCATGGCGGCTGTCGCGTTCGTGGTATTGGTGCTGCCCGCCAGCGTGATGATCCTGGCGATGGAGCATCAGGTCGGCCCGGCGGTCAATCCCGCGCATCTAATGGCATTGATTTCCCGTATCGGCTGGCCTTATTTCGTGCTGTACGGCCACCTGATTCTACTGATGCTCGCCAGCGGCGCCATTCAGGAATTTGCCTTCAACCACTTTTCGCCGGCGATCGCCCAACCGTTATCCGGGTTTATTGGCAGCACCTTTACGCTGATTTTCTTCCACATGATGGGCTATCTGCTGTTTCAGTATCAGGAAGAGCTCGGCTTCGCCAGCGATCTTCAGGATGAAGACGCACCGCCGGTCCCGGATCGCACCCGCCGTCTCGATGCCGATATCGACATGAACCTCAAGGACGGCCATTACGAACGGGCGCTGACGCTGATCAAGGGCGCCCTCAAGAAAGAGCCCACCCACCCCCAGCGGCTGGAACAGCTCTATCGTTTATTGCGGGCGATGAACGATGAAAGCGAACTCTACAAGAGCCATCCGCGCCTCCTCCAATGGCTGGCCGACCGGCGCGATGCCGATGAGCTAACGGAGATGTTTCGCCTGCTGGAGCAGGTTGAACCCGGTTTTCGCCTCGACGATCCGGCCCTGGCGGTGAACTGCGCCCGCACCATGAACCTGCAGGGCGAGCATCGCACCGTGCTGAGACTGCTACAGGACTTCCACAAGCGCTTCCCCGACAACGAACACCTGGCACCCGCCTACCTGCTGGTGGCACAGTCCCTGGCGCAGTTGGGGCAATGGGAAAAGGCGATGGCCTTCCTGAGCTTCATCAAGAAGCGTTGCGGCCAGCATGACTTGCATCAGAACATCGAGACCTACATTGAGCAGGCACAGAATCAGCAGCCGTTACGGGGGCCGGCGGCGAGCTTTTCCTTGCCGGATTGATAGGGTGGTGAGTTTCGCGCGCGAGGTTTAATCGAAGCGGCTGGGAACCACCGCTAAAGCAGGGAACAGGGAAGTTCCCGGAGTCCTGGTTGGCCATGGACGGCCATCCAGGACGGCGTAAGCGGTGGCTTCCAGCCGCTTACGCCCCCACCTCCACCAAAAAGAACTCTCAAGGCCCAGCCGGCGCATCCATCAACTGCCGATAGTGCCGCGCCTTGGGCCCCATTTCCCGCTTCTCGAATTCTTCGGCCAGCAACCTGCAGGCTTCCAAGGTCAGCAACTCATTGCCGCAAGCGCGAAGCCGTTCGAACACTTTCTCGGCCAGCTTGAGTTCGCCGCTACGCAGACTGGCGAAAAATACCCGGTTATGATCCTCCGGCGACAGCGGATAATGGGCCTGCCCCTTGCCCTGATATTCCTGCCAGACTTCCAGCATCCGTTCCGTCTGATGACCGGCCATGGCTACCTGCATCACTTCCCGCGTGCGGGTACGATAGGCTTCGCTGTCCGGTCGCAGCTTGGCCAGCCGATAAAGATGGTCCAGCAGGACCGGGCGGTCCGGATGCCGCTCCCACAACGCCTCGAACTGCAGCCGTGCCTGCTCGAAATCCAGCTGGCCGATCCGTGACATCGCCTGAGCATAGGCCGAGCGAAAACGCTCATCCACGGCGTCGTCTTCCGGCTCGAAGAAACTGTCTTGCACCTGCAGCCAGCTCTTGCCCAGCAGCCAAACCATGCCGGCCCCGGCCAACAGGCCGCCAGCATGGGCCAGATAGGCGACACCGGTCGCCCCGGCAAACCAGTAATCGTAGATTTCCTTGGCGATCCACACCGGCAGGAGGGCCAGGGCCGGGGCCTTGAAGTAATCAAAATAGACGCCGAGAAAATAGAAGAAGCGAATGCGTTGCATGCCGAAGATAGCCACGTACATGCCCATCAAACCGGCAATGGAGCCGGAGGCACCCACCAGCGGCACCGGTTCGCCCCAATGGAAACTCGCCCAAATCAGCCCGGATGCCCCACCGCACAGCAGGTAAGCGATCAGGAAACGCCCGCCGCCCAGAGCTCGCTCAACAGTGAAGCCAAGCATGAACAGGATGACCAGGTTGCCGATCAGGTGGCCCCAGCCACCATGCAGGAACTGGTAAGCCATCAGATCGGAGACTTCGAGCTCAGCGGGCACGAGGCCAGCGGCAAAGGCCGACAGCTGTCCGATCAGCTCCTGCTGAATCGGTATCCGGTGCGCTTGCCAGTACTGGCGCTCATCGGAGGCCCAAAGCACGCCCTGGTTTTGCTCCACGTAACGATAGAAGCCGGGGTCGGCCAACAGGCTCGCGGCCACCCAGAGACGCTCGTCCGCAGACATGGCGTCGCGCAGGGCATTAAGTTCCCCGGCCCGTTCGATTTCGCCCTGCAGGTTGATCTGGCGTTGGAGGTAAGTCTCGTAAACCGGCGCCTCCAGCCGATCCAGGTCCGCCGCCAGATAACGGTCCAGCGCAGCCTGGAACAGGCGGCTGTCATTGCTCTGGTAGAACACAAAGACGAGAAAACAGGCGAGCATCAGCCCGAGGGTGATCCAAGGTGGGCGACGCCAGTCCACCGAGCGTTCGACGGGAATAATCAGCATGCAACTTCCATTAATTCACGGTACTGCCAAGTGATGCCCGCAGGCGCACCAGGCCTGGGCCATTCAGTGGTCCCCGCCCGATTTCATCACATTTGATCCGATCCGGTCTGCTTTTTACCACAGCGCTGCCAGATTATCGCGTTGAAATAGATCCTGAGCCAGACGGCAACCGGGCCCCACGAGCGCAAGTATAGCGCTGCCGGCCTTTTCCCCAGGCGAACAACCGTCCCAGGTGAACAACAGCGCAAACTTGCAGGAGTCGAATCGATGAAATCATTATTGTCACACCCCCTTAACAGACAAGGCATTCAATCGGACGCGGGACGATCGCGGCTGCTTGCCGGAGCGATTTTAATGAGTATTCTTACCGGCTGCGCATCGACCAGTGGCACGAATGCTGCTAAAACTGAGTTGACAGCCACATCGTCCGAAAAGACAACCCATACCCGATCCAGTGTCGACCAATCGCCAATTGCCGCGACATCCACTGACGATAATAGTAACCCCCAAATGGACGATCGCATCGCGGATGCGCCTGAGGAAAACGATATGACTGTGTTAGTCCTGGATAATCCGGAACTGATGGCCCGCGCGGCCCAGGCACACGCCAATAGCATGCAGACAGAGACCATGAGCGAAAGTCCCCGCAAGCCGCATCGCATGAAATTCCACTTCGGCTTCGACAAGCATCGGTTGAACGAGGAAGACAAGACCATCCTCAAGGAGCACGCGGGCTACCTCAAAGCGCACCCGGAAGTCGCCATCCGCATTCACGGCCATACCGATAGTTTCGGCACCGACGAATACAATGCGTTTCTCTCGCGCCTACGGGCCAACACGGCCGCCAAGCTGCTCCAGGCTGAAGGCATCGAGGGCAACCGAATCGAAGTGGTTGGCTGGGGTAGCGCCAAGCCGTTGACCAACAAGGACGACAACGCCGCCAACCGCCGCCTGGAGCTGGAGTACCTGAGCGAGCAGATGGCCAAGGTGCAATAGCCCTGGCGTCCTGATCCGGCCATAGACATAACGAACGCCCGCCTTTATATACCCACCAACAATCCGGCCCGCCGCCCGCCTGGCGCGCCGGATTGCATTTTTGAGTCGCCAGGCACTCCTTTCAGGCATCATGTTTCGCGGCTCATCGGAGAGTGGCGCTCTAAACTGTGCTCCTTTACGATGCTCGTTCCAGCCAGCTACCCAGGAAATAGCGTTATGCGCCTGTTGTTCTGCCTGCTCAGCGTCGCCCTGCTTGCCGGCTGCGCTGCAAACGCGCGCGATGCCAGTCTCAAGCCTTATGGCGTGTGGCAGGGCACCTTGCCGTGCGCCGATTGCTCGGGCATCGATACGCGGCTGACGCTCTACAAGGATCCGTACCTTTATCGGTTGGAAGAAACGTACCTGGGACGGCAAAGCGAACCCGTCGTCTACGAAGGCGAATGGGTGTTGCTACCTCCTGTGGACAACATGGATCCCGGCCGGGTCAGCCTGAAAAGTGCCGCGGAAGAGCCGTTACGGCAATGGCAGAGGTTACCCCGGGGAAATTTGGAAATGCTGGGCCGGGACGGTCAGCCGATCCGCTCCGACCTCAGTTACACGCTGCAGCGTAGGCGGGTTTCAGAGTGAAACCCGCGCCACGTTGATGAGCATCAGCAAGGCCATAATCAGGATCGCCAGCCAGGTAAACAGCACGCCGATCATCCGACTGAGAGCATAGCCGCCGCGACTTTGGATAAAACCCCAGGCATGCAGCAGCCGGCCAATGATAAACAGCATACCGACACCGTAGATATAAACCGCCGCAACACCATTGAGCTCACCGATAGCCATCAAGATCAAGGCAATCGGTGCATACTCCACCAAATTGCCGTGAGCCCGGATCGCGACCTGGAAATCCTGCTGCCCGCCATCGCCCAGGGCGGTCTTGTACTTGCGGCGAAACGTGGTGACCCGCCACGCCAAAAACAGCATCAACATTGCAGTGATGGCGGCAAATACTGCGGTTACCGGTATGATCATGAATCAGGTTACTCCCACATCTAAAACCGTCGTCAGTTCTTCTTTATCATACTGACGACCCACAACAGAACGATCGCCCCCACTGTGGCCGTCACCAGGGAGCCTATAGTCCCATGCGACGACAAGCCCAGCAGGCGAAACAGAAAGCCGCCCAATAACGAGCCAGCCACACCCACGCCAATATTGGCCAGCACGCCAAAACCGCGCCCCTTCATGATCAGGCCGGCCAGCCATCCCGCGACGCCACCAATGATCAGAAACAGAATCAGGTTCATTGCTTCACCCCCTGTGAGCACCAAATAAAAGGTTGGCACCCGGCGCCAGTCCGAGTACCCCGACTGCAATACCGAAGGAAATTCACTGTAAAGTCAAGCAGTCGGGGGCCACACAGGGGTAAACAGGCCGGTTGGGCGGTCAGGCTGATGCGGAGCCGCTCAGCTCCCTGATCGCTTCGCCCATCTGCCGATGGCAGCGGGCCATCAGATCCGGGATATCATCCGGCGCCAGATTAGCGGTTTCGATAGGCGGCAGCACACGTAGACGCACGGGCCGGCGACGCCCCATCAGCCCGATGGTGTCCGCGCGATAGGGAGCCGCGCAGACCATAGTCACCGGTACGCCGGCAGCAACCGCAGCGTGAAAAGCGCCTTTCTTGAACGGCTGCAACGCCTTGCCGCGGCTGCGGGTGCCTTCGGGGAAAACCCAAAGACTCTTGCGCTCGCGGGTCATGGCGGCAGCGGCTGTCTGGATGACGGCAACGGCACGGCCGGAGCGGCTGCGGTTGATCAGTACATTGCCACCCAGCCAGAACACCTGGCCAAAGAAAGGAATCCAGCGCAGGGACGCTTTACCAATGGCGACGGTGCGTGGCGGCAGCATATCCGCCATTAGAAAAAGATCGTCGTTATACTGGTGATTGGCGACGATGACGGTGGGACGGTCGGTGGGCATGTGCTCATAACCCTCCAGCGGACGCTCGAGACCCAGCACAAAGCGTCCAGTCCGGGCCACCGCCCAGCCGATAACACGCGTGTTTTCAGGATTGAACGGGCGGGCCAGGCACAGCAATAGCCCCAGAAGACAAATAACGGGCACCGAAAGCCAGGCCAGCAATGCTCGAATATACTGCATCAATAAACTCCCATACGCCTAATCGGCGTACACGCGTACGCCATGGGCGGTATAGGATATCGATCAAGGCTTGAATTTGGAACAAATCGAGGGTCGGCTACGCCTCGTTCAGGACAGCGCGCGCGCCATTTCCCGGCACTGCTGACAGTGCTCGGCGGTGCACATTTCATAGTCGTGCAGCACCACACCGTAGCTGTAGCTGACGGCCGCTCCACGCTTGTGGGCGTCCGCGTCCAGGATATAGGCCCTGGCGGACTGATCGGCCTGCTCAAACGATTCGAACGGACCCAGCGTCGATTTCTCGCGGGTCGAGAAATACCAGCGCCGTCCGACGGCAAAATAGCGACTCGAGCGGGACGGCAATGGCGCACGCTCTCCCTGTCGTTTCTGCAAAAACATGACACCGTCTCCCTTGGGAGCCTCTGAATTTGGTAAGGCCAATTTGCGCCTGCATTGCTTATTTGTCAAACAATGTTATCGGTACTGTTGAATAGATACCGAACGGGTTAATAGATACCGAACGGGCGTACCAGACGTGCTCAAAGCGACGCCAGATCCCCAGCCACATACACCCCGCCCTCCTTAAAACTCTCTGCTTCAATGACGTAGCGTAAGGGTCCGTTAGGGTCGAGCGCATTGAATGGGTAACACGTAATGAGAATCAGGCGATTGCCACCACCGGCCTGGAAATCGATGCGCTCCTGCCGCGCATCGACGACTCGTTCACGAATCACTTCATAGGGCCGCCAGTGGCCATCCAGGCCCTGAACCTCCAGCCGGTCGCCGGCACGAATCTCCTGCAACACGCTAAAGTGCGTATCCCGATGCCCGGCGAGAATGACCGTACCGGCCTCACCGGGAAGGGCGGACACCGTCATATGGCCCGGGCCAAAGGCCAGACTCTCGCCATGGGTTCCGGACACTATCACCAGCGGCTCCTGACCGCCGGGAAACCGCAGGCGGCCTACCGGCCAGGTATCCGCCCAAGGCCACGGCCTACTCTGGGCATGTTCGGCCTGACTCTGGGCCCAGGCCAGGTTGAGCAATTCCTGAGCCAACGTTGCCTTGAGCGGTATCCACAGCCCGGCCAACAGGGTTATGGCCGCCGCCAGCGTAAAGGTCATCAATAAACGCATCATCCGAACACCCTCCGGCGCGCCACAAACACCACAAACGCCGGCACCAGTCCCGCCAGGCCGATGGCGACCAGGAGCGTCGACGCAGTGGCCGTCTGCGGATAGCGCAGCATGCCCGAATTGCTGCCCGCCGGCAGCAGTGTCGGTACGGACACTAACTTCATGGCCTCTTCATCAGTGCGAACCGGCGTCTGGTCGACTGCGACAAAGCTGGTATAAGACGTGACCAGGCCATGCTTGAGTGCCAGTGGTGTCACCTCGGCCTTTATCTGATCCTCACCGATGCCGTGAATTCTTTGGTCGGTCACCTGGTTGATTGCCTGGCGCGCCCAGTAGCGATGCAGGCCTTGCCCCGGTGCAGCGGCATCCAGTGGTAGCGACCGTTGCCACTCTGCACCATCGGGCAGGCGGCCCCGGATGTGTAGCGCCCCGGCCGGCGCCTGGCCGCGAGCGACGATCAATAGGGGCTCGCCCTGAAACAGATCGCCGGGTGTTTCTGGGTAAGCCACTGGGGTATCGGGCCAGTCTGCTTCGATATCAGCGAGAACCGGTGCTGCCATACGCTCCAGCAGCGCACCCAACTGATTGGCCACGTCGGCGCTGCTGCCTACCGCCGTAAATGTCCCTCGACCGAACCGGGCTGCCTCGCGCATGAAATGCATATTGGGCGCTGAACCAATACCCACCGTGAACAAACGTGACTGGCCCAACTGTTCGCGGATTTGACCGAACAGCGCGCGTTCACTACCCACCGCACCGTCGGTCATAAACAGGACCTGACGCAGCCGGGGGTTCTGATCCTGAGGAGAAAGCGTGTCTTGTTCGCTACCGTGCTGCAGACGAAGGGCCCGTTCCAGCGCCGGTGCCATTTCCGTACCGCCGTTGGCTTGCAGGTTGGCCGCGTATTGGCGGGCGGCCTGCAGAACCTCCGCCGTCACCGGACGGGCGTTGTCGAACAGCGCGGAGGTCTCGCTGTTGAACTGGATAATGTTGAAACGATCACCGGCCTCAAGGGTTTGCAGACCCGCCGTCAAGGCGGCCCGAGCCTGGCGAATGGACTCGCCGGCCATGGAGCCGGAGGTATCCACCACAAAGATCAGCTCCCGCGACAGGGATCGCCCGCTGTCGATGCCCGGCACCAAGAGCGCCAGCAGATAATCCTCACCGTCCCAGTTTTCATGGAACACCGCCGCCGACGGCGCAATCTCACGTTTGGGCAGCCAGCGCACCACCAGGTCGCGATCCATAACAACGCTACCGCTCTTGGGCGTCACGTGTACCTGCTCCCCTTGCCAGACGGGCGATACGGCGTGGGTGGGGCTGATGACCTGCTCGATAGGCAGCCCGGCGTTGAGGGTTAGTTGCACCTGCGCCTGGTGGCTACCGGTGGGGACGTCGCCGGGGTTAACGGTGAACGGGCTGATTTCGCCAGCATCCGGCACCTGGGTCGTCGGCACCGCCCAACCGTGACGCCAGGCCAGTGGCCGCTCGCTGTCGCCTGCGGCAAGGCCGGGCATATAGCGCGGTGTCAGCGTGGTCGGCAGACGCAGTTCGAACGCACCGTCGCGGTATGTCACCGCCTGCTGGTACCGTAGCTCGACGGTGACGATGGCTCCGGGCGGAATATTAGCCACCCGCGTGGTGAACAGGTTGGGCCGCTGCTGTTCCACATGAGCCGCCTGCCTGCCGTCGTCACGGGCGGTTTCATAGGTCTGCCTGGCCTGCTCGCGCGTCTTGATCTCGCCAACGATAATGCGCTCGCCAATCCGTAGCTGCATAGCATAGACGCTGGCCTGCTCGGGCAAGGGAAAAACATAGGTTCCCTCGCGCCAGTCGCCGCCGGTATTGCGGAAGGTCTGCTTCAGTCGCGTATCCGCCAGCATGCCACTGACCCGCACGCGGTAGTCGGTGTTCAGGCTCAGCGCCGTCTCGATCTGCCCGCCCGCCGTCGCCAGACGCAGCTCACCGGTACCCGGAGCCTCTCCCGCCTGGGCCGCCTGGGCCGCGGCCGACTGCAGCACAAAGAACAGGATCACCGCCAGCCACAGGCTGACGCCCTCCATCCAGCGCAGCTGTCGCAGGTGCTTCCCGCACGGGCGCGTCCCGGGGTTCGCTTCAATGGGGTATTCACGGTAGCGTGACGTAATCAGGGTTCGCACAGCACTTCCTCCGTTATCGTTTCCGGCCATTAAACCGGTGACGACGGGCAAAGCCGTGTGCGAAGCTGGCCCAAACCGGGCCGAATCGTGATGAATTGTGGCAACGATGCCGAGCGTACTTGCGAGACGCGGTAGGCGTGTTTAAATATCGCAGAGCAGTTACCAACAGGCCCTAGCATGAAACGTCACATCGTACTCATCGAGGATGAGCCAGCCATTCGCGAGAACTATCGCGATGCCCTGGAACGTCGCGGCTATCAGGTGTCGGTCTATGCCGATCGCCCCAGCGCACTGGCCGGGCTCAAAGGTCCACTGCCGGACCTGGCGATCATCGATGTGGGTCTGGGCGACGAGATCGAAGGCGGCTTTGACCTGTGCCAGGCTTTGAGACAGCGTTCCGCCCTGCTCCCCATCATCTTCCTCACCGCCCGGGACAGCGATGCCGATTCGGTCACCGGCCTGCGCCTGGGTGCCGACGACTATGTCACCAAGGACATGAGCCTGGATCACCTGTTCGCCCGCATCGCCGCCCTGCTACGCCGCACCGACGCCTGGGCTCAGAGCAGCCAGCAAGGCGACGAAGTGCTGCGCCGCGGACGGCTCAGCCTGAACGTGGACCGCATGACCGCCGAATGGAACGAACGGGCGGTCGAATTCACGGTGACCGAGTTCTGGATGCTGCATTCTTTGGTGCTCCACCCGGGCCATGTGCGCAATCGCACTCAGTTGATGGACGCAGCCAATACCGTGCTCGACGACAATACCGTCACGTCCCACATCAAGCGTATCCGCCGCAAATTCCAGCAAATCGACCCGGACTTCGACGGGGTGCAGACCGCCTATGGCTTTGGCTACCGCTGGAACGCCCATGAGGTGTAGGCCCGAGCTGACATGCCCCGCCTGACCCTCAAGCGCCAGCTGCTGATCGCCTGCCTGTTAACGTTGCTGATCCCCTGGGCGGGCCTGCAGTTTGTGCTGGAGCTCGATCAGGCCCTGCGACAACAGGCCTCCAGCCAATTGGCGCGGCAGGCTGAACGCCTGGCCAGCACGATTCGGCGCGACCGGGAAGCCCAGCTCCCGGCCCAGCAAGCGTCACAGCGCGTTCTCTATGCCGACGCGCTGAGTCGTCCACTCTATCTGGATGGTTACGGCGACGATTGGCCCACCTGGAGCGAGGAAACCGACTCTGCCTACGCTTCGCCGGTCACGGCTTCCGAACCCGTACAGTGGCAAGCCGCGGTGGATCGGCAGAACCTTTACCTATTGATTCGCGTGCGCCAGGCCCCGGGCCGCTACTTCGACCCCGGACAACCGCAACGCCCCCACGCCCACGTACGGCTCTATCTAAGTCGTGACGGCCAGCCCCACACCCGGGAAATTCGCACGCCGGCTCCAGGTCCGGTGGTGGCTCAGTCCACGGGTACCAACGGCGCCAGCGATTTCCGCGTGACCGGCGTATGGCAGGCAACGGGCCAGGGCTACCAGGTGGAGCTGCGTATGCCGCGCCCGGCTCTGAATACTCCCGTGGGTTTCGAGGTCTGGCACCCGGATGCCGGCATGTCGGGTGGTTATAGCGTACTTGGTAACATGGGCTACGATGCCAATCGGCACCTCCCCCATCTGCTGCACCCTATTCGTGCCCTGGAAGCCGAGATTCAACCGCTACTGGCGGCTGGCCAACGGGCGCTGGTGATTCACGATAAAGGCTGGGTGCTGGCTGACAGCTCGACGCCGGTCCCCGAAAGCGAAACGGATTTCGATCAGCTCGGTCCGTGGCAGATCGTTGAGCAGATTACGCTGAATGGCTTGCGGGCCATGCTTCGACGGTACCAGCCCGAACCCACCCGGCTACCGCAAAATGCCTCGCATTACCACTTGGGGACTCTGCCTAAGGAGGGGCTGGTACGTCACGGCAGCGACGAGTCGGCGCTCGTCTATCGAACGACGCTAAACGACATGAACACGACGCCGGTGACGCTGGTTCTGGAACAATCGCTGAAAGACATCCTCGCTCTGTCCGGCGATACCCTGGGCCGTGTCATCGTGCGCAGCGTCTTCTTCGTCGGGCTACTAGTGCTGATCCTGCTAGGCTATGCCAGCTGGCTGTCCTGGCGCATTGCCAAACTGCAGCGCAACGTGGCTGCCAGCTTCGACGCCGACGGGCGCCTGATACAGCGCATGCCGCAAAACACCTCCCAGGACGAGCTGGGCGACCTTTCGCGCCAGTTCAGCCACCTGGTGGATAACCTTCAGGGCTACACCGATTACCTGGAGAGTTTTGCCCGGCGCCTCTCACACGAGCTCAAGACGCCCGTGGCCGTGGTGCGCTCATCGCTGGAAAACCTCAAGCACGACGCACCCAATGTGGCCGGCTCACCCTATATCGCCCGAGCCTCACAAGCCACCGACCGGCTGAGTCAAATCCTGCAGGGCATGAGCGAAGCCGCCCGGCTGGAAAAGAGTTTCGACCAGGTCGAGCCGGAAGTCTTCGATCTGGCGGATGTCGCCAGCCAGGCCGCGGCGGCCTACGAGAGCCTCGACCCGGACCATGCCATTCGCTACGCCGGCCCGGCCTCCGGCTGCAAGATGTCCGGGTCGCCGGAGTTGATTGTGCAACTGCTGGACAAGCTGGTGGATAACGCCCGGGACTTTACGCCGGCAGGCGGCCTGATCGAGGTGCGACTGGTGGCTCAGGGAGCCCGATGGCGATTGCAGGTCTTCAATGCCGGGCCACCCCTGCCCGACCATCTGGCCAGCGAAATCTTCAATCCCTTCGTATCCCTGCGCGAGGGTGCGCAGGAAGGCCACCTCGGCCAGGGGTTGCAAATTGTACGGCTGATCACGGCCTATCACCGGGGCGAGGTACACGCCCGCAATAGCCAAAACCCGGACGGTGTGGTGTTCGACGTCAGGCTACCGCGACAGGCATGACGCATGTGACAGCATCGTATCGCCGTTTCTGGTAGGCTGCCGCTTCACCACGACGAATCGTCGCTACGTTATCATTATGACAAGCCCACGGACCGGGCAGGAGAACGCAGGATGCGCCCTCACCTTTACGCGCTCATTATCGCCATGAGCCTCAGTACCGCTGTATCAGCTGAAATTTTTCAATGTCGCCAGGCCAACGGCCAGGTGCTCTTCTCCGATCACGCCTGTGCAGACGACGCCCGCATTGTGCATGTCGACCCGGTTCTCACCGGTGGACGGTTGGATACCGGAACGGATGTGGAGACCTGGCAGCCGGACAAGCGCCCGCGCGACCGGGCCTCCTCCGGCTGCGACCGCGGTTATATCCAGTCCACACAGCTACGCACCTACCGCGCACGCCGTCAGGTTCAGCTGGGCATGAGTGCCAAGCAGGTGCGCTATGTCCTGGGGGCACCCAATGCGAAGAACGGTCAGTGGTGGATCTACGAGCGCAAGGGCGAAGAGACCGGTCGCTACAAGATCGTCGGCGGCTGTCTCGATAAATGGCGCTGATGTCTGTGAATGCCTATTCAAGCGCCGCTTTGCGGGCCAGGTAAACCGTATTCGATGATTCGCCATTCTGGAACGGGTTGAAGAAGCGGACCACTCTCGCCTCGACGTCGACGAAGACGTCGCGCAATATCGCCATGAAGGACTCTGCCGGCGGCTCGTTGGACCAGACCGCGAAGACGCCTCCCTCGTGGAGCTGGTTCGCCATCTGCCCGAGGCTGTCCACGCGGTAGAAGTCTGCATTCGTCGCGTTCAAAAGGTCGCTGGGCGAATGGTCGATATCCAGCAGGATGGCGTGGAAGCGACGTGAGGGTTGCTTCGGATCAAAACCGCCGGCCGCGCCGACCGCCAAGTCAAAGAAACTGCCGTGCACAAAACGGCAGCGTCCATCCTGATTGAAGACCCGGCCGAGCGGGACTTTCTCCTGGCGATGCCAGCCAATCACGGTATCCAGCGCCTCGACGACCAGTAGCTCGTTCACTCTCTGGTCCTTCAAGGCGGCTTCGGCGGTATAGCCCAGGCCCAGACCGCCGACCACCACATCCAGGCTGTCGTCCCCGAGCTCACCGAGCGCCAGATCCGCCAGCGCCACTTCCGCGTCGACGAACATACTGGACATGAGAAATTCCTCGCCCAGTTTCACTTCATAGATATCTCGTTCGCCCAGTGCCGGTATGCGGCGGCGTCTCAGCGTAATCTCGCCAATGGCCGAAGGCTGGCTGTCAATCTGCTCGAACAGAGCGCCCATAGTCGTCATCCCAAGTCGTCAAATCGGCTCAGATTAACACTCATAGGTACAGGAAATCCCTGAGTGGATGTGTAAACCTATGTTTTTGTCCGACAACACGGGCAGGCATAGGCTACCCCGCTTTTACGTCAATCCGTCACTAGTGCACTAGGCCGCTACGGCCAGGCTAAGGACAAGGAGATCCGGCATGTTCGAATGGATTAGCCAATACAGCAGCGCCCTCCAGTTTTTCACCAGTCTGGGTACGCTCTTTATCTGGCTGTTTTACGCCCAGTTACTGTATTCCAACTACAAACGGGACACGCGGCCCCGCGTGCTGATCAACAAGGGCGTCGGCGGCGTTGACCTCGATTCGCCCTGTCTGATCTGCAACATGAGCAAGGAACCGATATTTCTCCAGTGTCTGGTGGTCGAGCTGGAAACCTCTGAGGGTACGTTCTTCGCCCCTGCTACCGATTCCGATGAGGGGCTCGATAAAGAGGAAAACCGCAAGAACATGGGGGACCGGACCCGGCAGGGACCGCTTCATGGGGGTAGCTGTATCGAAGTGAAGAACTTCCGCCAGCTCATCAATCGGGCGGCCGCCGCCGGTAATCTCTCCGTCGGTAGCGGATTACCTCAGGACCGGGAGGTCGAGTTCCTTTCCGTGCGGCTGACGGTCATTTCCATCTACGGTCCGGAAGACCACCCGTTTGGCGCCGCCCGAAGCTTCAGCCTGGATTGGACCAATGGAGACCGTGAGGACCTGAAGATCCAGCCCATGTCACTGGATACCGAACGCCTGACGTCGAAAAAGGACAAGGAACAGGTTGCCAAATGGCTGTGGGAATATCTCTAGCGCCCGTTTACACCCGCGTGCTGTCTGGCATTAATCCAGACAGCGGACGACCTGCTCCAGGTCAAGATTGGCGCCGGTCAGCACCAGCACCGTCTCATCGGGGCTGAAAGCCGCCTTGTTTTCCAGCAGCGCGGCCAGACCTACACTGGCGCCAGGCTCCACGAACAGGTGCGCATCGGATAGCAGGTGCTGCGTAGCTTGGCGTATGCCGGCTTCGGTCACTGTGACGATGTGATCCACCACCTGGCGCGTTGCCGCGAAGGTATGGTTGCCCACCACGGCCGGAGCCAGGCTGGCGGCCCACGTTTCCACCGTATCCAAGGCCGCATCGGCATCGTTACGATCCCAAGCGTTGCGCATGGTGGCTGCGCCTTCCGGCTCGACGCCAATCAGTTCAACATCGGGCCTTTCAGATTTCAGCGCCAAGCCCAGGCCCGATATCAGGCCGCCACCGCCGATGGGGCAGATCACCCGCTTCATATCCGGGCACTGGCGCAGCAGTTCCAGCCCCACCGTCCCCTGGCCGGCCATGACACGAGGATCGTTATAGGGGTGGACCAGCGTGAGACCCTGCTTGTCCCGCAATGCATGGCAATGGGCCACCGCCTCCTGGATTGTGCCACGGATGATGACGTCGGCACCCAGCGCTTCGGTGCGACGGATCTTGAGGGGACTGGAGCCCTCCGGCATCACCACGGTCAAGTGGGTTTTGCGCTGTGCGGCCGCCCAAGCCAGGGCCAGCGCGTGGTTCCCGGCGGAAACGGTAACCAGGCCATCGCGGAGTTCGTCCTCGTCGGCACCGAGCACCCAGTTCAGCGCACCCCGGGCCTTGAAACTACCGGTCCGCTGGAGATTTTCCAGCTTCAGCCAGAGTGGGCCTTCCATCAGCGCATTCAAATCGCTCACGGTAAGCGCCGGCGTTTCCTGCAGATAGGGGCGGATGCGGGTTTCCGCCTCCTGGATGGTTTGCAAATCCGGTAGCGATGATTCAGTCATGGCGAAGCCTGTAGACCTGATAGCGGTTAAACGAGATAGAGATTAACGGCGTCTGATCTTCAGGATGGAACTAAAGTGGCTGTGATTCAAACGGCGTTTGCCTTTGCGTCTTTTTCCACGGACGCCGGGACCGTGAGCATGATGAGAAAGCCCGCCACCAAAAACACCAGGATGGTCGCCATTCCCCAGCGCTGACTGCCGGTGAGGCCGGTAACGGTGCCAACCAACAGCGGACCGGCAAACGCCGTCGCCTTACCGGAGAAGGCGAATAGCCCGAACATCTGGGTCTGCAGGTGCTCTGGCGCCACCCGCGCCAGATAAGAGCGGCTGGCGGATTGCAGCGGCCCGACGAAAATGCCGAGAATCATGCCCCAGGCCCAGAAACCCACCATGCTTTCCACCAGTAGGATGGCCAAAGCGCTACAGGCCAAACCCACCAGCGACACCAGCACGGTATTGCGCCCGCCCAGCGCATCGTCGACCCAGGCAAATCCCAAGGCCCCCAAACCGGCCGTCACGTTTAATGCAATTGCAAACTGCAGGACCTGAGTCTGGTCCATACCAAAGGTGCCCGCTGCATAGACGCCGCCGAAAGTGAACACCGTTGCCAGGCCATCGATATAAAGCATACGGGCGATCAAAAAGCGCAGAATGTGGCGGTACTGGCGCACGTTTGCAATGGACTCGCGGATCTGCGCTAGACCGGCACGCACCGCTTGCACCGGCTTCAGGTTGCCGCGCGGACGATCCGGCGTCATGAAGAATACCGGCAACGCAAAAACCAGATACCAGATGGCCACCAGTACAAAGGTGGCCCGCACATGTTCAGCCTGGGCGACGTCCAGGCCGAGCCACGCACCCTCCGACTCGATAAAGGCAAACAGCGCCACCACGAGGCTCAGCACCCCGCCCACATAACCCAGGCCCCAACCCCACCCGGACCACCGGCCCACCTGATGCATCGGCGCCAAATCCGGCAACATGGCGTTATAGAAGATAAAAGCGAACTCGGCCCCAAGGATGCCGGCGCCCACCCAAAAAGCCGCCAGCCAGAACTGATCCTGCTCGGGGGTGACAAACCACAGCATGCCCGACGCCAGCACGCACAGTAGCGTAAAGCTGATCAGCCAGGGCTTGAGCCGGCCCGCCTGATCGGCAATAGCGCCGAGAATCGGGGCCAGAATTGCGATGAACAATCCGGAAATACCCACAATGTTGCCCCAGGCTTCGGTCCCGGCAACGTCGTCCTGCACCACGGACTGGCTGAAATAGCGGGCGAAGACAAAGGTAAGAATAATGGTAAAGAACGCGCTGTTAGCCCAGTCGTATAAGGCCCAGGACCAGAGGGCTCGACGCTGGCCGGGTTGGCGATTGTTCGTCATTGAATGATCGGTTGGCATCGCAATTCCCTGGCGGCGCAAATTTAAGAAAGGGACAAAACATTGATGCCGTGGAGATTAGCACCCGACGGTGACCCACAGCCAATGACCGGGCGATGACAGTCCGGCCGATAACCGCTCGGGGGTACTCCGAGAACACGTCAGTACCCCTTATACGTCAGTCTCCGGACGATACCTGCTGCAACGTACGGCTGCCGTCGTAGGCGATGCATCGCCCGAATTCTTCCCATGCCGGCTCCTGATTGGGGCTGGCCAGAAAGCTGTCGCCACGGGAGACGTTAGGTGGGGTTTCGCTATGCAAGCAATTGGCCGCCTTATCCACCGCGACCTGATAGCCAAACTGGTTGTTTTCGAACGTGTTGTTGGTGAAGACGTTGTCGCGGCTAAAGCTATTGTCCCAACACAATACCGGGTCGCGGTGCCGCACGGAACACGTCAGGAAGACGCCCGCCTCGGCATTGCCGGCAATGCGATTATCGGCAAACCGGTTATGCTCGGCATCCGCCAAATAAATCCCATGCGAGCCGTTGTCGGTCACCACGTTATTGGAGATCTCGCTGTTATTCAGATATTCCACGGTGATCCCCGCCGCGGTGTTATCCCGGACGATGTTGCCCACCACGCGCGTCGGCCCCGCGCGATTAAGCGAGATGCCATCCCACTTAGCGCCAGCAATGACGTTGTCTGCGATCCTGACGTCACTGCTATGGTATTCCGTCAATACACAGGCACTGCGGCAGTCACGGATGTCGAGGTCGGTGAGCTCAATATTCTCGCCACGGCGCACGATCAGTGCGCTGTTACTCAGGTAGGGACGCTCGCTGTTGAATTCCTCGCCGGCATTGGCGCGCCCACGGATGGCCAAATCCTCCACCGTGACGTTGCGCACGGTCATGTCCGGCTCCTGGTGGTGGACGTCGCCCAAGACCAAGACCGGGCTCGATACACCTTCCCGCAAGCGCAGAGTGGTGGCGTCCGGTCCCGCACCGCGCAGGGTGACATTGCTACGCTCCAGGTGAAGCATGCCGTCCAGCTGAAACTCTCCCGCGGCGAGACAGACAGTCTGGTGGGAGTCGTCCTGCGGCAATCCGTTGAGTACCATGCCGACATTCTCGCCGGGCTTGACCTGCCGGTCGCATGCCGCACCGTCATTAGCCAGGGCCAGTTGTGGCAAGGCCAGACAGAGCGACGTCAGCAATCCCGCCCAACACCGGCCCCACATGTTTCTACCGCTCATTCGTGAATGCTCCCTTGTCCTGAAATCAGCAGCCCCTTACT
Organism: Marinobacter fonticola; assembly: GCF_008122265.1. Lineage (NCBI taxonomy): Bacteria > Pseudomonadati > Pseudomonadota > Gammaproteobacteria > Pseudomonadales > Marinobacteraceae > Marinobacter > Marinobacter fonticola. The sequence goes on from NZ_CP043042.1 coordinate 4,353,140, forward strand.
TTGTACGAATAGTCAGCAGCCTGCCATTAACGAACGCTTAGTTTCCCGTTAATGCGGCGACAGCTCCACCATTGGCACGCTCACCGTCAAATGGACCGCATTATCACAGGTCATTGGATTTTGTGCCGGGGCCGCCTAATCTGCTACGCAAATACCAAGGAAAGGAGGCGCTTATGCTGCCGGATCTGACCCGGGAATGGGCTGACCTGACACCCCGGGAAGCCATTGCCATGCAGCAGGCTCTGGCGAGCCAGGTGTCCACAACCGACGACCTGCCGATAGTGAAAACCGTCGCGGGGATCGATGTGGGGTTCGAAAACAAGGAGACCGCCCGGGCTGCTATCGTCGTGCTGTCCTTTCCCGAGCTGACGCCACTGGAGTACGCGATAGCACGCCTGCCCACGCCGTTTCCTTACGTGCCCGGTTTGCTGTCGTTTCGCGAATGCCCGGTCATCCTGAAAGCCCTGGATCAACTCAAGATCCAACCGGATTTGTTGCTCTGCGACGGCATGGGCATCGCTCACCCGCGCCGGCTAGGCATTGCCACCCATATCGGCTTGCTCACGGGTATGCCGAGTATCGGCGTCGGCAAAAGCAGGCTGACAGGCCGACATGGCGACGTTCCGGAAGGCAAAGGGGAATGGACGCCACTAATGGACCGCGGCGAAGAAATCGGCGCCGTCCTCCGTACCCGTGAAGGGGTCAAACCGCTCTTTATCTCGCCCGGTCACCGCATCAGCCTACCCACGGCTCTCGAATACGTAATGGCCTGTGTGACGAAATACCGGTTGCCGGAAACCACCCGTTGGGCCGATGGTGTCGCGTCCGGGCGCGGGCAGCAGTGGCTGAAGGCATTGGAGTCGCTTTAACCGCTGCGCAGGGTGTAGCTGAGCAGAGCGAACCGAATGATTATTCCCGGACAGGCTCCTCGTCCCGCATCCGCATAAAACTGGCGAACCGAGGCAGGCCGGTGGATGTCAGCCCAAAAAATTTATAGGTCACCGTCGCGCCGATTGCCGGTGGCCGAGCTCGTTCCTCGTCGCTGAATCCTGTACCCAACTTAAACTGCCGGCCACCCTCCAATTCCACCACCAACGCACCCAGCATACCTTCGTACTTACCCTGCCCCGGCGTATAGCCAACCACGACGGCCTCGGCATCCTGATACTGCTTCACTTTCAGCAGGTCATTCGTACGTCCAACATGGTAAAGACTATCGCCCCGGTGGAGCATCAGACCTTCGCCGCCAGCGCTGACAACCTGACCCAACCTGGCCATCAGGGTTTCGTGGCTGGATGCTTGACGCTGCCCGATCATGCTCAGGTAGGGCGAAGGCGATGGCACCAGCAACTGGCGCATTTGAGCCACGCGCTCAGAGAACGGCGCCTCGCTCGCCGGCAGGTCAAAGATGCGGTACTGAACCTGCCGCCACTCAGAATCAACAGGCTCCAATTTTCGCACCGCGCCGGACACCTCCGCGAAACGGCCACGGCCCATCCATAGCTCGCCATCCAGTGGCTCGCCCGGAAAGTCTGCCGTAAACCATGCGGGTGCATGGAACTGATTTCCCTGGCGGGACATCAACCGCTCACCGTTCCAATAAGCGCGCACGCCGTCGAGCTTTTCGCTGACCCAGTAGTGGGTGAGGTCGGGGCCTTGTTCGTAGGTTTGGGCTAGGGTGAGTTGGGGTTTTTCGGCGTGGAGCCCGAAGGCAGACGACAACAAAACGAGGCTGATTAGCGCAGGCAGCCAGCGTCGGTACAACAGAAAGAACATTTCACGATCCTTGTGGTTTCGTTTTCACATTCCGCCAGGGCCCAGCACCCTATCCGTGGATGCTGATAAGCAGACCGAACTGCAACGGTCACCGCCGCATTGGGCAGTACGGTAGGTTGGGCTGACGAAGGAAGCCCAACGCATTACCTCTCGCCATAACCCACGTCTTCCCCCTCAATCCCAACGCCTCCCCAATCCATACCGATCGTTCCCCGCGCAACGTATCCATGCAACGTTGAATGCCGCCAATCGATCGGTCGGTTAACCCACCCATGCTTCACCGGATTATAGTGAATGTAGTCGACATGCCGTTTCAGGTCGGCTTCATCCCGGATTTGATGTTCCCAGTACCGCCGCTGCCAAATACCCCTCTCACGCTTATCGCTCCGACTTTTCCGAATACGCTCTTCTTTCTCCAACCGTCGAGAGAAACCCGCCTTGATCAAAGACCATCGCAGAGGATAATTCGCATCACCGTGAGGCAGGCGCCAAATAGCATGCAGATGCTCCGGCAAGACCACCATCGCCAGAAGTGAAAAGGGATGCTTCGCTTTCACCTTGTATATGGCATTACGAAGATCATCGACATGGCGCACCAATAGGTCCGAGTCGCGTTGGGCTAAGTTGACCGTGAAGAAGTAGGTGCCTCCCTTGGCATTAGCTCGGCGATATTGCATGGTTTTGGGAAACTTCCTGTATTTGTTTTTGTTGGGCTTCCTTCGTCAGCCCAACCTACCAAGTCAGTCCAACCTAACCACTGAACTTGACGTTTGAATCGAGCCCGCTTAAGCGCTCCAACGTAGGCGTTCGAGGATCGTATCGCTGCGGTAGGCGGTGTAGGCGTAGACGGCCTGTGTCTGTTTCGCCTTATTGATCACGACCTATTCACCCCAGTTGGAACTCCGAACCTTGGCCTCGTTCTCCCGACGTACCGCCTCAAAGGTCTCGTCGTCCATATCAAACCAATAGCGCGGGTCGCGGCCCTTTTTCGTGTCGTAGGCCCGGGTTGTCGGGTCCAGGGACCGGTAGGCTTCGAACACCGGGACGTCCGGCAGGGGCTTGGTGACATCCATGTACTGACGGATCAGATCCCAGTAGGCCAGCACGTCCTGCTTGTTCGTTGTCGCTGCCAGCAACTGGTTCAGGGGTAAGGCCCACTCCCGGGTCTTATGCACCAACATCAGCCGGTGCCAGATATTGCCCTGGTGGTCCGGCAACGACATCAGGTAGCCCTCCCAGTCGTGGAAGGGGGCCTGGGCCTTTACCTGCCCGGCGGTCTCATCCTTAGTAATGTCGTCGAACAATGTCACCAGCCCAGTTCGGCGGTTCAACTCCCATAACGGGCCCTTGGGGGAGCGGTAGACGATATGGGGGAACTTCTTTTCCAAGAAACGGCCGACGCCCCAACACAGGAGCATCGGTAAAAACATGTACAGAAATAACGGGAGTATGCCCTCGTGGAAATAGACGCTGAATGTGGTCGTTTCATGCTCAATCCACCAACCGTAAGCTAATACGAGCAAGGCAATTGGAAAGAGCCAAATGAAACATATTCGCCCCCCATGCTGCATCCAAAGCAGAGCCCAACTGGATTTGGGTAGGGTGGCGTAACGGATACATTCCTCGTCCAGCCGGCCAAAGTAGGTATGGCGTTCTACCAGTTCATCAACGCCGTTCTCCTCCTTTAAGCGTTTATCGTCCCGAAGCCATGAAGGAGACCATAGCGCCAGAAGACTGGGTGGCACCAATCCATAGAGCCGGCCCTTCGTCAACGGCGACCCCATGGTCCAAGACTTACGAAACACGGCGCCCTGCCGATTGTCCTCAGCCGGTTCCGGCGCCTTGCGATTGCTCCGATAAGCGGTATCGGTGTAATGGGCCTGTGTTGCCGTCTCGGTCATGCGTCCTCCGCCTTATAGCTCTGTTCGTCCGCCCAGAACGCCCGGTCCGACTTCTCAAAGTCCGGCTGGCCGTCCGCCGCCGGGTGGAAAGTGCGGTCGCTCGCCAGTTCAGGCGCCGGGAATACCCAGTGCCGCCCCTGACCCTGGTACTGCCACTGGGCGCGCACGGCCACATCGTAAGAATGTACACCCTCAGCGCTTTGTCCATAGATAGCAAAGGTTTCCCTCGGTGGGAGGGCGATATAATAGGCTTGACCGTTGGCCAGTGGCTGTCCCAGCACGACGTTGATGTTGTCATCCAGCGACTCGGTCCGGTATCGAATGCCCCTGCGGGTCGGCGACGCGGTCTTGCGGCTGCCACGGAAATAGGTTTCCAATAGGGCGCCGTTCAATAGCGACGCCAAGGGATTCTCCACCGTCACTCGGGTGTTAACTCGGGCGTAATCGACTTCCCGCTGCCTGGGAACCTCGTAGCCCTCCCGCGCCAGAGTGGCTGGCAGGTTGGCGACGGGCTCGATGCTGATACGTGGTTTGGTGAACACGTCCAGTCCCCGGTAGTAGGTTTCCGCCGGGTCGTTCCGCAAGTGGGGGTAGGCGTCATCCTGCTCGATACCGAACGGGCCACGTTTGAGCCATTCCTCCAGAGGGGCGTCGTTCAAGAGTAACGCCGCTATACCGCCGCCGATCGCCAGCGTCAGGCCGAGCGCCAGCCAGCCACCCGGTCCCATACCCAACAGCACGACTGCCGCCCCGGACTGAGCCAGGGAGGCGTACATCAGGGTGCTGACGATCATCAGGCTGCCACCCACCGCCGACGCGCCGAAGGCGAGCGCTGCATCCCCGTCGCCGGTATCCCACTCGTGGGCTATGTCGAGGATCGAGACAGTGGTAAAAAACACTCCGGACACGATACCGCCGAGCAGGCGGTAGGTGACGAGTTCCGGGAGGGCCCTCGCCAGGGTAGTTGAAAAACGCGACATTATCGTATGCGGTATCCTAAACGCTGTATTATCGAGCCCGCTGGCAAGCTTTGTCAGTAGCTTCACAGGCTCTCTCATTGACTGGTGCATGCGCTCTGCGGCAATTGCTGAAGCAAACGCTAAATCGTAGATGGCACTTATTGCACCTGCAAAGGTTCTAAAACGCCCCTTCTCCCGCAAAGCTTCCTCGAACATTGAACGCTCCTGCAGAAGATTAAAAGCCTCAACCATCAACACAAAATAAGGCACCCGGAAACGGTCCGCGATGTCCTGCCAACGCTTAAGGCTTCGGTACTGCCGGTAGCTCTGGACCACGTCGTTGGTTGCTGGCGCAGCGTACACGTGTAGCTCTCGGGCGGCCGCCGTGTCGGCGACATTCGGTAGCCGGCTACGGGCGGTACTGGCCAAGGGCTCGCCAGTCTCCGAGTCAAGGAATTCGCCGTAGAACTTGCGATGCTGGTTCCCCGGGTGGACGTATTGTTTATCGGCTTCGGTGAGGCCGTGCTCCAGTCCGATTTCCGGATCGTGGACGCCGAAGACAATCCAGTCCGAAGGCACCTGGGAGCGAGGCATAAACCGCATCCGCCCCATAAAGCTGGGATCCCGGGCCTGGGCAAGGCGTAGTAGCGGGCCATAGACGTTGGCGTTGATTTTATGCGCGGCAGATTTCAGGGTCATCGCCGCCCCCCGGGCGTATGAGTCGACGGCGTTGAGCAGCCCGTTGACCAGTGAGGACCATCGCTTCGCCTCGGTGGACAGGTTCATATCGGCCTGGCGCGCCAGGGCCAGCATGGCCGCCGCCGACAGAGTCTGGATCCCGCCCGGGTCCAGCTGCAGGTCCGCGAGTGCGTGCAGGTCGTCCGGCCGGCAGCGGCCGTCGCCCTCGGCCACAGGGTCCGCCTCCGCGGGCGTCTCCGGCGGGAAGAGCATGACGTGCAGGGGCACGTCCCCCTCCCCGGTCACGATCGCTCCCAGCAGTTCGCCGGCATCCCGCACCGGGGCCGTCTGCACCACAGTCCGCCCTCGGGTCAGGGCGCTATCCGCCTTATTGGGGTCCAGCGCCAGCATCTGGAACAGATCGCGGGTCAGGGCGAAGCCTTCGACGTAGTCGGCGCCGCGCAGACTAAAATAGTCCGCCAGGATCGCCTGGGCCTCCGGTTGACGGAAAACCCTGGCGACGGTTCGCTGCGCGGCAGCCAGGGCTTCCACTGCCAGTTGACGCTGGCCAGTGTGCAGTGCCCGGTGCAAGGATCCGAACAAGCCGCTGTCGATGTGCTTAAGGTAGGCGTGGTACGCATTCTCTTCGCCATTAATGCGGTCGGGTACCAGGGTTTGCTGGATCAGTTGGGCCGTATCGGCATGCGGGTGCGATACCGCCGCCTGCTGTAGCGCCTCCAGGTAGTGCTGGGCGTCGAGACCGCGGTTCAGGGAGTGGCGGAGGTCGAACTGGGGGTCGTCCAACAGCAACGCGCAATAGCCTGATGCCCGCGCCGAGGCGTTGGCGTCGGCGGCGCTTCCCAAGGGCTGCCAGAGGGCCGATGTTTCACCATTTCCGGCTTGCGCCGCGCCGAAGGCCGCAAAACGGGCACCCGGTTCATCCCACAGCGGCGCACCCGGCTGATTTGCCTCTCGCCAAGCGTCGTCCGCCGAGTCACCACCTGCGTTGAATGCCTCCTGTTCCTCACGCGCCTGGCCGAACAGGTTGTTGGCAAAGGTGCCAGTAAGGTCGTGCACGCTTTTCCAGGGCTTCGCCAGTGTCATTTCCAGTAGAGGCTCACGGGGCCGCATAGGGGGCAGGCTATCGAACGTCGCGAGCTGGCCGGCGGTGAGGGTACGCGAGTCCAAGGCCATGCCTCGCAGGCGGACGCAGCGGCCCGCGCGGGCATTCGCTTCCCGTTCGAGATAGGCCACCCGGGACGCAGACCACTGGGCATCGGAAAACGCAAACTCGAACGCGTCGTTCAGGGTGCGATTCATGCCTCGCACCGGTAGCCAGATCGCGTCCAGGGGCACGCCCACCGCCGGTCGGCGGTCATCGGTAACCCCGGCTTGGCCACGCCGACGGTAATCCAGGAGGCGGACGTCCTGAAATTGAGGTGCACCATCGTCCCCGGCGCTCACCTGCAACTCACGCCAGAGCCGCCCATCGCGGAAAATATAGAGAAAACCGGGTCGTAGCGGCATCGCCTGCCAGTCTGGATGGCCGGGCAGCGGGGCATCGTCACGGATCAACGCCTGGGGCACCACTGGCCATACGCGGTTCCATTGGACCACCTCCTGGCGAGGGGTCTCGGCGACATTGCGAAACAACGGCACCCGGACCGGCGCACCGGCCTCGGCCTCGATCTCCAGCCAGACATTGCGGGCAGGCTGGCGCTCCCAGGGCCAAACGTGCAGGAGCTGGTCATCCAGGGCTTCGGCTTTCCGCTGGTTTTCCAACCCTTCTTGCTGGACCTGATCGGTTTCATCGTAAAGGCGAAATTCGTGGTGAGGGGCCGGCGTACCGTCCCCCATCACCTCAATAATGAGGGTCTTGCCCTCGCAGGCCGGACCGGTACTCACGGACGCTTGGCTGGTGTTTCTTTTGGACATCCTTGTCTTCCCTAACTCGTTACCTGGCCGCTGTTCGTTCGGCTCGCGAGAGATGCGAGGGCTTGATACTGCTCAGGACTCAAACCCGATGTTGCGGGCTCCGCGACAGGCTCGGGCTTCGCACTGGTGTGCCAGCAGCCCGCATCCCCGTCGTCCAGCCAGTAATGCCCGTGCTGGATGGTCTCCCCAATTCTTCCTCCGGCCGTACAGAGTGCGTGCCAGATCAGCGGATCGTAGTAGCGCAGCAGTCCGGTTCGAGGTGGGGCTAAGGCGACCGTCAGTCGTTGTTGGGCCCAAGACAGTACGGTATCGAAATCTTCAGTCGACTCGAGAATCAGACCAAGCCAGCCATTCGGGCTTTGCATGTCATCCATCACGCGCTGCAAAAAAGGGGAGCCGGCGTCAGTCTGTATCAATAAAGGGCTTTCCGATTGGTAGGGGCCCCACTCCGTATCAGCAAACAGGTACCGCCAATGGGGCTGCGACTCAAGGTCATACAGGACCGGCAGAATGGGCCGCTTCGGATGGCCCTCGATAATGACGAATACAGTCTTGCTGTTCAGCTTGGGCATCATGGTCGGCAGCCCCTTTATGCTATTGAAGACTTGCCACAAGGGCAGTCACTCAACGGGCAGGTCCCATCGGGCTGCTCCTGGCACTGTTCAACCAGAACAGAACGCTGAATTCGGCCCTGCTTCAGGCGATGCAAGACCACGGGCTTGGCTGCAGCGCGTTGACCGACTTCGGCCAGGACCTCGGGCTCGACCTTCTCGCCCTTATGCGCGGCCAAAGTCTGAGGCACCGCAGGCACCTTGACCGCCTGCCCTGAACCACTCCCTGCCGAACCACCCGCGTTGAGATTAATCGCCGCGCCACTCAGTGCCACACCACTGGGGTCGATCTTGACGAAGCTGCCACCTGCTTTAAGCGTAAGTTCCGTACCCGCTTCAATGACGGTTTTCTGACCCGCCTTGATATGCAATTCCTGCCTCGACTCACTCAGCCAAGCAGACCCGGCCTTAATGTGGAGGGTGCCGGTGACGTCGAAGCTGTGATCCTTGCCGACCTTCTCCCGCTTTTCCCCATCGACCGTGCTGTGATTATTGGCCTTAATGTGACTGTAGCGGTCGTTGTCGACCGTGAGGTGGCTGTTGTGGTGAATGACCTCAGTGCGGTCGTTCTCGGTCAGCAGGTCCAGGTCTTTTTGGGCGTGAACGTAGATCTGTTCCTGATCGGCTTCGTCCTCGAAGCGCAGTTCGTTACTGCCTTCGCCCTTGTGGGTCTGGGTCTTTATTGTCGTGCGGGTTTTATGTGCCGGTAGCGCGTAGGGCGGGGTGTTGGTGGCGTGGTAGGTCCGCCCGGTTATGATCGGCTGGTCCGGATCGCCATCGAGGAAGGAGACGATGACTTCGTGGCCAATTCTGGGGATGGCCATAAACCCGTAACTGCCGCCGGCCCAGCCCTGGGAGACTCTGAGCCAGGCACTGCTGTGTTCGTTGTTTTGTGAGTAGCGGTCCCAGGGAAATCGGACTTTGACTCTGCCATGTTCGTCGCAGTGGATCTCTTCACCCTCGGGGCCGGTGACGAGGGCCATCTGCGGGCCGTCCATGCGCGGGCGGGGGTTCTCTTTATCCGTTATCGGGGGCCGCCAGGTTCTATCCCCGGGCACGGTCCAGAAGTCATTGCTGTAAGTGGTGGCCCCGCTACCGCCTTCCTCTTCCAGCGCCTGGGGTTGTTTGCCTTCGTGCTTGACGGCGGTGATCAGCCAGTCCCGGTTGAGCGTTGGTTGGGTATGGCCGTCCAGCGTGAACTTCGCCCCAGCGGTAAAGTCCGCCCGGTTGCTTTCCCCTTTTCCGACGCTGGCGTTTCTGCGCAGGCTGTCGAGCCGTGATTCGGTAAACGGCTGCCCCGCCGCATCGGCCTTGAACCGGCCCGGATAATCGTAGTGTTCGTAGTCGGTCCGCTGGTTCGCTTCGCTATCGGCGGCATGGGCCTGATGCATCAGCGCGTAGGCGGGGTTCTTGAAGGTGTAGTCCTTCAACGATACACCGGCCACCGAGACGGTCTCGGTATACTGGAACGTGAAGATACAGGGAACCTTGTGGCTGCCCCCGGCCATGGCGTTGTAACCCACCTCGGGCAGTTCCGGCGCATCCCGGTGATGATCGGCCATCACCAACGGCTGACCCGCCGTGTCATGATCAAAGCGGTAGTGCCAGCCTTCCTCGGCAGCGAGCCGGTTGAGAAAGTCGAGATCGGTCTCCCGGTGCTGGACGCAGTATTCCCGTTCGGTAGGAGTGCGCTTGAGATTAAAGCGCTTATCCACCAGCCCCCGCTCGTCCAGCAAGGTGCCCAGAATCGTCTCCGGGGTTTGCTGCTGGAAGATGCGGCTGTTGTGCATTAATCCTAATCGCCACAGGGCGGGTTGGACGGCCACCCAGTAGCGGGTGCGCCGGTGGCCAGTATCACCCCGGCTGAAGGCACAGACCACCCCCTGCACCGTGCGCACCGCCTGGCCGTCCTGCCAGATCACCAGCTCCGCGCCCTGATCCAGCACATCGGCCACCGCCAGGTCGGCAAAGCGACTGGCCAGATTCAATTTAAGGACAAAGGGCTGCGAAAGCTGCTCGGTCAGCTCGAAATCCACCACCGCGAAGGTGTCGTCGGGCAAGCTACCAAGGCGGGCCGTAAACTGCAGGCCGGTAGGCTGGGGCATGGTTCTCTTCCTTGAAATCCTGTTATACGTTCCCGGCGCTTTCCTGCTCCGGGCAACCTATCGTGCTATTAAGCCTGCGGTTATCCGCCGACGCCTGAACCACTGCCGATCACCACGCCACCGCAGGTCACCGCATCGCCCGTCAGCGCGATGGGTTTGCCTTCAACGAGGATCGTGGGATTGCCGGCTGCGATGGCGCGGGGATGAGGGCCATGTTTCGGTTTGGAGTGCATCGCCAGCGGGTCGCCTTGGCGGGCAACGGGTTTGCCGTCCATTAGCACGGTGCTGCTGGCAGCGATAACGAGGGTGGGCGGAAAACCTTCGTGATCGGTTCCGAGATCGCCCAATAAAACGACTTTCTTACCCATAACTTACTCCCTGTCTGGCGTCTCCAATAGTTCCGGGCTTCCGCCCTGACGCCGGCGTTCATCCTTGTTGCGGTCAGTGTGGCCCGGGCTGGCCGGGCACACCATACGACCAACCAACGACTGATCGCTGAGTGATCCTACCACGGTTTAATGAAACGATCAGTATAGGCTCCGCGGAACCTGATAACCGGCCAGCAATTCCTGGGTGAACGGGTTGACGTTGCCCGCCGCATGCAACCGGTAACGTACGTCGCCGCCGTCGAGACTGAATCGAACATCGATGGCGCTGCCGCTTACCCCGGTGATGTCCGCCTTGTCCAGCAGGCGGAAGAAGGCCCAGGGACCGCGGGCGATCTCGCTGCGGGGCGAGCGGTTCACTTCGGTCGGCACCAGGGTGACCTGGCTTTCGACACTGTCACGCAAAGTATTGGGCCAAATCAGCGGAATACTCTGGCGCGGGCCGTGGCTGAATTCGACCAACTGGCCATCCACATTCACCACACTGCGGCGCTTGTTGGACGACAGGCTCAGCGGTTCCAGCGCAAACTCCACGTCCAGCGCCCCACTGCGGGTGAAGAACGCCTGGCGAATCTGATCGGCCTTCTCCAGTGCAGCCATCACATCCCGGCGAACCAGCGTCGCCCGCTTGCTGACCAGCACGTGCTCCGGGTGGTCTTCCAGGAACAGCTTGAGGTTTTCCTGATAGAAACGATCCAGAATGCCCTGGGGCGCGAAGAAGCGTTCGAAATCCTGCAGGGCCGCATCGCGTCCGGCACCTGAATTGAACGGATAGTTACGCGCCAGGCTCTGCTGGAACGGTTGGTAAACCTCGTCGTACCACTTGCGTTCGAGCTGGGCCACGGCTTGGTCGAGCACCACCCGCCAGCTTTCGTTGGCGAGCTTTTCCAGCATGCGGTTTAACGGCGCTGGCTGGTTGCGAGCCATACGCTGCAGGGTGAAGATCGGGTCCGCGCCTTCCAGGGTCAAACGGGCGCGGGCGGCGGCCAAGGCGGCCTTGCCGGAATCCGGCGATTCCTGGATGCCGCGCATGTAATCGTGCAGCGAGCGAACCACGTTCTGGACTTCCTCAATTTGCGACTGCGCTTCGCCCTCCTTGCGGAACAGAGCGTTGAGGCCGGCAAACTGCTGCTCGATATCCTGCGCCATGCGATAGGACGGTGAGCGCTCCAGAACTTCACGTGCGGCGTCATCCTGCTCGGCCTGCGGCGGATAGAGCTGAGTGTTCTCACGCAGCGTCGTCAGCAGTTGCACAAGCGGTTCATGACCGCTGGTCAGGTTCTCCAGCACGCGCACGCCATGATTGAGGTCGTGGAAGCGGTGGATGTCCAGGTGCGCCAGCGCCTGACGCCAGGTGTGCGCATAGTCTTCAGCATACTGGTCGCGCAGCTGCGCCTGTAGTTCTTCCTCGTCGGCGCGGCTGAAATCGACATTGTCCCGGCGCCCAAGCACCCAGGCGTCCACCAACGCCAGCTCCGTGACGGACTCGGATTCGCGCACAAAATAACTCTTCATGCCGTCGTCGGTCAGCATGCGCGGAATACGCAGCGGATCCTGACTGACGTCCGGCAGATCCTCCAGCGGACGACCGTCGGCATCGATCCGTGTGAATACCAGGTCGAACGCCGGTCCGCCGGTACTTTCCAGGCTGAGCGGCGACGTCAGGTCGCGGGTCGAATGGGACTTGAGTTCACGATAGACCCGGTCCGGCGTGGCGACGCGGCCAAGTTCGCGTTGAGCCCATTGAACGCTGCTCTGGAACGGCGCCAGGGCCATATCGGCGGCGCGGTCGCCATTCGCTTGCCAGTCCGCGAGGTCGGTATACGCCATGGCGTAGTCGAGGTGTTTGATCAGGCGCTCCTGCACCGTACGCTGGCCGGGGTACTGGTCCTGCCAATAGCGTGTCATATAGTCATCGACGATATCGGTACGGCGGCCGCTGGCATCGTATAGCATGCGTAGGACACGCAGGTGCGCCAGGCGCTCGGCGCTTTCCTCCGGCACCTGGTTCATCTCATCCATCACACCCACCATTAACGCCGGCAGGAACTGGTAGGCCAGCATGTTGAGGTAGGATCTCTCGATTTCCGGGCCAACCTTGTCGCCCTGGTACAGGCCCATATCCGCGACTAGCGGCAACTTCTCGCGGTAATCGCCGAACGCAAGGGTAGCATCGCGCAGCTGGTCCAGCGGATCCAGCAGGTTACGGCCGGACGGATCCAGCTCATGACCGATTGGGCGCCAGTTGTCGATAAAGCCCCGGACCCGGTTTTCCACCTGCTGGGCCGCTTGGGCGTTTTCGATAAAGTAGTGCTGCCAGCCGGCCGTCATACCGAGACCTGCGGCAATCGCCACAACCGCAGCCGTTGCCAGGGTACGACGACGTTGACGGGTGACTCGGACGTTATCGCCCGCCAAGCCGGCCTCGGGATAGATGATTTGTGGGAACAGTCGCTCGCTGAAGTAGGTCACCGACTGACCGCCCCGCTGGGCAGGCTGGATGGACTCGGCCAGGCCATACTGGCGTGCAGCAGCGGAAACGAAGGCGTCTTCCGGCACGCCTTCCTGATAGACGGAGGTGAAGTAGACGCCCCGTACAAGGGCTGGCGTCGAAAAAGCGTCCGCGGCCAGCATTTCGGTGAGGAACTGCTGGGTCACCGGCATCAGGCCCGCCAGCTGACGGCTGAACGAGTAGATCGCGGCCCGCTCTTCCGGATCGCGGGTGTCGGAGAGAATCTGCGGCAGGCGGCGGCTGATCTGTTCGATCAGGTCGTTGTAGGCACCGTCGAACTGTTCCAGCCACTGATCCGGATCCTGTAGGGATTCCAGGGCGAAGGTAAAGCCCAGCGGCTGCTCGCGCTCGACCTTATTGAGCTTGCGGAAAAAGGCGGAAAAACCGTGCAGCAGGTCCAGCTTGGTGAAGCTGACATAGACCGGCAGGCGCGACCCCAGTTGCTCCATCAATTCGCGCAGACGCGTGCGCAGCAGTACCGCCTGGGCGCGGCGTTCGGCTTCGCCCAGGGCACTCAGGCGCGACAGATCGACGGTCAGGATCACGCCATTCAGCGGACGGCGCGGACGGTTCTTTTCCAGCCACTGAATGAAGTGCTTCCACAGACGCTCCTGTAGCGCGGCGCCATTGTTTTCACCGGCTTCCTGGCTTAACAGTTCGCCGTCCGGATCGATCACCACCGCCTCGTCGCCAATCCACCATTCGAAGCCCAGCGGGTTGCGCTCGGTCTGACGGTTGCGGGTCACATTGCTCAGGGTAAAGGTCTGGCCGGAACGCTGGATCAGGCTGGATTTGCCAGCGCCTTCCAGGCCCATGACCAGATACCACGGCAGGCGATAGATGCGATTGCGGCCGGGAATGTTGTCACGCAGGGCGGCCAGACTGCGGTTGAGTAGCCGAGTCTGACGGCGCTCGTAGACCAGGATAGGGTCCTCTTCCTCACGCTTGGCCGCGGCCTGGGCCTTATCCACTTTCTTGAGGCGACGGGATAGCATCCAGCCCCAGATCATCGCCACCATCAGCACCAGTCCCAGCGTGACCAAAGTGCGGCTCTGCCAGCTGGCCAGCGGGCGCTCACCGCGCCATTCCCATTGTGGCCCCAGCCACCAAGTGGCCGCCAGTAGCAGACCGAATCCCAGGGCCAGTACAATCGGCCCTCCGGTACGAATAAACGGCCAGACTTTCCTGCCGATCATGAGCAGTTTGCGTGCGATGGTTTCCATACCTGTACTTCCTACTTTCCTTGTGGCGAGGCGTCGCGCCCTGCCCTGTTGATGCGTTTTTTTTCGGCGCCGGATGAATCAGCTCAACCGTTCCAGGTGAGCCATCAGTGACGGCTCCCAGTCTTCCAGTGTCATGTTTCGTGTCTGGTCGCGCAGGTCGGCTACCTGCTGCCGCGCGAGCGTCTTCATCCCGCTATCCCGCAGCAAATCGGCGCTCATGAGCCGCCAATAAAACTGCGAGCGGGGCTCCCGGGCCTCGGCCAGACCGTCCTCCAGCATTTGCATAGCCGGCGCCAGGCCTTTCTGTTTGAGCACGTCCTGAGCGGTTTCATAGGCGGCGTCCCAATCCGAGCCGCTACCGCCGTTAGCCCCAGTGCCACTGGTAAGCAGCCACTCACTCACCACCTTGGGCAAGAAAGGCGTACCGTCGGAGAAGGTCATGTCCGCCAACGTCGGCAAACGCTCGATAAATTCCTTGAGTGCCATCCGGATGGCTTCGGCGCACTTGGGCTGACCGACGGCCTCTGCCGCCTGAGCGCTGAGATAGTGGCCTTCGAGCCAGAACGGACTCACCGCCAGGCTTTGCTCGATTCGCCCCCAAAGTGTCATGTCGCCGCCACGAGAGAGGCTGTCCTGGTATTCGGACACGCGATCGGTACTGACCGCCGCCAGATCGCTGCGGATACCATCCCGTGCCGGCGGCGCCGTGGTAATGGCTTGCCAGATGGCGTAGCGACGCAGCTGGTAGCCTAGCGGCGAGGTAGGCGACAGTTCCGTCAGCAGGTCTGCCACTTTCAACAAACTCTGACGGGTGGCGCGCTCGTTGTTCGGATCCAGGCTCAGGCTACCCAGAGAAGCGGACGCTGCAGATGATGCGGCTTCCGTAACTGGCGCCGGTCGAGAAGTGGGTTGAGGCGCCTTTTTGGGTTCAGACGCTCCGCTGGCCTGACCCACTTCCGGCATGTTGTTGATCGTACGCTTGAGGTCGAGAGCGCCGTCCGCCGGGATTGACTGCGCCTCGGCGAGTTCGGCCAGCTTATCCAGCCGTTTCAGGCAAAAGCTGCGGCCATCGCCGACCGCGCTATCAAAGCTGATCTTGTCCACTTCCGCCGCGGCGCGCTGCATCATCTGGCCGAACATCAACCGCCGGGGCCGAGAACCCTTGACGCCCGGATAGGGCCAGGCATCGACCCACCAGCTCTCCATCACCTCGCACAGCAGGTGGATGGACAGGGCAAAGCGCTCGCCATTTCCCCCGCGTTGGAGGGCCAGGAGCAGAAAGCCGAGCACCTTGAGGTCCTTGGACATATCCGACAATAACCGCAAGGCCTCGTGCTCGACCTTGGACCAGTCGATGCCGGTGTGGGCCAGCGAGCCAATTTTCATGATCTCGTTTTCGAGAAACTCGAGTGCGGGATCGTCCCCCAGCGCGTCACCAACCGGCGCGTCCCCGGCCAGCGGGGCGACGACCTGTTCCACATATGGATGTTCTTCAACGGCTTGCATCATCTCTCAACGTCCTGTTGAACGCGTTTTCCTGTTACCGAATTACCAACCGCATTGCTCACGTAGAGGCATCAGCCCTTCACGTAAACCCGCCAGATCGAAAACCAGCCCGTCAACGGCGGATTCGTCGGCCGTGAGCGTGAGTTTTGGCGTATTGATCAGTGTCTTGATGGTGTCGATGGCAGGCAGGCCACGGCCGCCGCTCACGACGAAACCGTCATCGCGAACCCGCCACACTTGCGGCTGGTGTGCCGCCGCGGAGGCCAGGGTCAGGCGGACCCGCTCAGCCGCTGTCGGTCGGGGCAGCATCAGTGCAAAATGGGTAATATTGTTGTCGCAACGTACCGTCAGCAGCGGACGGGGCGGTACGGCGCCCAACGCTGGCAGAGTCACTATCTCCCCCGCGTCGCCCTGTCCGCGTAAAGCCCCATCCGACGGCGCTCGCCCGGATTCCTGGGCGTAAGCGGCCAGCCATTCCGCGGGTTGGCGACCGGGCATGGCTGCTTTAGCGTCTGCCTCGGCATGGACCGGGGTTTCGAAGACCCCGTCGAAGCAGGCCAGCCGATCCAGCCGTGCGGTTTCCTGGGTGCACTGCCGGGCCGCCGCCAGGGTTTCGTTGATGCTAGCCGCTTGAACGGTGCCGCCGAGCGTGATCGAAAGGCCGGCCATCATGATCGCGTGCTTGATCGACTTCATCCTGCCTCCGCCACGTTGAACTTCTGACACTTGTGAGCCAGCGTGCGCTTGGGCAGCCCCAAACTCTCCGCAGCCTGGGCACGATTGCCGCCGAATTGGCGCAGCCGGGCACTGATAATCGCCGCTTCGAAGGCCTGGGAGGCCGCGCGCAGGTCGGCAATCTCATGCATCGGCGGCACTCCCAGCTGGGGAACGTAGCCGGTTTCAGATTCGGCGACCGCCATATCGGGAGTGGCCATCACGTCCAGGCGCAAATCCTCGACCTGAATATCTTCACGTTCCGGTGTCTGCAGGCAGGCAAACTCGATCACGTTGCGCAGCTCACGGACGTTGCCTGGAAAGCCGTAGTGCTTCAAATACTCCAACGCATGGCTACTGATACCCAGTGGCCCGCTCCCCTCGCGCGCGCGAAATCCGTGGATAAAGTGCCGGCACAGTAGCTCGAGATCTTCAGTCCGGTCCCGCAACGCCAATACGCGAATGGGAAACTGACTCAGTCGATAGAACAGGTCACGGCGAAACCCCCCTTCCTGAATACGCGTCTGCAGGGGTTGATGGGTTGCAGCCACCAGCCGGAAGTCCGAGTGCGTTTCTTCACGGGCGCCAAGCGGTCGGAACTGCCGGGTTTCCAACACCCGCAGCAGCTTGGACTGCAGTGCCATGGGCATATCGCCAATCTCGTCGAGAAACAGCGTGCCACCGTGGGCCTGGGCGAGCAGTCCCTGTTTGGCTGCATCCGCGCCGGAGAACGCGCCCTTGGTGTGGCCGAAAAGTTCGTTCTCGAGCAGGCTATCCGGAATCGCCGCACAGTTGACCACCACAAACGGGCCGTCCTTGCGCTCGGAAAAATCATGAATGCCGCGGGCCACCAGATCCTTGCCGCAACCGGTTTCACCCTGCACCAACACCGACAGCTGGCTGCCGGCGGCGCGAATAATCTGGGCACGCAGGTCGTTCATGCAGCCGGCCTGGCCGACCAGGGATTCCGCCAGCATCGCGTTCTTCTGGCGTTCGGTTTCGGTGTCCTTCATGGAACTGAGTGATCGGCTGAGCATTCGTTGCTGCCACAAGCGGTCGTCCCGGTCGAGATGTGCGCCCCAATGATGAATCAAGAGGGCTAACAAGCCTTCGAACAGGGGCTGGCCAACCACCGTATCCCAGGCTGGATCCTGGCCGCACAGCACCAGGATACCGAGAGTGCGCTTGTCGTCCTGCATCAGCGGCTGGATCCAGATGGAATCCGCGCCGCGACTGGCCTCGAACAAGGCCGTCAGACCGGCATGTTCCAGGCGTGCGCAGGCCGTGGTCGACAGCGAGCGCGGCCGGGCTTCGCGCAGGACATGGGCAAACGGATGCGAGAAATCGTCGCACTCGAAACGCAATCCGGCATCCAGCCGCGGGCACATCAGGGCGCGACCGCTGGGGTCCAGCTCCAGCAACCAGCCGCGGCTAACCCCGAACAGTCGCTCCATGTGTGCCGTCGCACAGGCCAGCAAGGCTGCCCGGTCCGGCTGGCGAATCAAGTCAACCGCGAGTTCAATGCCGGTGTGCAGTTCCATCTGCATCCGTCCCATAGTCGTTTTCCTTAACTGGCTGTCTTAACTGACTGTTTTAACTGGCTGTCTTAACTGACTGCCCCGGTGAAACGTCCGTCTTCCAATCCCAGGCGCACTTCGTTAACCGCCTCCCTGGCGGCCAGTTTTTCCAGCAGCGCCAGCGACACCGGCGGCAGCAGTTCGCCCTCGATAATCGACTCCAGCATGCGCGCGCCGTTCTCGCTACGTGTGGCCCGGCTGCGAATGGCCTCTACGAGTCCCTCTTCCATCACCACCTCGGTGCGGTAGCGTTCGCGGATTTGGTCGGCCAGGCGGGCCAGCTTGTCGCCGACGATGCGATTCAGGGTGTCCTCACCCAACGGCAGGTAAGGCACCACTTCCATACGCGCCAGCAGAGCCGGCTTGAAGAAGTCCGCCAGCACCGGGTAGAGGGCCTCGTCCAACGCCTCGGTGTCCAACCCGCCTTCGCGTTCGGCATGGTCGACAATGGTCTCGTAACCCAGGTTGGAAGTGAGGAAAAACACCACGTTCTGGCAGTTGATTACCCGGCCTTCACCGTCCGCCAGTTCGCCCTTGTCGAACGCCTGGTAGAACAGGTTGAGCACTTCCGGATGCGCCTTTTCCACTTCGTCCAGCAACACGACAGAATAGGGTTTCTGACGAATCGCCTCGGTCAGGATGCCGCCCTCGCCGAAACCGACATAGCCCGGCGGCGAACCGATCAGGCGCGACACCGTGTGCTTCTCCTGGTACTCGGACATATTGATAGTGGTCAGGAACTGACGGCCGCCGTAGAGCAGATCCGCCAGCTGGACCACGGTTTCGGTCTTGCCCACGCCGCTCGGGCCAACCAGCAGGAACGCGCCCGTCGGACGGCCGGGACGGCGCAGATCGGCACGGGCGGTCAGCAAATGCTGATGCAATGCCTTGATCGCCGGGTCCTGGCCCTTGATGTGTGCTTCCAGGTGGTCCGGCAGGTGCGTGATTTTCTGCAGTTCATCGGCGGTCATGCGGTTCACGGGAATGCCGGTCCAGTCGGCGATGACTTCCGCCACCTGGCGGGTGTCGACCAGGGCATGCACCAGCGGCTCGTCGGCTTGAAGCTGGTTCAGTTCCTGTTGCAAAGCCGCAGCCTGGTCACGCAAATCATCGTGATCGACCGCGTTGCTTTCCGGAGTCAGTAATTGCTCGCGCACATCAACCAGTTGAGACACCAACTGGCGCTGGGCTTCCCAACGCTCCTGCAATTGCTCGGCTTCGGCCTGTAGCGACTCCACGTTGTCGCGGACACGGTCGCGGCGCTCCGGATCGGCGGACTGCCCCAAATGCGCCTGACGGTTGAGCAAGTCCTGCTCCATCTGCAACTGATGTAGCTCGCTACGCACATGGCTCAGCCGACGCGGCGGTGTGCTCAGATTGAGGCTGACGCGGGCGGCGGCGGTATCCAGCACGTCGATGGCTTTGTCGGGCAGTTGACGACCTGCCAGGTAACGGGCAGAAAGCTCGGCGGCGGATTTAAGGGCGGAATCGTCGATCAGCACCTGATGGGCTTTCTCGTAGACCGGACGCAGGCCGCGCAGGATGTGTACCGCCTGTCCGGTGGTAGGCTCGCCCAAGGCGACCGGCTGAAAACGCCGGCTCAGGGCAGGGTCCTTCTCGAAGTACTTCTTGTACTCGCGCCAGGTCGTGGCGGCGATGGTGCAGAGTTCGCCCCGCGCCAGGGCTGGCTTGAGCAGGTTAGCCGCATCGGAACCGCCTTCGTTGTTGCCCGCGCCGATCAGGGTATGGGCTTCGTCGATGAACAGAATGATCGGCGTAGGGGACTCTTTCACCGCCTCGATGACGCCCTTCAGGCGCTTCTCGAATTCGCCTTTCACGGAAGCACCGGCCTGCAACGCGCCCAAATCCAGTGCCCACAGCTCGACTTCTTTCAATCGGTCAGGCACGTCGCCGGCGACAATACGCAGCGCAAGACCCTCGACAACGGCACTTTTACCCACACCGGCATCGCCGACGACAATCGGGTTATTCTTGCGGCGGCGGCAGAGGATATCGATCATCTGGTCGATTTCCGCGTCCCGGCACAGCACCGGATCGAAGCCGTCTTCCCGCGCGCGCTGGGTAAAATCGGTGGCATAGCGGCTGAGCAGGGAGTCATCGACGGCTACCGCCCCCCTTGCGCCCTGGCTTGGTTCGCTGGCTTCGACCGGCCATTCGATGGAACCGCGAGTCACGGTGACAAACTGCCGCTTCAAATGCTCCCGATTCAGACCCGCCAGTGCCCGGCTGACTTGCGGCATCAGGTAGCGGTCGGCATTGAGCAGCAGCGCCAGGAAGAGGGCACCGGAACGCAGCTCACGATGGTCCAGTTCGGTCGACGCGAGCAGCCAGGCGTCCTGGATCAGCTCGATCAGCAGCGGCGAGAACGACGGATAGGCCTCCGCCGTTTGCGGGCCCCCTTCCAGGCTCTGGCCGATGATCGGCTGCAAGGCCAGGTGATCGATACCGGCCTGATCCAACATCAGGCGGATATCGGAATACGGCGTTTCCAGCAGTTTGAACAGTAAATGTGCCGGCGTGATTTCGGCGCCCTGACGGGCGATACACAGTGCCGCCGAGGCTTCCAGCCCCTCGCGGCAGATTTCATTGAGGCGCCCGATGAGCGCCGGTAGTTCGACCCGAAGCATAATGATCTCCTTATCCTTTTTATTGGCGCAGCAGCGTCTTATTTGAGCGGCCGCACCTATTTAGACAGCGGCGCCTACTTCGGCAGTTGCGCCAGCACGCCGAGCACGTCCTTGATGCGCTCATCCAATGCAATACTGTAGAGGGTGTAAACAGTGGCCATGGCGCCGACGAACAGCCCGAAGATGCCCCACAGGGGTAGGCCATTACGGAAACGATTGCGCGCCGGGGTGACATGCTCGAGCGCATTGCCCAGGCTCTCCGGCGGCTCGCCGTCACGCAGGTCGGCAATCTGGCGGTAGAGGCCGGCAATGATGCGCTCGTACTCATCGCGGCCGTTTTCCAACACCTTGTAGCGGCCTTCGAACCCCAGGCACAGGGCCAGGTAGATGAACTCCAGCATGTCCCGGTAGCGCTCGGGCTCCTGTTCCATGCGCGAGAGGATGGCGAAGACCTTCTCGCCGCCCCAGGTCTCGTTATGAAAGCGAGACAGCAATGACTGCTGGGACCAGACACTGTGCGCGCCCCATTCGGTGCCTAGCACCGCCTCGTCGATGAAGGCACAGAGCACGTAGCGGTAGGCCACTACGGTGGGCCGCTCATAGCCCTGCTCGATCAACTCACGGTCGATATCGGTGACTTCGTCGACCACTTGCTGGTACAGCTCCGGCACACGGTTGAAGTCCGCCAGCCGGCGTACGCGAATCACCAGCCCCAGCAGCGGAGTGGCGGCATCCACCAGGCGGTTGTGCTCATAACCGCGCAGACGGAACGTCTCGTCGGCGGTGGTATTCAAGTCGGCCGCATCGTCAAACAGCAGCTTGCCGAAAGTATCCTGTTGCGGCGCATCCATGACGCTTGCGTCGTCCATGATCTAGCTCCTGATGGCCCAGAACTGCATTTCGATACCGGGGAAATCCCCCGCCACGTGGAATGCGAAGCCACTGCCGTTTTCCAGCATCTGCCACGCCTGGCTGCGGGCGTCGAGCTGGAAGTAGGTAAAGCCGGCGTGGTACGGCAACTGGCGCGGCGCGACCGGCAATGGCATCAGCGGAATGCCCGGTAGCTGCAAGCTGATGAGGTCGCGAATCTTCTCCACCGACGCTACCTTGCATTGCTGGACAAACTGCTTGCGCAGGTCGTCGGTGGGCATATCGGCGCGTACTGCCAGGATAAATTCCGCCTGCCCCACCAGTTGATTGTCCTGGATCGGAGCCACCGTGAGACCGTACTG
This sequence comes from Marinobacter fonticola, assembly GCF_008122265.1. NCBI lineage: Bacteria > Pseudomonadati > Pseudomonadota > Gammaproteobacteria > Pseudomonadales > Marinobacteraceae > Marinobacter > Marinobacter fonticola. The sequence continues at coordinate 4,374,903 of NZ_CP043042.1, forward strand.
GCGCTGCTGCAACTGGATCGCCATGGCACGTGGCTCGAGCACGGTACTTAGGGACTGGCGCAGTACCTGCATCAAGGGGCTGAAGGAATCTTCCGGCAGATCGTGATCGTACGCCGCGTGTTCCTGCGGTAGCCGGCTCTCGTCGGTGAAGGTCACCAGCTCGCCACACAGTTCCAGCAGGGCTTCATACAGCCGTTCGGGGTGCAGTTGGCGCAGGCGCGCCAGATGCATAAAGCGCGGGTGAGCCCGGTTGAGCATCTGCAACAGCATGAAATCAGACACGTCCGCCACGCCGCCTTGGTTGGGCGAGCCAACACGTTCGGCGATGTTCTTTGCCCGTTCACGCATCAGTCCAGCCATTTCACCAACGAAGCGCTGCAACTTGGGCGCTGCGCGCACGCTCAGCATGGTGGGCATGAAGCTCGGGTCCATCACCAGGCTGCCATCCGGACGCTTTTCGAGAATGCGCCCGATCGCCAGTGCGGCATAGGCACTGCGATCCTCGCGCTCCAGCATCAGACGCGGGTTTACCTTGGCGATGTCGATGGCATGGGCATCGCCATCAATCGAGTGCAGATCGCGCACTTCCGCCGGCTGCGCCGTGAAGCGGGCGGAAACCCCGGACTCGGGCCACTCCACTTCCGCCAGGCTGTCCGTACCCAGCGGTAAAGCCAGATAAACCACTTGGTTGGCCACGGAGGCGTCGGTGATTTCCAGTGGCTCGGGCATGGCGTCTTCGGCCGGCAAGCTGAAGCGGGTGCCATCCGGAAACAGGCCCGACGCCCGCACCAGACCGATACGGCCAAAACTCAGGTATTCGTCGTTGAGCTGCAGCTCGCTGAAGCCATAGAGGTAATCCGATACCGCCAGCGCCCGCTCGTTGATCTGATGCTCGAGATAGCGTTGCTGCTGCTGAAAGTGCTGCGGCTTGATAAACAGGCCGTCACTCCACACTACGCGATTATGTGCCGCCATAACTCAGTCTTCCGCCTTCTGCATGATCACATCGCGTTCACGCAGGTTTACCAGGATATGAAAGTCCCCACCGATAGGATCGACCTTGACGACCTTCTTCCACTGGGACTGGTTGGGATAGGCGTAGAAGGCGATAACACCGATATAGCGGGTGTCGGAATCGATCTCGAACGGCTCGATAAACTTGAACTGGCCGGGGAGCATCGTGTAATCGGCATGGTCGATGTAGTTGTTGCCCAAAGAATCCTCCAGGTCGGTCAGCAGCTGGTCGAAATCCGCCGCCATGATCATGGAGCTGTCTTCCATTTCGATAATCTGGAAGTTGATCGGCGTCGGCTGCATGGCCTCGTTCGGGTTCACGTTGGGTTCCGCCAGCATGGTCAGGTCCACGCGGCTGGGCAGGTCTTCGGGCTCACCGACGGGAATATCGGGATCCCAGAGCACTTTCGCGGTCTTGGTGACGGCTTTGTAGGGTGTGCTGCAGCCGGCCAGGCCTATGGCAACACACAGCAATATCCATTTGCTCATTTTCACAGCGTCGACTCCCTTTGTAGCTGTCTCAGATGATGATCGTAGGCCTGCTCGAAGACCTCCTCGAACAGACGCTCAAATCCCCGCTGACGGCTGGACCTGAGTTCTTCGTAGTAGTGCTTGTACATTTCCCAGGCCCAGGCCGGCTCGCTTTCGTCGGTCTGCAGACCCCGCCGGTAACCGTGGAAACGGCGCAGCAAATTTTCCGGCGAAAACGCGTGCAGGATGGCGCTCAGGGCTTCGCTGATGGCGGCCTGGCTGGCTTGCTGGTGGTGGCGCAACCCGGTCAGGCTTTCGGTGACGGCCGCTGGCGCGGAAAGATGCACCGGGCTGCGCTCGGCGGCGAACAGGGTCTGCATGGTGCTGTCGTAGTCCTGGCCCAAACGCAGTGGGTTGTCCTCGATGGGCTGCAGCCGGGTGCGTAGCGCACGATGGCGGCTGTCTTCGTGCTGGTGCAGTTCCAAAAGCCCTTGAATAGTGGCGTGCAAAGTCTGGCCGGCCTCTTCCAGGAACAGGCGCATATCGTCGCTGTCGCTGAAACGCAGGTCAGTCTCCATACCCCTCAGCAAGGGCGCACCGCTGATGTGTTTGCGGCTTTGCTCGCTGTCGTTATGCCGGTTATGACGGCTATCACGGGCATTAGGCGCCTGTTGGGAATACTCCGTGCGGACTTCATCCATGTTCCGCTTTCCTCCGTTAATCACGGGCAGGCGCAAGGCCCGTTCCCGCTCGTCCATATAGGGGTCGCTGGCTTGCGGCGCGCTGCCGTGCCAGGCAGGATCGTCGCTTAGCAGTTCCGGGCGCAGTTCTTCAGCCACCGTCTCCCGATCCTGATAGCTGAAACCTGCCATCGGATCGCGTTGTTCCCGTTCGCTCGGCGCCGGGTCCAAATGGTCCAGGGGATCGGCCTGGCGCGGCTGGTCGCCGTCGTACTGGTGCAGCACCCCTTCTGGCGTGTTCACCAAGGAAGGATCGTCGACCTCCCCCTCCATTGAAGCCGCCACGGGAACGGCTCCCTTGACCAGATCCGCCTGCACTTCGTACTTACCCAGGCGCAGCTTGTCGCCAGCCACCAGGCGCGCGCGACGACCGCGGCCCACCGGCAGGCTGGCGCTGTTGATGTAAGTGCGCCCGGAGCGGTCGATGAGGCAGAACTGCCCGTCGATCCAGCGGACTTCCGCATGGCCGGAGACCACGCCGGTGCGGTGTGGCGACAAACGCCAGGTGTCGCTGGTCGCTGACCCGATCGAGCCGCCATTAGTGCCGAAATCACAGGAAATGTCGGCGCCGCTGCCCACTTCCCGGGGGTTACTGATGGTCAATCTGAGCCGTGTCTGGTTTGCGTCCATGGGTCACCGTCGGATCTGAATGCGGACGGCCTGCTGCGGCTCGCCCGGTGTCGGGTTAACGAAGGTGGTCCAGCCCAGGCGTACGTCCTTACCCAATTGCATGGGTTCGACATCTTCGGGCCGGATCACCAGCTCCAGGTCATACGCCAACTGTTCGCGCATGGTGAACTCCACCAGCTTGACCAGACTCTGGTGCTCCTGGCCATTGGGCAGGAAATCGGCGAATCGAGCGCGGGACAGATTCTTCAGACGCAGGATGAACTTGCCGCTACGGTCGCGGATGCGCGAACCCAGCAATGTTTCCTGACCCAATCGGCCGTTGGCCTTACCGAGGCAGGTCTGCTGGTCCGCCGGTATATCGACCTTGCGCAACACCCAGGGCTCGATTTCCACATCCGGGAGATCGAAACAGTGAGCGACGATGCCACTGACCACTTCCGGCGACCGGCTGCGGCCAGCCATCAAACCGGCGTAGGCCAGCATCTTCGACCAATTGATCGGCGTATCGCCGCGCAGGTCGCCATCGCCCAGACCGACCAACGAGAAGATGTGCTCGGAAAAGGCGTCGCTGGCGCCCGGCTGGAAGCGCACGTAATAGCGGTACTTGCGCCACACGCGGTGGAACAGGGTCACCAGCCGGTGATTAAAGAAGTCGAGGAAATAGCGGCGAATACCAGTGCCCTGTCCGTATTCCCAGGCCAGATCTTCCAAGTAGTAGCCCGGCAGCGGCGACTGGGAGCCGTGCAATCCCAGGAAGCTGACTTCCATCTGGTACGGCGCGTATTCGTGCTCCGGCAGACCCGCAGATAGCACGTCGCTACCCGGAAAACCCAAACTGGCGGTCGACGAGAATCGGATACGCTCGTAGTGCGGCGCATCGTCCGTCGACCGCTCGAGGTCGTCCCCGTGCAGGCGATGGATCAGGTCCACCAGCTGAAAAAAGTTGTAGCGGCGTGCATTCCCAAGAACGGGTTGCAGGCCGACTACATCAGGGGCTGCTGCCCGGTCTGTAACGTCCATGTGTACCGTTCCTGGTTATCGGAATTCACCACATCCAAGAGGTGAAAGGCATTGATACTGGCATAAAGTGCGAAGAACTGGCTGAGTACGGTGCCAAACAGGTAGAGATCGCCCTCCGAGGCGAAGGCCTGCTGGTCCAGCGTCAGCGTCGACTGGATGCCCCGCACGGGCAGGCCGCGATGCATGCGGTCCACCGGCTGGGTCTGGATCGCCTGGATACCCGCCAACCGCTGCTGGGACACCCGCTCCGCCTGGCGGTCCACCAGCGCACGGAAATCGTAGACCCGCAGCACCGAGCGCAGGGCGTCCACGTCCAGCAGTGACAGGTAGTTCAGCGACAGATTGGAAACCAGAGTCCACAACAGGCTGCCATCGAGCGTCGGGCGTAACGTGGGCGTCGGCCGCGTAATATTGCGGAAGGACGCAAACGCTGGCGTGCTCTGGGTGGCGTGACAGATATCGCCGACCGCCAACTGGCTCGGCAATTGCCGGTTGGTGCAGGTCAGGGTCAGCGAGATCGCCTCGTGCTGGTTCAGGCAGGCGCTCTCGTCCCCTCGCACAAACGAGATGAAATGATCGAAGCCGTCGCCGCGCACGCTCTCACGCACACGAACCCGGTAATACAGCGCCGTACGGTTGCGATCACGCTCTATTTGATGCTGAAAACTCTCGAACGCGCTGTACAGCCGCGGCTCACCACGCTCGCGGCCACGCGGGTTGTCCAGCCAGCCTTCCACCTGATCCACACTAAAGATTTCGTAGTGGGACGCATGGCGGCTAGACGGCTGCATACGGTATTCGGTCTGCCGGCCGTTGAGGTCGATAGGTTCGGCCTCGTGGGTGAACAGGTTGATCGCTGGCGCGCAGTAAAGCTGGAAGCTCTCTTCGCGCACCTTGGCATCGGGTGGCAACGTCCGGTTAAACCGAAAGCGCAGGGTTATTTCGTCAGCCTGGGCATTGGGCAGATGCCGATTCAGGCCCATCAGGTCGACGAAATGGAATGCCTCGGGGAAACTCAGGTATTCCTGCAGGATGCGGTAGCCGGAATAGGCATTTTTGGGATACGGCAGGAGCGCATCGTCCGCAGCAAAACCCACCTGGCGTAAGGCATCCTTCGGCAGGCGCTGAACGGTTCCACCCACTTCGAGTTCGATGGCCTCCAGACAATGGTTCAGCCAAAGATACAGGGTCTGCGCGGTGAAGGTGTCGCCACCCAGATGAAAACGCAGGCTGTCCATGCCCAGCTCGGACAACGGCTGGTCCGTATGCAGGGCCAGGGTCAGCTCGACCACGGACACTTCCCGTGAATGCTCGGCATGGGCCTCCGCCAGGGTCATCGGATACATGGCGATATCGCGACAGGTGCGGAAGCGGCACTGAGTCTGGCCGCGACGGTCGCCCACCATACCGCTGCGCACTTCCGTATGCCGCGGAATGACTTGGCGCTCGCTAAGAGCATGCAACTGCGGATCGAAACGCATAATGGTCGCGCTGGGCACCGGCCGCAGGTAGTTTGGCCAGAGCATGTTCAGCAGCGAATGGGTCAGCTCGGGGAATTCGTCCTCGACCTTTTCCCGCAGCTTGCCGGTCAGAAACGCAAAGCCTTCCAGCAGGCGTTCCACGTCCGGATCGGTGCTCTGCTCCGACAGGAAGCGGGTCAGCTGAGGATGGGCCTCGGCAAACTCACGTCCCTGCAGGCGCAGGAAATTCAGCTCGTCTCGATAGAATCTGTTTAACTTCACGACGTTACACCACGCGATAATATCGCCTGTCGTCCAACAGAAGGTCGATGGTAGTTCGATCCTCGAAGGAATTTACACGGAGGTGGACGGTAACCTGGAAGCGCAGCTGCAAGGGATCGGGTCCCTGGGGCATGGCAACGACGTCGACCCGTTTGACTCGGGGTTCGTACTGTTCGATGCACTGCCGGATAGCGCTGCGGATCCGGATGTTCAGGTCCTGGGTGCCGAGGGTGGCATCGTTGAAGTCCACCAGCCCGAGGGCCGGTGCACTGGCGCTGTTACCCGGATGGGTATTGAGCAGCCTAACCAGATGCCGTTTGATGGAATCCACCACGTGGGTGAACTCGCCCATTGCGTTCCCTGCGGGCCGGGAAGCCTGTTCGAGTCGCTCGAACAGGCTTCCCCCTGTGGACTGAACACCGTGATCACCGGTGTCCCAGCTCACGCGTTACTCCTTGTCGAGGCGTCCGACCAGCGAAAGCTCGAAGTTGGCACCCATGTATTTGAAATGCGGACGTACGGCCAGTGACACCTGGTACCAGCCCGGATCGCCTTCCACTTCGGAAACGGTAACCTGAGCGGCGCGCAGGGGGCGACGGCTACGGACTTCGGCCGGCGGATTTTCCTGGTCGGCCACGTACTGCCTGATCCACGTGTTCAGCTCACGTTCCAGATCCTGACGCTCTTTCCAGGAGCCGATCTGCTCGCGCTGCAGCACTTTGATGTAGTGCGCCAGGCGATTGATGATGAACATGTACGGCAGTTGGGTGCCCAACTTGTAGTTGGTCTCCGCTTCCTTGCCTTCCTTGGTATTGGGGAAGACCTTGGGCTTCTGCACCGAGTTGGCCGAGAAGAACGCGGCATTGTCGCTGCCCTTGCGCATGGTCAGGGCGATGAAACCCTCGTCCGCCATTTCGTATTCGCGGCGGTCGGTCACCAGCACTTCGGTGGGAATCTTCGCTTCCAGCTGGCCGAAGGATTCGAACAGGTGCACGGGCAGATCTTCAACCGCGCCGCCGCTCTGGGGGCCGATGATATTCGGGCACCAGCGATACTTGGCAAAGCTGTCGGTCAGGCGCGTGGCCAGCAAATAGGCGGTATTGCCCCACAGGTAGTGATCGTGGTCGCCGCTGACGTCTTCCTTATAGTTGAAGGCGCGCACCGGGTTATCGACCGGATCGTAGGGTGTACGCAGCAGGAAGCGTGGCGCGGTCAGTCCCAGGTAACGAGCGTCTTCGGATTCGCGCAGGGAGCGCCACTTGGCGTAGCGCGGGCCTTCGAAAACGGCGCTCAGTTCCTTGATCGCAGGCAACTCCTGGAAGCTATCGACGCCAAAGAAGGTCGGCGCGACGGAGGACAGGAACGGCGCGTGAGCCATGGCGCCAACGGAAGATACATACTGCAGCAGTTTCATGTCCGGGGTGGACGGGGTGAAGGCGTAGTTGCCGACAACCGCGCCGACCGGCTCACCACCGAACTGGCCATAACCGGTGGCATAGACGTGCTTGTAGAAACCGGTTTGGGTGACGTCCGGCGCGAACTCGAAGTCCTCGAGCAGCTCGGTCTTGGTGGCGTGCAGGATATCCACCTTGATATTTTCGCGGAATTCGGTGCGGTCGACCATCAGTTTCAGACCGCGCCAGGACGACTCCAGCTCCTGCAACTGAGGCGCGTGCAGGATCTCGTCCATCTGTGCGCTGATCTTGCGATCCAGCTCGACCACCATCTGGTCGACCAGCGCCTTGTTGACCGGCTGGCCTTTTTCTTCGCTATTCAGCAGGTTGGCAATGAAGGTCGCAACACCGCGACGGGCTACATCGTAGCCTTCGTCCGCCGGTTTCAAGCGGCTGTTAGCCATGACCTGATCGAGGAGCGAGCCCTCTTCTACGGATTCGGTGGCAGCGGACTGCTGCACGGCTGTATCAGACATACCACATCCCTTTAGTACGTGATTCGAAAGTACGTGTTTGAGGTTGAACAAAGGCGTCCTGGCCTTCAATCAGGTGTTAGGAACCTGGGGCGATTGGAACCCGAACGCCTTGAAGCGTACCGAAAGCCCGACTTCAGTCGGCTGCCGGTTCGCCTTCGCCACTGACCAGATCCAGCTCGGCCAGCAGTTTCTCGCGCGCATCGTCGTTGTCGAGCAGTTCCTGCAGCTTGGAGCGGAACTGCGGCACATTGCCGAGCGGACCTTTCAAGGCTACGAGGGCTTCGCGCAGTTCGATCAGCTTGCGCAGCTCAGGCACCTGGCGTGCCACGCTGTCGGGCGAGAAATCGTCGAGCTTGCCGAATTCGAGATTGACCGGGAGGTCGTCGGCATTCTCTTCGAGACGGTTAGGAACCGTTGTGGACAACGTCAGACCGGCTTCTTTCATCACGGACTGAAAGTTGTTCTTGTCAACGGAGATGCTTTTGCGTTCTTCGAGGGGAGTTTCTTCGGGGTGTCCCTTGAAATCGCCAACCACGAACATCTTCAGCGGCAATTCCATTTCAGCTTGCTGATCACCGGTGGCGGGGACGTACTTGATATTGATGCGCTCTTTAGGCGCAACAGAACCTTCCTTAGACATGGGAACTCCTTAAGTCCGTTTAACGTTGTACAGTCCATTGCACGTACCGTCCTGGTACGCTGTACGGAACGAACTCTACACACGAGCCCCATCGCCCTCAAGCAAAAAATCGCCGATTTTGTAAACAAATATAAAACTTGGGCAACTTATTGCCAGAGAGCGGCCTAAAATTAAAGCTAAATCAACCTTTTGGCGACATGTAAATAATTGCCCAAAAAACCAAGCATCGACAGATCACCGGCGCTTCGGTGTCCAGGTCCCGCGCCTACGATGGCCACACCGCTTAGACGGCGCTCAAAGGTGTCTGCACACCAGTGGGATGCCAGAGCATCTGCTGGCCGACCGTGGCAGTGAGAGCACCTTCGCCCCCTCTATTCTGTTTTACGACCGGCAGCGCCCGTTGTGTACACCTGTGGCCGAGCCCCCAGTCTAAGAAGTAGCAATACTGCCATAAGCAAAACTGGCACCATCCCCATATTCGCCGCACTCCAGCCAACTCCACTTATTAACGCGCCTGCAGCAAATGACGCCATTGTTGCCATGAAACCATTTCCCAACTCCATCAAGCCCTGAGCATGGCCGCGCTCGCCCGCTCTATGCCCGCTGGCCAAGAGGGTGGTGCCAGAGACGAACATCAGATTCCAGCCCATACCCAGCAGGAGAGAGCTGGCGAGGAAAGCGGCTTTAGTCTCTCCCGTAAGTGCGACCGACGCGCTCAGCGCCAGTAATACCGCACCCAGCAGCGCAATATTCCGGCTACCGAATCTATCCACCAGCGAGCCGGCCAAAAATGCCGGCAAGAACATGCCGAGCACATGCCACTGGATAACCTGAGCGGCGTTGTCGGTATTCAGGCCGCTGAACTTCATGGCCAGCGGAGTAGCGGTCATGACCAGTACCATAATGCCATGTCCCGCCAGGGTGGTGGCCATAGCGGTTCGTACAATCCGGCGCGATAGCAGTCGCTTCATGACCACTAGCCCGGTCTCACTGGGTTTGGGAGCGACGCCTTCTCTCAACCGGGCCATCAGGATCACGCCGATGAAGGCGAGCCCGGCTATCAGCAGATAGGAGCCCATAAACTGTACGTTAGCGGCGTCCCTAGACCAGATCGCCAATGTCGGCGCGATCACCGCCGCACAGACGCCGCCGCCGACCACAAGCGCAGCTGCCCGTCCCTTCTGGGCTTCCGGCACCATTTCCAGAGCGGCGAATCGATAGTACATCGCCGAGGCCTGATAGCCTCCGATCGCGGGGCCACCCAGGCAGAAGATCGAAAAGCTATCCAGCCAGATACCAGCAGCCGAGATCAGCCCGCCCGCAACGCCGAGTCCGGCCCCCAGAATCAGCCCGGGCCTGCGTCCGCGGGACTGCATGAACATCGAGAGAAAGTGCACAGTACCGAGATTGCCGGCGGCCAGCAGCGCCGACGGCAAAGTCGCCAAGACAGGTGATGGTGCAAGCGTCATACCCACAATAGAAGTCAGGGTGATTCCGATGATGGCACAAGACCAGAACAAAGCCTGGGCGATAAATAGCAATCGGACCGAGGGGTTACCGAGAAACAGCATGGTGACTCTCCAAAGCGGAGACGGAATTAGCTGGCGTTTACGCCAGTACGCTCGAACTGAAGCGCTGTGCGTATTCGATGGGGCTGACAGAAAGGTGACGATGAAACGCCCGGCGTAGAGTCTCCGGATGGCCGAAGCCGCAAAGCCTGGCCGCGGTACTGGCGCTGACCTGCCCACCCTGCAGCATTCCCCGGGCCACCTCCACTCGGACCCGCTCCACATAGCGCCCGGGAGTCATCCCGACGTCACGGACGAATATTCGGGAAAATGTCCGCGGCGCCATGTGGATACGCGCTGCCAGCACATCGAGGGACAGATCCTTGTCGAGATTGTCGGGAATCCAGTCCAGCACGGCGCTTAGACGCGTGGTCGTGCCTATCTCTGGCATCAGGTAAGCGCTGAACTGCTCTTGGCCACCCGGCCGTTTCAGGAATACCACCAGCCTTCGAGCCACGGCCAGGGCGAGGGCTTGGCCCAGATCCGCCTCTACCAGGGCCAGTGCAAGGTCGATCCCGGCCGTGACGCCGGCCGAGGTAAAGATGTGCGCGTTGCCATCGCGGTCGTCGGGATCGTAGGTGTGCAGTCGATTTGTATGAACCCGGACCTGGGGAAAACGCAATTTCAGTTCGTCACGTCGCGACCAATGGGTCGTCGCGACGCGGTCGTTCAGTAGTCCAGCCGCCGCCAACACCAGCGCACCAGAGCACACCGAGCCGAGTCGGCGGACTTGGCCTTCGGCCTTTCGTACCCACTCCAGCACATCTGGCGACCGCCAGGTGGCATCGACACCCACGCCTCCCGGTATCAGCAAGGTATCGAGATTGGCGGCGTCGATGGCTGACCATGCCTCGTCAGCATATAGCCGGAATCCGGCGGAGGTTGTGATTGGCCCCGCCTCCGGACCTAATACGAGAGTTTGATAGGCCGGGGGTAAGCCCAGTCGCTTGAGTTCATCATTCGCGGACGCAAAGACTTGTAGCGGCCCCGTTACATCGAGGCTCATCACTTCGGGGAAAGCAAGTGAGGCAATCTGGCGGGGGTGGTTCATGAGGTTAGTCCATTAACGGTTTATCTGCCGTTAGCGTGTGTCAAAGCGGCGATGGCGACAAGGACAAATACCCCACTGATCTGGCCAACTTGATCATTGGTTTGGGAATGACGGTTTTTTGTCGGGGTCCCGATAGAGTTAAAAATGTAGTTAAAAGGAACCAACGGGGTCGGAGCACATTTTCGGTTAGAGACATCAAGAATGGCCTCTTGCACCCCAGGACATGCCCAAGGGGACGGACCTGTCCGTGTTCAGTCAGGCGAACTGGGCGCGTCGCCTTCCAGCTCAATACCCGGCCTCGAAAGCGGTTAGGATTTAAACCGCCACTATAGGCCTTTATAGATCTGAACAAGCGACCTCAGAATGCGCCACCAGGCGTTCATAACCCGGTGTTGCACCTGAAGTCTGGAGTCGGAGCCCGCCCTGCATCGTAATCAGCGGCGCTTCGGTGTCCAAGCCCAGATCATCTCAATTGTAATGGGCTCCTTCTCCTCGGCATCGTGGATAGTGACCTGGATCGATGCCTCGCCCTTGTCGTCGGTCTTCATCCGCTGCTGCTGCTCCGGCGTCACCGAGGCCACCACCCGCATATCGCCTTTGGCACGCTTGGTGTAATCCGCATGCACGGTCTTGATAACGGGCACCTTGTCATCCGGCACATTCAGCCCCACCAGAAAGCCCGTCGCCGATTCGGCCAGCAGTAGCGACGCCACCGCATGGACGCCGCCAATATGGTTTTGTACCCGGCGCTTGTTGACCAGATGGATCGTGCATTGGTTTTCGTTCAGGGCTTCGATCCTGATCCCGACGGTGCCGGTAAACGGGACCGCTTTGCCGAAAAACAAAGAGAGTGCGCGGGCGCGGGCAAACTCAGGGAGTTGGTTGATACGCTTCACCATTCCGTGAAGCCGGTTGTTTGCTGTCATTTTTCTAAAGAACCTCTGATTAAGTCTATTGGCGATTCTGCAAGCCTTGAGGGCCTTTCTGGCAAGGCGCGAATCGCCGGCAATGGCTATAGCCCTTGGCAAGATTCGCAACGCGGGCCAGAAAGGCCCTCAAGGCTTGCCCGAAGGGGCTTGCCCTGAGAGCCGTTCCCCGCGTTGCGGCTTCTTGAAAGGCAACCAGCCTTCCTGCGGCGCCGCGCCTTGATTCCGGCTCTCAGGGCAAGCCAGAATCGCCAATAGACTTAATCAGAGGTTCTCTAATTCTCCGGTGTCTGAAAGGCGCCTCTTGCGGACGCGCGCGTCAATGTAGCCGATCGTTCTAGCAATGGAAATCATATGCGGCGTTTGCGGATTATGACGGTCCAGCGGAAGGTCGCTATACTCATCGTTTATAATCCCGAAATAAGACGGGCCGCCTCACGCTGGCACGTCGTTCTGACACGAAAGGAAAGACCATGAGCGACCTGAAGACCCAATTCAACGACGCAGTAAACTACATCCAGAATGCCGAAGGCGACTTCAAACCCTCGAACGAGCTCAAACTGGAGTTCTATGCCCTCTATAAGCAGGCGACTGAGGGTGATGTTAGCGGCAAGAAGCCCGGAATGCTGGATGTGGTTGGGCGCGCCAAGTACAACGCGTGGGAAGAGAAAAAAGGAATGTCCAGCGAGCAAGCCATGCAGAATTATGTCGATCAGCTGGAATCTTTGAAGAACGGCTAAACCGACGCTTCTCTGCCTGGCGGCCCAACAACGGCGCCGTCAGGCTGTCTTCTTAAAGACCTTCTCCCACCTCCGTGTTCCAATCTGTAAATCAAGGATGTCTCATTCAAACGTTTGTCATAGAATACTGCCACTCTAAAAACAAGAAACCCACAGGATCTAAGACGTAATCATGAGCATGACCGAAGCGCTGGACCAAAGTCAGTCCGGCCTATTGTCGCGCGTTCATCGCGCTATCCAGCTACACAAACTCAATCAGCGCACCGAGCAGACCTATTTGCACTGGATCAGCCGTTACGTGGTTTTTCATGACCTGAAAAATCCCGCGGAATTGGGCGACCAGGAACAGCAGCTTTTTCTTGGCTACCTGCAGCAGCGCATGCGCGTTTCACGTGCACGGTTGAACCAGGCCAAACAAGCCCTCGCATTCTTTTACGAAGAAGTGCTCGGGCAAGCGCCGCCGACCGCGACTGCTGGCTAGGATAAATCACCCTGGCGAACAGCCACGATAACGAGTGCTCAACGATCCCTCAGGTTCGCATTCAAAGTATCGTAAGTGCGGTTTTCCGGCGGCCGGATGACATAGTTATTGCCAAAGGTCTGGCCCGGGACGCTCTTCGGATTGCTGAAACGAATCTCAACGGGGATTTCGTAACGTCCAAGGTCGGTACGATCGTCACGCGGCTGGAAGGCCAACGGGTCCAGGTAGTAGTCCTCGTCGGGCTGCGTTACTGGCCGCGCCGGAATACCGGCTGCGGGCGCCGCGAGACCACCTTCGATAATGGTCTCTGACAGCGCACTTTGATCCAGGGACTCGAAGGGAATGGTATGCATGGTGGAACGCTCTTCATACGTGAAGGCGCCGTTCGCAGCCTGTGCATTGACGTCCGCGGCGAACATGCCTGCTAATAACAGGCCGATTGCTCGGCGGGTCGTTCTCTGACGTTTCGACTGGACGGAGTACATGGCCGGGTCCCTGGACAGTGACGTGTTCAAGCCGTCGTTGTTCGAGTGAAGACCTATGTCATCAATAACGTCATGACGGCGAATCATTGAACAGCTTATCGCCAATTAAATCAGCCGTTTTAACTATTCGCGAAAATTGTGACCATGTTCACTTCACCGTCAAGCGTTGGCCTTTGGGGACAATTCATAGCGAATATCGACGATCAGGTAATGCATCAGGCCGTCCGGGGCACGGAACTCTATCTCGTCGTCCAGCCGCCGACCTAGCAACGCCCGAGCCAGAGGCGCATCGACACTCAGGTAGCCTTTGGACAAGTCGAATTCATCGGGACCGACCAAGCGGTACTCCCGGATTTGACCCGCTTCGTCTTCCAAGGTCACCCAGGCCCCGAAAAAAATCCTTCCCTTATCCTCCGGCAACCGGTCGACGATCGTTAGTTCGTCCAGACGCTTGGTCAGGAAACGGACACGACGATCGATTTCGCGTAACTGCTTCTTGCCGTAGATGTATTCGGCGTTTTCGGAACGATCGCCCAGTGCTGCGGCATCACGCACGGCCTGAGTGACTTCCGGACGTTTTTCCTTCCACAGATAGCGCAGTTCCTCACGCAATGCCTGTTCGCCTTGTGGCGTGATGTAGCGGGCGCGGGCGCGCCCCGATCCGGGTTTTTGGGCCATCTGGGAATCCTGCCGCTGAAAACTGCAATTTTGGCGTCGCCGCCCCTGATCGTGCAACCCAAAGCCCTTACACGTTATCGGCAGACATAAAAAAACCCCGCTGGTGGGCGAGGTTAAGGCTAGCGCTGTGCTGGAGGGAGCAATAGCAATATGGAAGGGATTCCATATCGGCTATTGCCTTACTCGACTCTTTCTATTCTCCATACTCAGCCTTACGCCGGGGTGGCCGTGCTATTACACTTTTTTCAGGTGGAATGGGCCTATACGGGGCCGTTTTAGGTTGAGCATTCTAGAAAGGGTACTTAAAGTCACCGCGACTGGTTTGACGTGAGCCGCCGGCCTTTACAAGCCTGGACCCGCGTCCATCAATGCCTGAAAACGGCTTCAAGGGAGGTGTTGGGATGAATACGAAAAAAGCACTGGATTTTGCACTCAATCGCCTGGATGCAGTGGGCTATCAATTGGATCGTTATGGCATCACGAGCAAGGTCAACCGCCACACCTTGATCGCTTTGGCGATGGCTGAGCAAAAACACCTTGAGGGTGAATGGGATAGCCTGCAGACGCGCTACGGTAGTCAAATTCGCTTTGTTGAAGGTGTTGTCGGCCGGGTGCGCGGCCTGGTTCGAATTTGATCCAGTGCATTAGCGCGTGGCCATTGGCCGGGAGGCCTTTTAGGCCTCACGCACGCTCCCCCGATTCGTCCTCGGAATTCGGCTTATCCGATGCCTCTGCCGCTGATGATTGCTGCCCCTGCTGGGTGCGCAGCACCTTGCGCTTCAACGGCCGGTAAAGCGGTAAATAGACCCTCACTGACAGGCCAGGGTTCTCCTCCTCTTCCGGGCGCCGGTCGGTCAGTTCGATACGGCCCTGGTGGATTTCCGTAACGGCGCTGACCAGACTCAGCCCAAGGCCGTTGCCCGGCAGCGAGCGGCTTTTACCCACCCGGTAGAAGCGCTGGAACACGTTATCTTTCTCACTATCCGGAATACCAATCCCGCTATCGCTGACCTCCAGCACCGCTTCACCATTCACGGTTTCAACCGCGACACGGATATCGCCGGCTTCCGGCGTGTACTTGATGGCATTGTCGATCAGGTTGCTGACCATCTGGAAGAGCAAGTCGCGATCACCCTCGATCTTCACATCCAGGCTAATGGCTTGCTCGAAGGCCTGGTCCTTATCTTCGGCGACCGCTTCGTAGAGTTCGCAAGCGTCTGCCACCAGTTCACCCAGGGAAATCTCCGTCTTGTCGGCCGCGTTGCCCCGGGTTTCCAAACGCGCAATCCGCAATAGCGCGTTGAAGGTCGCCAATAGTTGGTCAGCCTCAGCGACCGCTTTGGTGGCCTGGTCCCGCGCCTCATCGTTATCCACCGCAATCAGGGTATTTTCCAACTGGTTACGCAAACGCGTCAGGGGGGTGCGCAGGTCGTGCGCGATGCTGTCGGACACGTGGCGGATGCCTTCCATCAAGTAAACAATGCGGTCCAGCATCTGGTTAAGATTTTCCGCCAACTGATCGAAATCGTCGCTGGTGCCGCGGGTGGGTATCCGTAGGGATAGGTGACCGTTCATGATGCGCCGGGAGATAGCGTTGATTACTTCGATGCGCTTAGTGGTGCTGCGACTCATCATGAAGCCGCCGAGCAATGCCAGCGCCAGGGTAATGCCCATTCCCCAGTTAATGGCCCGCTCAATCAATCGCTTAAGCGTAGTGAGTTCCTGGACGTCACGCCCCACCAGCAGGCGCAAACCACCCTGAACCTCGAATACACGCGCCCGGGCCAGACGCTCGGAACCCGTCCAGCCAACGCTGTCGTCGAGGGTGAAATTGATCCAGCCGTTCTGCACCTGAGCCTCTTCCGGCCACGTGCTGAGGTTACCAGCCAGTTTCAGATAGTCATCGGTCGCTAGCAGGTAGAGGGATTTGGCGTTGGGATCCCGGGAGACGCGCTCCCGGATAATCGTGATGAGGCCGTTGATACCGCGGCCTCGGTACTGTTCGGCTAGACCGGCGATCTCCGCCTCGATGGTTTCATCCGTCTGTTCGGTCATGAAACCGGCGGTACGCCAGTAGATAAACGCCAGCAATAGGAACACAGAGGTGGCGAACACCACCATGTAAAGCAACGCCAGCTGAAAGGTAGAGGTTTTAAGCTGACTAAGTATCTTCACGCAACATGTATCCGGCGCCTCGAACCGTCTGCAGCAGCGGCGTCTCGAATTCCTTGTCGATCTTGGCGCGCAGACGGCTGATGTGCACGTCGATCACGTTGGTTTGCGGATCGAAGTGATAATCCCAGACTTTTTCGAGGAGCATGGTACGCGTCACCACTTGCCCCGCATTGCGCATGAGGTATTCCAGCAGACGGAATTCACGCGGCTGCACATCGATGTTCTGGCCGGCACGCTTGACCGTACGGGCCAGCAAATCCATCTCCAGATCAGCTACACGCAGTACGGTTTCGGTCTCCGGAGCCTGACGGTTACGTCGAACCAGGGCGTCGATTCGCGCCAGCAACTCGGTGAACGAAAACGGCTTGGTGAGGTAATCGTCACCACCGCCGCGCAGACCTTCAACGCGGTCGTCCACGTCACCCAGCGCGCTGAGTATCAGTACCGGCACACTATTGCCCGTTGCGCGGACTGTTTTGATGATGTTCAAACCATCCATGCCGGGCAACATCCGGTCGACAATCATGATGTCGTAGTCTTCGCTGGCAGCCAGCATCAAACCGTCCTTACCGTCTGCCGCATGGTCGACGACAAAGTCAGACTCCTTCAGGCCCTTGACGAGATATGTTGCTACATCGTGATCGTCTTCAATTACCAGCGCTCTCACCGGTTAGCCTCCCGCTATGCATGAATTGAACGACTACAGAGTACGAATCGGCACCTTAAACAGCCAGTTAACATCTTGTAAGAGGGTGTCGCAATTAGCGACGGTCAGCACATGGCGACGCAAGGTACCGCTCAAAACTTACCGTGTTGCAGACGGCCTCAGCCACCCCAACGTTTTCGATGTGGGTCCCGTCGGGTGATACTCAGCACTCACCCAACCACTATAGCCCATTCTGTCCAACGCTTTGAAAACAAAATCAAAGTTGATCTCGCCCGTGCCCGGCTCATGACGCCCCGGATTATCGGCAAACTGAATATGGCCGATGCGATCCAGATGCCGCTCGAGGGTGCGGATCACGTCGCCGGACATAATCTGCATGTGATAGATATCATACTGCAAACGGATGTTGGCTTCGCCTGTCGCGTCGATGGCCTCCAGCACTTTTTCTGCAGTATCGAGGACATAGCCCGGCATATCCACCCGGCTGTTGATCGCCTCTACCATAAGCGTGATGCCCTGTGGAGCCAGCTTGCGGGCGGCCAATCCCAGATTGGCCACGAGGGTGTCCCAGGCCGCCTGTTGCGGCAACTCATCAGGCGGCAAGCCCGCCAGGCAATTGATCTGTCGACAGGCCAATGCCTCGGCATACGCTAGCGCCTGGTCCAGTCCGGCCTCAAATTCCCGCGTCCGGTCCGGCAGGCAGGCTATTCCTCTCTCGCCGGCGTCCCAGTCGCCCGGCGGAAGGTTGAATAACACCTGGGTCAGACCGTTGTCCGTGAGCCGCTCGCGCAGTACCCGCGCGGACCAAGCATACGGGAACAAGTACTCCACGCCCAGAAAGCCGTCCGCGGCGGCTGCGGCAAAGCGATCGAGGAACGGCAGCTCCGGATAAAGCAGGGTCAGGTTGGCGGCGAAATTCGGCATCAGCCTACTTCCCTGTTTGCGATCTGGCGCGCGCCGGGAGGTCCGGCTGGGTCAGCTGCACACCGTTAAGATGCTCCAGGGCCAGCAATAGCCCGCTATGATCCGTTTCGCCCTGACCGTCGGCCAGCAGGCTCAGGTACTGATCGTGAACGCTCTGGGCCAATGGTAAGGTCAGGCCTTCGGCGCGGGCCTCATCCAGGATCATGCGCATGTCTTTAAGCTGGATGCGCGATGGCGCGCCAGGTTCGAACTGACGGTCGATCATGCGCTGGCCGTGGAGATCGAGAATCCGGCTACTGGCGAACCCGCCCATCAACGCCTCGCGCACAGCGGCGGGATCGGCACCGCCCTGGGCTGCCAGCAATAGCGCTTCGGACACCGCGCCGATGGTAATGCCGACGACCGCCTGGTTGGCCAACTTGGCCAGCTGACCCGAGCCCGACGGCCCGATATGCGTGACGCGTCCCAGCGTTTCAAGCACCGGGCGTGCCTTGTCCACTATTTCCGCCTCGCCCCCCACCATAATACTCAAGCTGCCAGCCGCGGCGCCTACCGTTCCACCGGAGACCGGGGCATCCAAGTACGCCGCGGAGTTTTCTTCGCATCGGCTGGCGTGGTCCCGGGCAGTGGCAGGTTGTACCGAGCTCATGTCGATGACGATAGCGCCAGGCGGAAGCTGATCGATCACACCCTGCTCGACCATCACGTCGTGCACCACGGCACCGTTCTCCAGCATGGTGATAAGGATGTCAGCTTGTTGCGCGGCTTGTGCAGGGGAGTCGACGACGCGTGCGCGTTCCGCGAAAGGCTCGCATTTGGCCCGGGTACGGTTCCAAAGGGTCATGGTATAGCCGGCATTAAGCAGGTTCTCCACCATGGGAGCACCCATCAGGCCGATACCGAGAAATGCAATGTGGGGCTGTGTAGTCATATTACCTGGGTATCCCTAGTGCACGAGTCCGATTGAACCTTGGATGATACCCAATCAGGCCATAGGATGGCTGCTGCTATCCGCCAAGGCCTTAAACAAAAACGCCACCGTTGCTAAACGGTGGCGTTCGGGATTACCGCGCTGCAGCGGCTAACTCAGGCCGCTTCGGCCTCGCCCATATGCAGACGGATTTTTTTCATAGCGTTCTTTTCCAACTGCCGAATACGCTCGGCAGACACACCGTATTTGTCGGCCAGTTCGTGCAGTGTGGATTTGCTTTCCGTCAACCAGCGCTCGCGCAAGATATCCTGACTACGCTCGTCGAGACTCGACAGTGCGGCAAGCAACCGGCTATTGGAGTCCTCGGTCCAGTCGGACTGTTCCAACTGGGTCGCCGGATCGCTACGGCGATCCTGCAGATAATAGGCCGGCGCCTGATAAGCCGTGTCGTCGTCATCATCCATCGGGCCATCGAATGCCGTGTCCTGGGAGGCCAGACGGCCCTCCATCTCACGCACGACCCGGGGCTCGACACCCAAATCGGCGGCAACGGCGTTCAGTTCATCCTGGGACAACCAGGCCAAACGCTTTTTCCGGCTGCGCAAATTGAAAAACAGCTTCCGCTGGGCCTTAGTGGTCGCGACCTTGACGATACGCCAGTTACGCAAAATGAACTCGTGAATTTCCGCCTTAATCCAATGCACGGCAAACGAAACAAGACGCACACCGTATTCAGGATTGAACCGCTTGACCGCCTTCATCAGGCCGACATTACCTTCCTGAATCAGATCCGACTGCGCCAAGCCATAACCGGAATAACTGCGGGCAATGTGAACAACAAACCGCAGATGTGAAAGGACCAGACGGCGGGCGGCCTCAAGATCATCGTCGTGATAGAGACGCTCCGCCAACTCTTTCTCCTCTGCGGCGGACAGCATCGGGATCGTGCTCGCGGCCTGAATATAGGCTTCGAGGTTCGCACCCGGAACCATCCGATCTGTCAGCTGTAAGCTCGTACCCATGCTTTTCCTCCGCAACGTGGCGACCCATTACTATAGCAAGCAGTCCATCGACCGCCAAGCCGCCTGAAAGTTCCCTGAGTCGTGCCCTGAAGTCTTGAATAACAAGGCTTGTCCTGTGTAACTCTAATCCTGAACAACTCTAACCTTGTGTCAGGTTACACTCGCCTTCCCCACTCAGAAGAACACCTGTGTTAATTCATTTCTAACGCCCCAGCCCCGCGATGACTATACGGTGAATCCGAAACGGCCGTCACCGGCTGGCCTCGATCTGGTTGGGTTCGATGGCGTCAAGATGGCGCTTGACGGCAAGCCAGGCGCCTAACCAGCCTAGCCCGACCGCGACCATGAGAAGCGCAAGGGTGCCGTCCCAGGAAAGCCCGGTCAACTGGAATTCACTGCGATACAGACTGGCCAGACGCTGTACGGGGCCACTCATCCACCACAATGTTGCCTGCAGCAGCAAGAAGGCGATGACGCCACCGCCCAGACCGTACCAGACGCCGGTGTAAAGAAACGGGCGCCGGACAAACGTATCGGTACCTCCCACCAGCTTGGCGACCAGAATTTCGTCACGCCGGCTCTCAATGGCCAGGCGAATGGTGTTGCCGATCACTAGGATAACCGCCGCTGCAAGCAACAAGCCCAGCGCCCAGACGCCCCGGCCTAACAGATCGGTAATGGTATTGAGACGCTGGAGCCAGCCCAAGTCCACTTGCACCCGGGCTACCGTATCCAGAGCTTCCAACGTATCCACCAATCGCTGCATGCCGTCGGCATTGCGGACATCCGGACTGGGGGTGAGCAGCAGCGTATGCGGCAGCGGATTTTCGTCGAGATAATCCAGAGCATCGGCCAGCCCGGATGACGTGCGGAATTCCGCCAACGCCTCGTCGCGGGAGATGACGGTTACGTCGGTCACATCGTTGCGACTGGCGACCTTCACGCGTAGCCGGCTCAAATCCTCTTCGGTCGACTGTTGCTCCATATACAGCGTTACCCGAGCGGTACTCTCCCAGCCGGCGCTAACGCCTTGCAGGCTCGACAGCAAGAGCAGTAACCCCACAGGCAGCGCCAGGGCAATCCCCATGACCAGCCATGTCATCATGCTGGCAATCGGCGAGCGCCAGAGTCGGCGCGCGCTATCGTGCGCCGTTTTGCGGTGATGCAGTAAGTAGCTCTCAAACAACGACCGCCAGGGCGAGTGGGCGGAAGCCGCGCCCCGTGAACGACGCTCAGTCGCCATAGAGCACCTCTTCGCCGGGCATGGCGTCGCCGGACGTCAGCTCGCCATGGCGCAAGGTGAGCACGCGCCGTCTCAGGTGGCGGATCAAGGCAATATCGTGACTGGCGATCAGCACCGTGACACCCACCTGACTGAACTGCTCGAAGAGATGCATGATGTCCGCAGATAGCTCCGGATCCAGGTTACCGGTTGGCTCGTCCGCCAGTAGCAGAGGCGGTTTGTTCACCACCGCACGGGCGATGCCGACGCGTTGCTGCTCCCCTCCGGAGAGCTGGATCGGATTCATCTTCTCTTTGCTGAGCAGGCCCACTTTGTCCAGCGCGGCGCGCACGCGGCGGCCAATCTCGCGATGGGGCACGCCGGTCACCTCCAGCGGCATGGCCACGTTATCGAAGACGGTACGATCGAACAGGAGCTGGTGATTCTGAAAAACCACGCCAATATGGCGGCGGATAAACGGGATCTGGCGGCGAGCCAAGGCATTCAGGCGCTGGCCACCGACAATCACATTGCCGGCGCTGGGGCGCTCCATCACCATAATGAGCTTGAGCAGCGTACTCTTACCAGCGCCGGAATGGCCGGTCAGGAAAGCCAATTCGCCCCTGGACATCTCGAAGCTGACGCCCTGCAGCGCGGTGTGGCCGCCTTCGTAGCGTTTACTGACTTTCTCGAACTGAATCAACTGCTCAAACCCTGTCTGGTTAGTGCGGCGGCGCAGTGGTCCTATTCTTCAGCGAACAGGGCTTCCACGAAATCTTCCGCCTCGAACGGACGCAGGTCTTCGGCCTGCTCACCGATGCCGATATAGCGAATCGGGAGCTTGAGCTGGCGGGCGACCGCAAAGATGATACCGCCTTTGGCTGTACCGTCGAGCTTGGTCAGGGTCACGCCAGTCACACCCACCGCTTGCTGGAACACCTGCGCCTGGCTCAGGGCATTCTGACCGGTTCCGGCATCCAGTACCAGCATGACTTCGTGGGGCGCATTTTCGTCCAGTTTTTTCATGACGCGAACCACTTTTTCCAGCTCGCTCATCAGATTGTCTTTGTTTTGTAGCCGGCCTGCCGTGTCGGCGATCAGTACGTCCACACCGCGGGATTTTGCGGCCTGTACCGAATCGAAAATGACCGAGGCGCTGTCGGCACCCGTGTGCTGGGCAATCACCGGAACCTCGTTGCGCTCGCCCCAAACCTGCAGCTGTTCCACCGCCGCCGCACGAAAGGTATCCCCCGCAGCCAGCATGACCGACTTGCCCTCGGCCTTGAACTTGCGCGCCAGCTTACCGATGGTGGTGGTCTTACCTACCCCGTTGACGCCAACCACTAGGATGACGAATGGTTTCTTGGCGGCATCAATCTCCAACGGCGCAGTGCTCTCGGACAGGATACCGCGCAGCTCGTTCTTCAGGGCGTCGCGAACCGCCGCGCCGTCCTTGAGCTGCTTGCGTTCCAGCTTTTCGGTCAGGGAATCGATGATCTCGGTGGTGGCGGTGATACCCACATCGGCCGTGAGCAGCGTCGTCTCAATCTCTTCCAGCAGGTCTTCGTCGACCGTCTTGCCGGTCGAAAACAGATCCGCCAAGCCGGAGCTCAGATTCGCGCGGGTCTTGCCCAGGCCACTCTTGATGCGCTGAAAAACACTGACCGGCGGCTTCTCGGGTTCCGGCTCGGGTTCAGGAACCGGCGCGGGCTCTGGTGCGGGCGGCGGAGCGGGTGTGGGTTCGGGCTCCGGCGCAGGTTCCACGGCCGGCGCTTCCGGCGCGGCGGCTTTTTCTTCGGGCTCAACCTCTTCCTTCTTGCCGGTTTCGATGGGCGTAGCGCCGGGCTGGGTTTCCGGCTCGCGCTGGGGTACGGGTTCGGGGCGGGGGCGCTGGCGACGCTTGTTCACCAGTTCCGCAACAAAGACAACAACCAGCAGGGCCAGCAGCCCGATCATAATCCACTCTGCCATCATCATTCGCAGTTCCGTTGGTCAGGAGGTGAGAGAAATAACTGTGGTGGTGCAGGATATCAGCCCCGAGCAGGCCAGGCGTCCTGTTTCGTACATCAGCAAGACACCATCATCGAGAGCGCCTCATCAAGACGCGCGTATTCTAGCGGGCTGGGCAATGATCGTCCAAACCGGGACCGGATTTGGGTACACTGCGCGCATCCTTTACGACTCCGGCTTCGATCCAGGAACCCCATGGCCCGTAAGCAATCCCGAAAAGCACCACGCCCGCCCGCCGGCAACCGACGCTCCAAGGGCACCACCGTGGAAACTGGCGAACTGCGGATTATCGGCGGAGACTGGCGCAGTCGTCGCCTCACCTTCCCGGCAGTGGGTGGTGTGCGTCCGACGCCCTCGCGAGTGCGAGAGACGCTGTTCAACTGGCTGATGCCCGTGATACCCGGCGCTCGCTGCCTGGATCTATTCGCCGGCAGTGGCGTGCTGGGCCTGGAGGCGCTGTCCCGCGGTGCCCGCGAAACTCAATTCGTTGACCACACCCACGCGCTTTGCGATGCGCTCGCGTCTAATCTGGACGTATTGAAGGCCGATGGCGGCACGATCATTTGCCAGGATGTGGCCGGATTTCTCGCCCAGCCCGCGCTAGCGCCTTTCGATATCTTGCTGATGGATCCGCCGTTTCGTCAGGGCTGGCTGACCCGTTTACTGCCGCTGATTGCCGAGAACGGCTGGGTAACGGACGGCAGCTGGGTCTATATCGAGCATGAGAGCGAACTTGCCGGTGTAACGGTTCCGGAGAACTGGTCGCTACATCGTGAGAAAGTGGCCGGGCAAGTGTGCTACCGGCTTTATCGCGTGGGGCAATAAAAACCCCGCGCCCGCCGCTTTAGATAATCAAACGGCAGAAAACGCGGGGCGATGACGCCTTCTCTGGCAGGCGCTTATTGAGCCGGCCGTAGCGCGTAGGATTTCAGATGGGCGGCGAAATCCTCGAGATAGCGAATACCACTTTCCTCCGCTTCCCGGCACCACTCCACCAAGGCATGCATCTTTTCCTGGGGCTTGAGACCCCGGCGGCGCCAGAGTGCCTGCAGCTCATGACTCTTATCATAGATTTGGCGCAATACCGCGTTGCGCTCCAGCAATGACTCAAGGTGCTGCTGGTCATGGGGCTGGATCAACGAGCTTTCTCGCGTCAGCAGCTTGCGGGCACGGCGGTACATCGGTTTGATATCCTCTTCCATCAGCTGCTTCTGCTGATGCAGCACCGGCTCCAATACGCGCTTACGGTACTGGCGCATAATGTCGAACCGGTTGTTGGCGATAGCCTGCACCGTTTCCACGTCAACGCTGTCCTTGCCCGGCACCTGATGAGCAATCGGACGATAGCCTTTGGGCTTGGCCAGACGGAATAGCTGGAACACACGGATATAGCCCCAGCCAATATCGAACTCGTACCAGCGACGAGACAGCTTGGACGAGTTGGGGTAAGTGTGGTGGTTGTTGTGCAGCTCTTCGCCGCCGACCACGATACCCCAGGGCACGATATTGCGGGCATTGTCGGCGCATTCGAAGTTGCGGTAACCAAAATAGTGACCGATACCGTTAATGACACCCGCAGCCCAGACCGGAATCCAAAGCATCTGCACCGCCCAGATCCAGATACCGTTGACACCGAACAGCGCCAGATCGATCACCGCCATCAGCGCAACGCCCAGCATTTTGTGCGGGGTATAAACCTTACGCTCGATCCAGTCTTGCGGCGTGCGTTGACCGTAACGCTCGAGTGTTTCCGGCGTGGCTGCAGCTTCGTAGAGTTCGGCACCTTCGGTCAGCACTTTTTTCAGACCACGGACGACCGGGCTGTGCGGGTCGTTCTCGGTTTCGCACATCGCGTGGTGCTTGCGATGAATTGCGGTCCACTCCTTGGTGTTCTGACCCGTGGTCAGCCATAGCCAAAAGCGGAAGAAATGCTTGAGGACCGGATTCAGGTCCAGCGAATTATGCGCAGAGTGGCGGTGTAGGTAGAGCGTGACGCTCACAATAGTCACGTGCGTAAGTCCCAGGGCGACGAGCACGTGCTGCCACACCGACAGGTCCAGAAGACCGTTGTACCACATAGTAGAGAACCCTCAGAGAAAAGGCGTGGGCGAAAAGAAATTCCCTGATCTCTCCGCTTTTTCGGCAAACCTGACGTTCCCGGAAGGCCACTTCGTTATGGTTTATAAGGGGCGCCCGGGCTTAAGAAGTCTAGCGTACAGTTGTAAGCTACAACAACCCAATCCGGGTTTATATGTAGTTTGTGTGACGACATGCGCAGGCCTGTAACCAGGCGATTTCCGACCGTTTCAGTGACTGCAATTTTTTTGCTGCATTTCTCTATTTCTATTGCATGATCCCGTCTCTGCCGCACTGTTTTATTTGCGGTACTATCCTACTCTTGTGCTTATCTATTGCACGATCCTATTGCATTCTCTATCGCACCGTGTGCCGCGCGACCTACCCATGACGTCTGACGTCCCAGGCTCCAAATTGACATTCCCGAGCAGGGACGCAAAATTCGCAAAGCAGTGGCCTTTCCCGCCAATGGCGACAGCTAAACACCACAGCCACGCACCCCACATATCCAGAGGATCTGCCCTTGCCCGAACTGCCCGAAGTCGAAACGACCCGGCGCGGCGTCGCGCCTTTTTTGGAAAATCGCATCATCCGGGCCGCGAGAGTCTACGAACCGCGGTTACGCTGGCCAATCCCCGAGGATCTGGCCGAGCGGCTAACCGGCGCCATACCGTTAGCGGTCGACCGGCGGGCCAAATACCTGCTCGTGCGCTTCGATGATGGCACGTTGATGATTCACCTGGGCATGTCCGGCAGCCTGCGGATCGTCACCGACGGCTCACCCCGCCTGACCCATGATCATGTCGAGCTGGAGCTGGGCGAGAACCAGCTCCTTCGCTATAACGACCCACGCCGCTTTGGTGCTTGGCTCTGGAGCGATGAGCCGGACACGCACCCCTTGCTTAGTCACCTGGGCCCCGAACCCCTCGATCCGCTCGCCTTTACCGGACACCGGCTTTATCAAATATCGCGCGGCAAAACGACCTCGATCAAAGCGCTTATTATGGACAGTCGTGTGGTGGTCGGCGTAGGCAACATCTACGCTAACGAGGCCTTGTTCATGGCCGGCATCCACCCCAAGCGTCCGGCAGGCAAGGTGGGACGTGCGCGTATGGTGCGGCTGGTGGAGTCGATTCGCGAAATTCTGACGGCAGCCATCTTGATGGGCGGCACCACACTGCGGGACTTCGTCAACAGCGACGGTAAACCGGGCTACTTTGCACAATCCCTGAGCGTCTACGGCCGAGGGGGCGAGCCTTGCCGCCATTGTGGCGCCATACTCAAGGAAATCAGGCTGGGCCAGCGCTCGACGGTCTATTGCGGGAAGTGCCAGCGGTAGATTTCATACAGATACACGTTGCCACAAAAAAGCGTTTGAAAATGCACAAATATCGTTCATAGTTAAAAATATCGGCCATGAAGTCCTGCTGATCCCGTGGGATGGGAACACGCTGGATGGTCAGCAGATCAGGAGAAGCACATGATTTCCCGGATTTCCCGCGCTATCACGATGACGCTCGCCTTGAGCCTGATGGCGTTTGCGTCCATCGGCCACGCTAATACGCTGGAAGAAGAACCTTCTGCCCTGGCGATGACCGGCGATGCGCTGATTGCACGCCCGCTACTGTTGGTCACGACGGTTGTTGGCAGCGCCGTCTACCTGGTGTCCCTGCCCTTTTCGCTGCTCGGCGGCAACGCAGCTGAAGCTGGCGAGACCCTGGTCGTCGGTCCGGCAAAGGCGACGTTCGTTCGCTGCCTGGGCTGCACCACCTCCGGCCGCAAGCCGGAAGCCATCGCTCAGGAATAGTGCTGGTCAACGGTCCCCGTCAATCGTGCCCGTCGCGGCATTGACGTATTGCTCCACGGCGCCGACTGGGGCACGCTTGCAGTGAATATTCAATCTCGGATTTGCTGCAATGATTAACTGGTCGGCGCTGGATACCGTGTTCCTCGATATGGACGGGACACTGCTGGATCTGCACTTCGACAGCCACTTCTGGCTGGTCCACCTACCCCGCCGCTACGCGGCACTCAAGTCCGTCGATCCCGACGAGGCGCGCACTTCCATCGTATCCATGATCGAGTCGGAAAAAGGTTCGCTGCAATGGTATTGCGTGGATTACTGGAGCGACCGGCTGGACGTGGACATCACCGCGCTCAAGCGAGAGGTGGCCGACCGTATTGGTTATCGGCCCCACGCCGAGTCTTTTCTTGGGGCCCTGCGTCATAGCGGCCGGCGCTGCGTCATCGTGACCAACTGCCATCCTAAACCGCTGGAGCTCAAGCTGGAGCGCACCGGCCTGGACCGGCACGTGGACCGCGTTGTCTCCACCCATGATTTGGGCCGTCCCAAAGAAGATGTGCAGTTCTGGACGGACCTGGACCGCATCGAGCCCTACGACCGGCAGCGCACGCTGATGGTGGATGACAGCCTGCCCGTACTGGAAAGTGCGCGCCGCGCCGGCATTGCCCATCTGCTCGCCATCCTGGCACCGGACAGCCAGATGCCTGAGCGCGCAGCGATCGAGAACCTACCCGGCATCCGACACTTCGATGAAATCCTCGAACACATTCAGCCCGTCCCCACATCGAGCTGATCGGGTTATACTGAAAGCAGGATTGACCACGCCCAACGTGATGACGTCGATATCGGCGACTGGAGCATCATGAGTTCAACGGAAACCAGCGAACGGGTGCGGCTAGACAAATGGCTCTGGGCCGCACGTTTCTACAAAACCCGAACCCTTGCCAAGGAAGCTATCGAAGGCGGCAAGGTTCACTACAACAGTCAGCGCACCAAGCCTGGCAAAGTGGTTGAGATCGGCGCGCGCCTTCGGCTACGTCTGGGGCATCAGGAAAAGGAAGTCATTATCGACGATATCAGCGATCGTCGCCGTGGCGCGCCGGAAGCCCAGGCCCTATACCACGAAACGCCGGACAGCGTAAAAAAGCGCGAAGAGCTGGCTTGGCAGCGTAAAACCATGCAAGCCGCTCGAATGCCGCCGGCGCGGCGCCCGACCAAGAAAGATCGCCGCGATATCCAACGCTTTCGCGACCAACACGGACTGTGAGCCTGTCGGCATGTTCGATATGATCGGCCCCACCTTTATTGTGTCCCAGTCACTTTTTTTGTCCTGCAAGAGGTCCTTTCATGGCTTTGGACGACCAATTCCAACGTTTCCTGTTTGATGGCAGTCAGGTCCGCGGCGAGTGGGTGCGCCTGTCCAACAGTTTCCAGGAGATTGTTGCCCAAACCGCCTACCCCGAACGCATTCAGCACCTGCTAGGCGAAACCCTGGCGGCCAGCGTATTGCTCAGCGGCACGCTTAAGTTCGAAGGCACTCTCTCTATTCAGGCGCAGGGTGAGGGTCCGGTACGCACCTTGCTTGCAGAATGTAGTCATGACCGGGCGATCCGCGGTATCGCGCGTTTCGAGACCCCGCCGACAGGGCGCAGCCTCGATGAGCTGCTGGGGCCTGGCCGCATGGCCATCACGATTACGCCGGACCAGGGCCAGCGCTACCAAGGGGTGGTGCCCCGGGAACACGACACGCTCAGCGAGTGCCTGGAAGATTACTTTGAACGTTCGGAGCAAATCGAAACGCGTTTATTCCTGTTCGCCGATGGAAGCCAGGCAGCCGGCTTATTGCTGCAGCGCCTGCCAGGCGACAAATCGCAGGATGAAGACCTCTGGCAGCGTGTCGGCCACTTGGCTGCCACGCTCAAAGCAGACGAACTGCTCGAACTGGATAGTGAAACAGTACTTCATCGCCTGTTTCATGAGGAAACGATACGCCTGTTCGACCCCGAGCCTGTCCGTTTTCAGTGCAGTTGCTCACGGGAACGCACCTTGGCGGCGCTCGAGTCGATTGGCAAAGAGGAGTGCTACAGCATCCTCGACGAACAGGGCAGCATCGAAATGGACTGTCAGTTTTGCCATACCCAGTACCGCTTCGATCGCAATGATATTGACCAGTTGTTTCATGGGCATTCGCTGCACTGACCGGGTTGATTTTACCCGACCAGATTGTCCGCAAAGCCCACAACCATGCGGCTTAGCGGGAAGTCGTTTTTTACCCGGGTCTCTGGCATAATAGCGCGCCTGCGTTAAGCCGATTGTTCACAAAACCGCCAGTTTCGGGCTGCGGCTAATCCCGCCCCCTGCGTCGGATCGAACAATTTCGAATACATCCTCTAGGGCGAGGTCGAAGTGAGTAACACTTACACAGATTTGAGTTCAGCACGGTTGGTTGAACTGGCGCTGGAACGCAACGAAGGTCGTCTGGCTTCCAACGGCTCCCTGGTCGTCAAGACCGGCAAGCGCACCGGGCGTTCACCGATGGACCGGTTTATCGTCGAGGAGCCCAGCACCTCCGATGCAATTCACTGGGGTCCCATTAACCGCCCTTTCGATGCCGACAAGTTCGATCCGCTCTGGGATCGCGTCGAAGCCTTTATGGCGGACAAGATTCAATTTGTGTCCCATCTGCACGTCGGATCCGACCCGGAGCACTACCTGCCGGTGCGCATGACCACGGAAACGGCGTGGCAAAATCTGTTTGGCCGTAATCTGTTTATCCGGCCCGACAGCTTCAACCCGTCCGACAAACAGGAATGGCAGATCCTCAACGCGGCCAACTTCCAGTGCGAACCCGAGCGTGACGGTACCAACAGCGAGAGTTGCGTCATCATCAACTTCGCCAAGCGCAAGGTCCTGTTGGCCGGCATGCACTACGCCGGTGAAATGAAGAAGGCGATGTTCTCGGTGCAAAACTTCTTGCTGCCGGAGAAAGACGTGCTGCCGATGCACTGCTCCGCCAACGTTGGCGACGACGGCGAAACCTGTCTGTTCTTCGGTCTATCCGGTACCGGCAAGACCACACTTTCAGCGGATCCCGATCGTCACTTGATCGGTGACGACGAGCATGGCTGGGGACCCGGCACGGTCTTCAACATCGAAGGCGGCTGCTACGCCAAGTGCATCGACCTCAGCCAGAAGAACGAACCCATCATTTGGGACGCCATCCGCTTCGGCGCCATTGTCGAAAATGTGACCATCGACGACGAGACCCGCGAGCCGGACTATACCGACGTGTCCCTGACCGAGAACTCCCGCTGCGCCTATCCGCTGGAGCACGTGGAGAAGCGGGTTCTGGAAAACCGCGCCGGCGAACCTTCGGCCATCGTTTTCCTGACGTGCGACATGACCGGCGTCCTGCCGCCCGTATCGATCCTCGACAAGGAATCTGCGGCCTATCACTTCCTGAGTGGTTACACCGCCCTGGTGGGCTCCACCGAGATGGGTTCCTCGTCGAAGCTGAAATCCACCTTCTCCACCTGTTTCGGCGCACCGTTCTTCCCGCGCCCGGCTGGCGTCTATGCCGAGCTGCTAATGAAGCGGATGGAGGAATTCGGCAGCAAGGTCTTCCTGGTAAATACGGGCTGGACCGGAGGCCCTTACGGAGTGGGCGAACGCTTCAGCATCCCCACCACCCGCGCCATCATCAGCGCCATTCAGAATGGCAAGCTGGACGATGTGGAAACCGAGCATCTGGATAAGCTGAACCTGGACGTACCGGTAGAGGTACCGAACGTCGACAGCAAACTGCTGAATCCGCGCAACACCTGGAGCGATCCGGCAGAGTACGACGCCAAGGCCCAGGAGCTGATCCGCCAGTTCGTCGACAACTTCACCAAGTTCGATGTCGCCGAGTCTATTGTGGCGGCAGGTCCCAAGCTCTAAGGGATCTTAGAAAACCAGAACAAGAAAGGCGCCTTCAGGCGCCTTTCTTGTTTGTGTTGACCGTCGTGTGTAGCCGATGCCCCTTGGCAAAAGAGCATCACGCATAGAACATCAAAGGCACGAACGCCACCAGCACCAGTGAAATCCCCATCACGATCAACGGCATGATGATGCGCTCGTGACGCTGGTAGAAGGTGCCGTCCTCGGATAGCGCCGCCGACACTTCCGCTTCCCCCACTACCTGGCGCGTCAACAGATGGTTCAATGCCACCGGCGGGCTCAGGTAGCCCAACTCGAAGGCGACCAAGGTGGTCATCCAGAAATGAATGGGCTCGATACCGCTGCTGTAAGCGATGGTCGCCACCGTGGCGCTGACCAGGATCACCGCGCCGAACGCGTCCATGATCATCCCCAGCACAACCAACACCATGACCATCAGCAGCATCGCCGTCCACGGACTATCGAATGCCTGAGGGAACATCAGCATGATCTCCGCGCGCTCGATCACGCCACCAATACTCACCGACAGCCCCAGCAGCAGGAGCAGTGCGCCGATTTCCGAGGTGGTATCGTTGGTCGCGCCGCGAACGCTCCGCTCGATGCCCTGGTGATTGAACTCCGACTCCTTGCGGGTGCTCTTACGGGAGTCCTTACGAAAAGCCAGGTGCTCGTAGACCAGGATCGCCAGCATGATCACCGGCAGAATACGTGGCGCCGAGAACTCATCCATGCCCACATCCAGCGCCCAGCGATAGCCCAGAACCACAACGGCAATGACGAGCACATAAGGCATCAGTGGCGCCAAGGCGCGTAGCATAGCCGGGAACGCTTCGGTGGCCGGCGCCAGTTCGAACCGGCTCTGGCGGTTGACGGTTAGGGACACGACCAAAAACATCACTGCTGTCAGCAGGAAAACCCAGATACCCCAGCCAAACAGAACGTCGGTGGTTACTTCACGATTAAGATAAGCAATCACCACCACCAGCAAGCAGGGACGCAGCACGACACCCAGCGAACCGGACATGGCGGTGGCCGCCAAAGCCAGATGGCGGCGAGCGCCGGCGGCGCGCAACTCACTGTAGATCACTGCGCCGGCGGCGATAACGAAGATTCCCGACGCCCCGGTATAGGCGGTGGGCACCGCCGCGACAACGACCGCCACCACCGCCAGCATTTCCGGCGGCATGCGCCAGGGACGAAAAGCGTTGAACACCAGTGTGGCAAGCTGGGTCTGTTTAAGCATCATGCCCACCCATACGTAGAGCGCGACATTCAAAAACATGTCCGACAGCTCCATCATCTTATCCAGGTAGACACCGATCCCGGAGGCGTGGCCGAGCAAGGCAAAGTAGGTGCCCGATATCAGGCACATTCCGGTATAAAGGGGTACAGCCAGACCCGCTTTCATCAGGTCACCGCCCTCTTGCAGGTCAGCCGGTGGCCGCATCAGGCGATAGAGGCTGACCAGCGTGAGGGCGGCAAAGCCGACAATCCACAGGTCGTGCAGGATCTCCCGCTCGATCGTGATGTCCGCGCCGGCATCGTGGGAGGTCTGGCGGAACAGCACGCTCGAACCCAACAGCATCACGTTGGCGACGGTCTGCAGGAAGTAAGAGACGGTGTAGTCGAGGCGGGTCTCGATAGCCCGCATGGCAATATGGTGCCGGGTCAGCGTCGCCGTGGCGGCACACAGCATGACCAGCACCACCAGAATATAGCGCTGAGAGGTGAGCCCCAGCGCGATCACGTCGGCGACGAAGCCCTCGACAGCCCGATAAACCTCAAGCGCCGGTGTCATCTGGCCCTGCAAGCTGGCAAATTCGGCGTGCCTCTCCCGGCATAGGGCGGCGGCGTTTTCCACCGCTGCACGAATATCCGCAGGATTGACGGTTTGCTCTCCGAGCAGTCCCATTAACGGATCGGAGGGTGCCTGCCGGGCTTCGCGAACCTGACGCTGAACCTCCGCCTCGATATTGCGGTTGGGATGACAGGTGGGCTCGACCAGGTCGACGCGCAACTTGTAGTAGCCGCTCCAAAGCTGCTCCCCCCCTCGCAGCATTTGGTT
This sequence comes from Marinobacter fonticola, assembly GCF_008122265.1. Taxonomy (NCBI): domain Bacteria; kingdom Pseudomonadati; phylum Pseudomonadota; class Gammaproteobacteria; order Pseudomonadales; family Marinobacteraceae; genus Marinobacter; species Marinobacter fonticola. Next base: position 4,407,854 of record NZ_CP043042.1, read on the forward strand.
GTGGATGTCACTGCTGGTGGAGAAGATCACCACCAGCAGTAGCAGGATGCAGACCGGGAAAGACGAAAACCATTCCCGGCCGGTGCGTCGGGCCAACCTTCCCCTCTCGCTCAATACGCTCGCAGACATCAAATTCGTGCCCTGTTGCTGGTGCGGTTGTTGTTATTCGAGCCCGGCCGACGCTACTCTGCAGCAATCGCGCACTCCGCCCGGGTTGGATCGTCCTTGCAGCGAATCGCCCGCATCAACTTCAATGCGCGCGCGTCGTAGGTGCCCTCCTCGCGAAGGCTCAAGCGCACGTCCCTCAGCATCCGGTCGTACTCCTGAATCTGCTGTTCGGTGGGATGCATCCAGGTCTGCTGCGGTATGTCCTTCTCCGCAGACTCGATCAAGCCATAGGCTTCATCCACGCGGGAGAAGGCATGGGCGCGGACCTTGTCGCCGTAGCCGGCCGGGAAGCGGTCGGCGTGGTGAATAATCTGAAAGGTCATCTGTGCCAGCTTGTAGGCGTAGACGCCGCCGCCGGGATTGACGCCCTTGTAGAGCTCGAGTGGCGTATAGGCGACAGCCGGAGCGTATGCAAGGTCGACGCTGCCGTTGTTGAACTTGCCTGCAAAATTGGCGGAATTGGCACCCACCACCGAAGCGCCCACATGACGCACCATGGTGACGGCGGCATTGTCATAATCCAGCGTGGCTATTTTTTTGCCTTGCAGCTCTCCCACGGTGTCGATCTCGCGGTCACGAATAAACAGGTATATGGAACCAGCAGGGAGTATTCCGGCAACTTCGTAGTTATCCCGTCTGAGCAGTGTCGCCGCCGATGGTTGAGCCAGGGTTTGCAGCAGGATGCGCATCTGGGATTCACTGGTGAGCGCCCCCAGCGCCTCAATGCTCCCGGTAAAGCTGTTGAACTCCCGCGCCCGAGTGCCGGTCAACAATACCGAGTCGCACTGACCGGCCTTGAACTCTTCGGCTACAATTTTCTCGTCGGTATAGGCCCGCAATGCCAGGTCTACGCCCCACCCCATCGCCGTGGGTCGAACCGACTTCATGACGTTAAACAAGGGACCGTTCGAACCGATCGGATCGAACACGCAGAACGAACGCTTGACCATCTCGCCGGCGTTGGCCTGGACCAGGCTGGCGCCCAGCAGCAGCCAAAGTCCAAGGGCACCCAGGCCCAGCTTTCCGTGTGTCATGTTGAGTGTCTCCATTTTTTATCGTTATCGTTGCCGCTACAGTAGGGAGTCCAGGTCAATGACTTCGCCGGTGGGTGCCTCGTCGTCCCAGAATGTGCCAAGCCCGCCCATCGGCGTGCGATGGCCGGTGTTCTCCATCCACAGCTTGTCGGATATCGCCAGTATGTTGTGAGTGGCGAGCTGGTCCACCAGCACCCAATCTTCAGCGGGCGGCCGCTTGTCGATGGCTTCGGCATGGCGGCGAATGACGTCGCGCACCTGGTCCATGTCGCTCTTGTTCCAGGCCGCGATCGCGTGGAAAACATGGCTGATACGAACACCGGCAGCCTCACCGAGGGCGTCGGAGGCCTGTAGGCGTTCGAAGGCATCTTCTCCGGCCGGTTGGGCGCCGGGAATCATGGCCCAGACCGTAGCTCGCAACCCCATGGGTGCCCCCCACCACTTCTCGTTGTCTAGACAACTGGTGGCCCGCGCCACGACCGAGCCGACATTTTTGGGTACGCCTACGGGCGCCGTCGACTGGATCTCCGCGTTCAACGCCTGCAGGCCGGAGAGCAAGCCGGCTAAATAGATGAATTCGTCCAGGTCCTCATCGAAATCGGGGCATTCTTCGGCTTCCGGATCGCCGTAATAGGCCTGAAAATGCTGCCAACCCTTGAAATAGCGTTGCGCTGCCAGTGCGTAGTGGCGCTTCTGGCGTATGATCGCATCCTCTGCCTCCTCCGGATTGCGGGCGCGCAAGGCCGCAAGGCTCTGCAATTCCGCCTCCCGGCCTCGATCCTCCGCACAACCGCCGGCCTGTAAACTCATCATGACCGCGAGCTGGTCCGGATGAGTCGTTACCCGGCCGAACGACATGAGCAGCGGCTGCACCGACTCGCTCATGGCGCAGGCCATTTCCAGATCACCGGTCTGCAGTAGGTAGGGCACGGTATGCGACTTGGAGAAACCCTGCATCACGTCGCCGGTGGTCTTGTAGATCATGTGATTGACGACACCGCAGCCGCTAAGCGCGACACTGGCGGTCGCCGCCATAAGCCAGGCGCGCAAACGGATCAGTCGACTTACGCGGATATTCATTGTTGTTTCCATACAGCCCTTCACCTTTATATTCTTGTTTGTCCGCTTTTCTAAAGCGCCGCTGAGTCCGCTGTCCGGCTACTGTTTGCGCAAAAACACTCTGTAACGATATGTTACAGACCCGGGATTATCCTCAACTCAGCGACGATTTTGTGAGACGAGTGCCTCAAAGCCGGTATCGAAGCTCATGCACAGGTATTTGACAGCGCCGCGTAAATGGCTATATCTGTAAGCTATGGCCGGGCACCCGCTCGGTTGCAGTCGTCGGCGTTCACCCAGTTCACTCCAGGGACGCCGTCTTACCAATAATGAAGGAGATATTCATGCGCAAACCCGAACTTGCCAGTGCAATCGCAGAGCAGACCGGTCTGACCAAGGACAAAGCGAGTGAAGTGATTACGGCGTTTACCGACCAGATTCAGGCGGCGACCGCCAAGGGCCAAGACGTATCACTGATCGGTTTCGGTACCTTCAGTGTTCGCAAGCGCGAGGCCCGCACCGGCCGCAACCCGCAAACCGGCGCGACCATGAAGATTCCTGCGAGCAAGACCGTCGGCTTCAAGGCTGGCAAGGCGCTGAAAGACGCAGTCGCCAAGTAAATCTCCGAGAGGCCGGTCACCCCTCATTACTTACCCATCATCCCGTGACCGGCCTGCTTCTTTGCTTCAACTCGATGCGCATTCGGCGCGAGCCCCGTCGACCCGGCAGCGGATCGCCTTCATCAGCCGAATCGCCCGCTCGTCGTAGACACCGTCTTCCAACAACGACAAACGAACCTCGCGGAGCATCTGATCGTACTCACGAATATCTTCCTGGGGCGGATGCATCCAAGTCTCTTCGGGGATTTCGGCCTCAGCCTGAGCGATGATCTGGTAGGCTTCTTCGATGCGATTAATCGCCTCGTCGCGCACCATTTGGCCGGCGTTATCCGGAAAGCGGTCACGATGCAGGATCACCTGGAAGTTCATGTAGGCCACCGCATACTTGAAGACACCGCCCCTCGGCCGTACGCCCTTGTAGAGTTCCAGCGGGGTATAGGCCACGGCTGGCGCATAGGCGATGTCCACCGAGCCGTTGTTAAATTTACCGGCGAAGCTGGCTGAGTTCGCCCCCACCACGGAGGCGCCGACGTGACGCACCATGGTCAGCGAGGCTGTATCGTAGTCGAGCGTGGCAATTTTCTTGCCCTGCAGCTCTTCCACGGTGTCGATGTTGCGGTCCCGGGTGAACAGATAGACGGCGCCGCCGGGAAAGATACCGGCCACTTCGTAGCGCTCGTTGGTGAGCAGGGGCTTGGCCTTGGGCTGGCTCAAGGTATTGAATAGCAGTCGCATTTCCTGTTCGCCGGGGATAGCGCCCATGGCTTCCAGGCTGCCGGTAAACTTGTTGAATTCCCGGGCGCGCGTGCCCGTTAACAGGACAGCGTCACACTGCCCCGCCTTGAAGTCTTCCGCCGCTATTTTTTCATCGGTGTAGGCACGCAGGTCCAGTTCAATACCCTCGCGCAGGGCGACGGGCTTGAAGGTCTTGGCAATGGCGAACAGGGGGCCGTTCGCACCGACCGGATCGAAGATACAGAAACTGCGCTTGAGGAATTCCTGTTCCTGCACATTTTCCTGGGCCCCGGCGGCGCCGGCCAGCGCCAAGCTGAGGAAAAGCACAGCACCTGAGAAACGATGCGCGAAAGACTTGCTCAACATGCTGAAGCACTCCTACTTATTCTTGTCAGGCCAGACACGTTCTTGTCGGACCAGAATAGGAATGCCCCGGAGGGGTTACGTTGGCAGTAGCGACTCAGGCGCCGGGGCGCTCCTGCCACTGGTCAACGGAGCGGCGCCTGAACCGGCAGGGAGACCCCGTCCAGCGGGGTCTGTTCTAAGCCGACTTGGTGTCGGTCTTGGTGGAGGGCGCGGAAGCTTTTGCGCCAGTCTTTGAACCAGTTCCGCTTTTAGAGCCGCCGGACCGCCGGCTACGCGTAGCGGGTTTGGCTTTCTTATCCTCAGCCATTTGCTCGACCAAGCTTTCCAGCCGCTTCTCCAGGGCCACCATCTGGTGATGCAGGGCGGTTTGCTTATCGAGGGCGTCCGAGGTGTTGCGGGAGAGCGTCCAAAGAAGCCAAATAATCGCCAACAAGGCGATGAACGAGAGAAATCCCATGCCTATCTCCGGTTTCTTGAGCGGCTACCACACCACCCGCAGCACTACGGGTGGCTCGGCGTGCCGGCTCGCTAATCGGTTATACCGGGCGTTGCCTACGACCGGTCCCCGTAGATCAGTGTAGCAGGCCCCTACACGATCGGCAGGCCGAAAGTCAGTCCTGACGGGTATACACCTGCTCACCGGCACACCAGACCCGGTTAACCAGACCCTTCAGCGGTTCACCCAGGATGGGGGCATGTTTGCCCACCGAGAACAAGGACTGCGCGCCTGGCGTCCAGATGGCATGGGTATCGATCCAACACAGATCGGCCACCTGCCCCGCACTGAACCCGGTCGGCGTCAGGCCCAGTACTCCAGCGGGGCCAGCGGTCAAGGCGCGCACCAAAGAGACCAGATCCAGCTCGTCGCGCTCGACCAGCCCCAGGCCCAGGGAGAGCACGCTTTCGATGCTCGACAAACCCGGCTCGGTGTCGCCCAGCGGGGCATTCTTGGCAGCGGGATCATGGGGCTGGTGCTGGCTGACAATAGCATCGATCACGCCGGCACGTACGCCTTCGATCAATCCCTTCCGGTCGCCTTCCGAGCGCAATGGCGGCTCTACGTGGAAGCGGCTATCGAAACCGGCCAGCGCCTCCTCGGTCAGCACCAAGTGGTGCATCGCCACGTCCGCGGTGACAGCAACACCACGCGCGCGGGCGTCGCCTACCATCTCCACACTGCGAGCGCAGGAGAGCTGGCTCAGGTGCAGGCGCACACCGGTTTCTTCTGCCAGCAGGATCAGTTCCATCACCGACGCCGTTTCCGCCACTTCGGGAATACCTAACAGCCCCAGCCGCGCGGTGACCAGACCGTCGTGGGCGAAACCATCGGCAGCCAGCGACCGGTTCTGGGGATGCAGCATCAGGGTCATGCCGAAGGTCTTGGCGTAGGCCATGCAACGGCGTAGAACCCGGGCATTGACCAGAGGCGCCGGGCCATTGCTGAAGGCCACGCATCCAGCGTGAGAGAGCCCCACCATGTCGCTCAGCAGCTCACCCGCCAGGTTTTTGGTGGCCGCGCCGAGCGGTAGCACTCGGATCGGTGCATCACGCTCGGCCACATCGCGAATCAGATGGGTAATCGCGCTGGAGTCATTCACCGGTGAGGTGTCCGGCGCCGCGCAGACGGTGGTGTACCCGCCCCGGACCGCCGCCCGGGTTTCACTGGCGATGGAGCCCTTCTGACCATTGCCGGGCTCGCGCAGGTTGCAATAAAGATCGATAAAACCGGGAGCGATCAATCCCCCGGCGGCATCCAGCACGGCATCGGCATGAGCGGCATCCGCTTCGGCTCCGGTGGCGGCGATCTTGCCATCGCGGATTAGCAAGGACTGCACCGCATCTAGACCCGCGACCGGATCGATCACCCGGCCATGCTCGATTCTCAAGGAGGGATGACTCATGCGTTCACCCCTGTTTCCAGTCCCTGTTGGGCCCGTTGGCCGCTCATGGCCATGGACATGACCGCCATACGAATCGCGATGCCATTGGTGACCTGATTGAGAATCACCGATTGCGGGCCGTCGGCCACCGCGGACTCGATTTCCACGCCGCGGTTGATTGGTCCGGGGTGCATGACGATAGCCTCCGGCTTGGCGTAGGCCAGCTTATCGGTATTCAGACCGTATACCTTGTAGAACTCGCGCTCGCTGGGCAGCAACGCGCCCTCCATCCGCTCACGCTGCAAGCGCAACATAATAATGACATCGATATCTTTCAGACCCGAGCGCATGTCGTAGCACACCTTACAGCCCAGGCTCTCCACCTCTCGCGGCAGCAATGTACTTGGGCCGACCACCCGGACCTCATCCGCACCCAGCGTGTTCAACGCGCGAATCTGCGACCGGGCCACCCGTGAATGCAGGACATCTCCGACGATCGCGACTTTCAGGCCCTCGAAACGCTGCTTTTTCTGACGAATGGTCAGCATATCCAGCATCGCTTGGGTCGGGTGGGCGTGGCGACCATCGCCGGCGTTGATAATGGCTACGCCGGGGGTCACCGACTGAGCGATAAAGTGGGGCGCACCGCTACGGGAATGGCGCACCACAAACATATCGCTGGCCATGGCTTCAAGGTTGAGCAGGGTGTCGGACAGGGACTCGCCCTTGGACGTAGCCGATGTGCTGATGTCCAAATTGAGCACGTCGGCGGAGAGACGTTTGGCGGCCAGTTCGAAGGTGCTGCGGGTGCGAGTACTGGATTCGAAGAACAGATTGACGACCGTCCGCCCTCTCAGCAGGGGCACTTTTTTGATACGGCGCTCGCCGACTTCGATGAAAGAATCGGCGGTATCGAGGATCTGCGTCAGTAACGGACGGTCCAAGCCGTCGATCGTCAAAAAGTGGCGCAACTGGCCTTCGGCATTCAGTTGCAAAGCGCGGGCGGAGGCGTCGGTGGTCATCATCCTCAAGCTCCTTCTGGCCTGGCGTCGGCTTGACGCAGTTCCACGCTGAGCGGATCCGGTCCCTTGAGTTTGACCCGCTCGTTTGCTTTCAGGCTAAGCCGCTGACCCACGACGTCCGGTTGGATCGGCAGCTCCCGGGCGCCCAGATCGATCAGTGCCGCCAGCACGATGCCGGCCGGCCGGCCGTAGTCGAAAATCTCGTTCATGGCGGCGCGAATGGTCCGCCCGCTCATGACGACGTCGTCCACCAGAACGATGTGCCGGTCTTCGGTTTCGAAAGGCAAGTGGGAAGGCCGGACCTTGGGATTCAGCCCGATACGGGAAAAGTCGTCCCGATAGAATGAGATGTCGAGTTCGCCAAAAGGCTCATCCAGGCCCAGGCGTTTGTGCAGGATATCCGCCAGCCAGACCCCGCCGGTGCGGATACCAATCAAAACCGGGCGCTCGATGCCTCGCGCCTGGAGTACATCGCGCAGGCCTTGTTCCAAGTCATCCAGCAGCGCATCAACCTTCAGCAATGCAGTCATTGATTTCCCCTGTCCAGACAGCGGCGCTAGTCTATCACGAGGTCATCGGCGAAAGCAGCGCCAAGGCCGCGTCCGGATTAGGAGCCTCTGAAAAAGTTCAGGCTGTGGATGAAGCGCAAGGCGCACGGAGCGCAAGACGCGAGGCATACCTTGCTGGTAGGCGAGTGTTTGAGCACCGCGCAACGCAGTGATTCGCCGCAGAATGGACTTTTCCAGAGGCTTCTTAGGTCCCCGAGGCGAACCAGCCCTCCAAGATCACCACCGCTGCCAGGTCATCCACGCCGTGCGTGCCGAAATTCCGGGAGCCGCCGCGGGCCAGGACTTCACCTTTGGCCTCGAAGCTGCTCAGGCGTTCGTCGACCATCACGACCTCGTGGTGATAACGGCCATGCAGGCGCTTGCCAAACTTACGGGCGCGCAGGCTCATCTCGCTCTCGGTGCCATCCATGTTGAGCGGCAGGCCAACGACGAACAGCTTCGGCTGCCACTCCGCTACCAGAGTTGTGATTTCGTCCCAGTTGGGCATACCGTCCCGGGCCTTGAGCATGGCGATCGGCTGGGCAGTGCCGGTGAGTTCCTGGCCAACGGCAACGCCGATACGGCGGGTACCGAAATCGAAGCCCATGACCCGGCGCAAGCCACTATCAGGCATGGCCCACCGTATCGGTAAGCTGACTCAGGTCGATGCCCATCATGCGCATGACCTCGGCGTAGCGATCATCACTTTCGACCCGGAACAGCAGGTCATGATTGGCCGGACACACCAGCCAGCTACTGCCGGAAAGTTCCTCCTCAAGCTGGCCATCGGACCAGCCGGAGTAGCCCAACGCCATGAGGAACTCAGACGGTCCTTCGCCACAGCCGATGGCTTCGAGGATATCGCGTGATGTGGTCATGGTGAGCTGATCGGTCACCGCCATGGAGCTTTGCCAGTCCCCGAACGGCCGGTGCAGTACGAAGCCCCGTTCCGGCTGAACCGGACCGCCGGCATAGACCGGCGCGTTGATCTCTTCCCCGTCCAGATCGAGCTGCTCGAGCACTTCGCCGACGCTGATGTCCAGTGGCCGGTTGATGACCAGCCCCATAGCGCCGTCGGCGTTGTGCTCGCACACAAAAATAACAGCCCCGTGGAAGCCCGGGTCTTGGAGGTAGGGCGAAGCCACCAGCAGGCGGTTTCGCAGTGTGTCTTCGGTAGTCGTATGCGATCTGGTCATGGCGTCAGTGTCCTGTCCCGCGAATAAATACGCAAGCCGTTAGCGCAAGCCCGGAAGCCTCTGGACAGGATAGCGACGTCTGGAGCGATCAACCGGAGGTCAGGCCCCGGCGCTGGAACGACCAGGTGCGAATGATCTCAAGCTGGTCTGCCTGCTCGCGCATTTCCGGCGGGAAGGGCGCAAAGGGCGCCGACAAACGCACGATTCGGATAGCGGCATCGTCCAGCACCTTGCTACCGGAGGAGTTGAGAATCTCGACGTCCTTGACGCTGCCATCCCTCTCGATCACCACCACCATTCGCAACGAGCCGTAGATTCCGGAGCTTCGTGCTTCCGGCGGATAGTTCAGATTACCGACTTTGGTCACCTTACTGACCCAATTCTGCACGTACCAGGCGTTCTCCGACTTCAGCGTGGATGCTGCCGTCACCCGCAGGATGCGCGGTTTCTTGGCGTAAGCCCGCTGCTGCTGGTCCAGACGCGCCTCGAGGCTGGCGATCTCCAGACTGCGCTGCATCAAGCTCTTCTTCTGGGCATCCGGCGCTTCCTCAATGGGCTCATCTTCGGGCTTCGCTTGCGCTGCAGGGCGAGTCTGAGCCGTCGTGGTTACGACCTCCTTGGCTACCTGCTTCTCCGGCTCCGCTTTTTTCTGCGCTACCGGCTCGGGCTGAACCTGCTGCACCTGACTGTGCTGCAAGGGCGCCTGATGCGTGGTGGTCAGGTCCTGCTTTTCTTCTTCGGTACCACTGCCTTTCTGGCTGGTGGCGGCGAGAAAATCTGCGTCTTCGGGGGCGTCCTCGTCATCAAACTGAGACAGCGTGATTTCCAGCGTTTCAGCCGCTGGCACCGGGTCGTCCGGCGCAAACGAGATGCCTAGCACCACGACCGCATGCAGGGCCAGCGCCATAAAAAGGGTGAAGGAAAAACGATCAAAATCACTGACCTGGACAGCCATGCTCGCCACTTACTCAACCACTGCTGGGCGTGCCTGCGCACGCGGTTCTGGTACGGTCTGAAAAGACGTCCGATAGAGGCCAAGTTTGATGGCTTCAAGCCCGCTTGTCTATCCTGCGCGACTCGAATGGGGGGCCACTGAACAGCACCTTAGAGCCGCGTCTCAATCGCATCCAGCAACTGAGATGAGATATCGATTCCGAATTCCCGATCAAGTTCCCGCACGCAGGTGGGGCTGGTCACGTTGATTTCGGTCAGATAGTCGCCGATCACGTCGATACCGACAAAAATCAATCCTTTGGCCTTTAAAGACGGAGCAATGCGTTCGCAGATTTCCCGGTCGCGCGCCGTCAGCGGCCGCCCTTCGCCACGACCGCCAGCCGCCAGATTGCCGCGATTTTCACCTTGAGAAGGAATTCTCGCCAGCGCATAGGGAATAGGCTCGCCGTCGATCAACAGGATGCGCTTGTCGCCGGCTTTGATCTGCGGTAGAAACTTCTGCGCCATGATCTGGTGCTCGCCGTCTTGGGTCAGCGTCTCGATAATCACCCCCAGGTTGGCGTCGCCCTCCCTCACCCGGAACACGGACTTTCCGCCCATGCCATCTACCGGTTTCATCACCACGTCGCCGTGGCGGGCATAAAATTCCCGCAGGCGCGCCGACGAACGGGTCACCACCAGCGGCGGCGTACAGTCGATGAAGCGAGTGGCGAACAGCTTTTCGTTGCAGTCACGCAATGCCGCCGGGGGATTGACCACCAGCGCACCCTGATCGGCTGCCGAGTCGAGGATATGGGTCGCCATCATGAATTCGCGGTCTACCGGCGGATCCTTGCGCATCAGGATCACGTCCAGGTCGCCCAGCGCCATCTCGAACTCGTCGCCAAAGGTATACCAATCGTCCGGATCCATCCGCACCGTCAGTTCTCGCACCCGGGCGCGGGCCTCACCCCCGTCGAGGAACAGGTCCGGCTGCTCCATGTAGATCAGATCCCAGCCGCGATTTTGAGCAGCCCAAAGCATGGCCAGCGAGGTGTCCTTTTTATAGTGAAGGTCCTGGATCGGATCCATGACGATACCGAGCTTAATTGTCATCGCGATTATTGCACCTCGATTGAGAACGGGAACCGGTCAGCAGAGTAGCGGTATTGTTTACTGCTATCCTGGGCATGCGTTTGTAACCGATGGTATTGCAGCGCTACGCCGGTTGCACCCCTCTTTAAGGGTTAATCCTTACGCAAACCCTGGCTATATCTACGCGGGGGTACATTTGGTCACAAACTTATGCTTTTTCTCAAGCGACCTATAATCTATAAATAGTCAGGCTTTATAGAAGGCCCCCTTGAATGTGTGTTAAAAAGGCCCGTCAAATTACCCGCTGGTCTCAAAAACCGTCGGACGGCGCCTAACTGGAACGGATACACCGTGCCGGGCCGAATATAAGGTCGGCTGCCGATTCGACCTCGTCTTAGAGACGACAGCTGTGGTTCGACTCGGGGCTGAACAACAACGATCCTGTAGAGCGCAAGGCTGTTGGACAATGGATGACAACTTCGAAAACCTGAAGATTATGGTGATTGACGATAGTAAGACGATTCGTCGCACCGCCGAAACCCTTCTAAAAAAGGTTGGCTGTGAAGTCATCACCGCAACGGATGGATTCGACGCCCTTGCCAAGATTGCAGACACCCAGCCCGATATCGTTTTCGTCGATATCATGATGCCCCGGCTGGACGGGTATCAAACCTGCGCCCTCATTAAGAACAATTCCGCTTTCAAGAAAACGCCCGTCATCATGCTATCCAGCAAAGACGGCCTTTTCGACAAGGCCAAGGGTCGTATTGTTGGCTCCGATCAGTACCTGACGAAACCGTTCAGCAAAGACGAACTGCTGAATACCATTCGTCACTACGTTCCCACCGCGGAACAATAATTCAGACTTTTGATGCAACGAATTTACCGAGGAAATCATGGCCCGCATCCTGATTGTCGACGATTCCCCGACTGAGGTTAAGAAGATCTCCAGCATCCTGGAAAAGCACCAGCACGAGGTTCTCTCCGCCGACAACGGCGCCGACGGCGTCGCCAAGGCCCGTGCCGAAAGCCCTGACCTGGTCCTGATGGACGTGGTCATGCCGGGACTCAATGGCTTCCAGGCCACGCGCCAGCTAACCCGCGCGCCGGAAACGGCTTCCATCCCCGTGGTTATCGTTACCACCAAGGACCAGGAAACCGACCGCGTCTGGGGCACCCGCCAGGGCGCTAAAGGCTATCTGGTTAAGCCGGTTAACGAAGACGAGCTGATCAAGACCATCAACAGTCTGATCGCCTGAGCCCCCTGGAGTAAGCATGTCCGCCCAGGCTGCCCCCTTTGCCGTACTGACGGATATCGCCCGGCGTAGCAAGTCCCTTGCCTCCGGTCTGCCCGCTCAGCAGGAAGCCATCGAACTGTGGAACGGTATTGGTTTCACATTAGATGGCCAGCGCTATGTCGCACCCATGGGCGAAGTTGTCGAAATCCTTCACGTCCCCCGCTACACCCACGTGCCGGGGGTTCGCTCGTTTATGGTTGGCGCGGCCAACGTTCGGGGTCGCCTGCTGCCCCTCATCGATCTCGCGCACTTTTTTGATCTCAGTCGCAGTTCCCGCAGCCAGCGGGAACGCCGAGTGCTGGTCATCGAACGGGGCGACCTGTTCAGCGGCCTGGTCGTCGATAGCGTCTCAGGCATGCAGTATTTCGCGATGGAAAACTTCATTGAAGAACCCGCGGAAACCCCAGACATCGTTCAGCCTTTCGTTCAGGGAGGCTATCGACGCAATGAGGAAATCTGGAAAGTGTTTTCGACCTTCGCCCTAATGGAAGACGACCGCTTTTCGGATGTAGCCCAGTGGTGAGCGGGACGGCAGGGCCTGCCCACCAATTCCAGACCGTAAGGACCAACTTGCCAACGTTTAGGCCGGGAGCCAGAAAATGAAGAAAAGAGCCGGAAGATTCAACGCAGGTCAGGGGGCCAACAAACTCGTTGGCGGCCTGATCGTTGCGTTGATCGTACTGACCGTCCTGCTCGTTGCGGTACTGTTCGTCATTAACCGCGACAGCCAGCACGACCAGGAATACATTGCCCAAGCGAGCGAGCTGCGGGTACTGTCCCAGGAAATCGCGAAAAACGCTTCGGAAGCGGCCGGCGGTACGCCGGAAGCCTTCGATCAGCTGCAGCGTACCCGGGACGAGTTCGCCACACGCTGGGGCTATATCATCGATGGTCACCCGGAAACCGGTCTGCCGCCGAGTGAACTCGCGGCCCAGAGCGGCGTACAGGAGAACTGGAATCAGGTCCGTGAGCGGGCCGACACCATTATCTCCACCCGCGAAGCCGTGCTTGGCCTGCACGAAGTTGCCCGCACCCTGAACGAAACCATCCCGCAGCTGCAGGTGGAATACGACGACATCGTTCAAATCCTGCTGGACAACAACGCGCCGGCGGAACAGATCGCACTGGCTCAGCGTCAGTCGCTGCTGGCAGAGCGGATCGTGCGTTCGGTCAACAACGTACTCTCCGGTGACGAAGACGCGGTTATCGCCGCCGACCGTTTCGGTCGCGACGCCGCATTGTTCGGCCGCGTGCTCGAAGGTCAGACGGAAGGCAACCCCGCCATGGGCATCTCCCGGGTCCAGGACGAGGACGCCATCTACGGTCTCGAAGCGGTCGACGAACTGTTCGAGTTCGTCTCCCAGAACGTTGACGCGATTCTCGAAGCGTCTCCCGATCTGTTTACCGTTCGTCGCGCGTCCAACGAAATCTTCCAGAGCTCCCAGGCCCTGCTGAACGAGACCTCTACCCTGGCGGACAGCTTCCGCGAACAAGCCGACTCCCGTCTGATCAGCCCACTGCTGGCCTACGTTATCCTGGCAGGTCTGGCGGCCGTGGTCGTCTTGATCGGTCTGACCATCTATCGCGCGTCTCAAGCACGACTGGCCCAGACCCAGGAACAGAACGAGCAGAACCAGAACGCGATTCTGCGGCTGCTGGACGAACTGGCTGACCTCGCGGATGGTGACCTCACCACCGAGGCGACGGTTACCGAGGACTTCACCGGCGCCATTGCCGACTCTATCAACTACGCGATCGACCAGATGCGTGGACTGGTACAGGCCATTCGTGGCACGGCGGTTCGGGTTTCCTCAGCAGCCCAGGAAACACAGGCCACCGCGATCCACCTGGCGGACGCTTCCGAGCATCAGGCTCAGGAAATTGCCGGCGCCTCCGCGGCGGTGAACGAGATGGCGGTGTCCATCGACCAGGTCTCCTCCAACGCTGCCGAATCTTCAGCGGTTGCGGAGCGGTCGGTAGCGATCGCGAAGAAAGGCGCGGAAGTGGTACAGAACACCATCCGCGGCATGGACAACATCCGTGAGCAGATCCAGGAAACCTCCAAGCGGATCAAGCGACTGGGTGAATCGTCCCAGGAAATCGGCGACATCGTATCGTTGATCAACGACATCGCCGACCAGACCAACATCCTGTCCCTGAACGCAGCGATCCAGGCGTCCATGGCCGGTGACGCCGGTCGAGGCTTCGCGGTGGTTGCAGACGAAGTTCAGCGCCTGGCGGAGCGCTCCTCCGCGGCAACCAAACAGATCGAAGCCCTGGTTAAGACGATCCAGTCCGACACCAACGAGGCGGTTATCTCCATGGAACACACCACCGCCGAGGTGGTCCGTGGTGCTCGTCTGGCCCAGGATGCGGGTGTTGCCCTCGAGGAAATCGAGAACGTCTCGATGAACCTCGCGGAACTGATTCAGAACATCTCCAACGCGGCACGCCAGCAGGCCTCGTCCGCGGCACACATCTCCAACACGATGAACGTTATCCAGGAGATCACATCGCAGACGTCCTCCGGTACCAACGCAACCGCGAAGTCTATCGGCAACCTGGCCGAAATGGCGGCCGAACTGCGGTCCTCCGTTGCCGGCTTCACTCTGCCGGAAGAGGACATCCCGGAAGAGGAAGAGGAAGATAGCGACGTTCCCGTCGTCAGTTGATAGGGGCTGATAGCGAGCTGATGCAGCGCCGAAAGGCGGCTGAATCATGATCATGACCGAGACGCGCAACGACAGAACCTCCGGTGTTTGGACACTGCGCCCGCTGCCAGAAATGGACGCGGCGCAGTTCCAGCAATGGCAGCAGCTGCTGGAAGACCGGACCGGAATGATCTTGACGGCTGAACGGCGTTCGTTCCTTCAGACCAATCTTGGCATCCGGATGCGCGAAATTGGTTGCGAAACCTATCAGGCCTATTACGAGAAAGTGGTATCCGGCCCCGGCGCAATCGTCGAGTGGGCCATCCTGGTGGACCGGCTCACCGTTCAGGAAACCCGTTTCTTTCGTGACCCTGATGCCTTCCGGCTGGTTTCGGACTACATCATGACCCGGCCCCGGCAACACCTTAAGCGGCATCCACTGGAAGCCTGGAGCGTGGGCTGTTCTACTGGCGAGGAGCCTTACACCCTCGCCATGCTGCTGGATGAGTGCATGCAGCAGCTTGAACTGGAACCGCTGTTCGGCGTCACCGGCTCGGATATCAGCAAACCGGCGCTGGAAAAAGCTCAGAAAGGATTGTTTGGTGCTCGCAAGCTGGTGAGCACCGACCTGGCGGTAAGAGATCGTTACTTTCGCCTGACGGAGGGCAACCAGTGGGAAATCGACCCGGCCATCCGCCAACGTGTGTGTTTCACCCGACTGAATGTGCTGGACCTCAGTCAGGCACCGATGCATGGCATGGATATCATTTTCTGCCAGAACCTGCTCATCTATTTCCGCCGTTGGCGGCGCAGGGAAATCGTTAAGCGCTTGACTGAAAGGCTCGCGCCCGGAGGCCTTCTGGTCCTGGGGCAGGGCGAGTTAACGGACTGGCAGCACCCGTCCCTGCAACGGGTGCCATCGGATAGTGTTCTGGCGTGGATCCGCCGCCAGACTGACGAAGAATAACCGGAGTGGTTATGGGCAATCACCATGACAGTATCGCCCTGGACTGGGTTAGGGGCGAAATACAGGACACCCTCAGACAGGGGCAGCAGGCACTGGAAGCCTTTGTCGAGAACCGCGACGACACCGCTCGTCTACGTTTTTGCCTAAACTACCTCCATCAGGTGCATGGCACCCTGCAGATGGTCGAGCTCTATGGCGCGGCCCTGCTGACCGAGGAAATGGAAAAGCTGGCTCAGGCCGTGCTCAACGACACGGTAGCCAATGTCGACGAAGCCGTCGAAATCCTCATGGAAGCTATCCTCCAGCTACCCCAGTACCTGGAGCACCTGGACAGCAGCCGCGACGATTTCCCGATGGTCCTGTTGCCGCTGCTGAATGATCTACGCGCAGCCCGTGGCGAAGCGCTTCTATCGGATACGTCGCTGTTCAAACCCGACCTTTCGCCGGCGCAATTCCGCCCGGAGCCGTCGGTGTCCCAGCGCCTGCAAGACCCGAAAGTGCTGGGCCATATTCGCAAGCTGCGCCAAATGTACCAGTTCGCCCTGGCCGGCGTGGTCCGCGAGGCGGATCTGGATGCGCACTTCGACTACCTGGATAAAGTCATCCAGCGGGTCATCAAGCTCTGTAACCGCACGCCCCGAGGCGAGCTGTGGCTCGCCGCCGGCGCTTTCATCGATACGCTGAAGAGCCGCGACAACCCCATCAACTCCGCGGTCAAATCCCTACTGCGCCAGCTTGATGCCGAATTGCGCCGCCTGATCGACGAGCATATCGATATTCTGCAGCAGCCGGCCCCCGAGGCCCTGCTCAAGCACCTACTGTATTACGTTGCCCGCGCCTGGGAGCTAAATACCGAGCGGGTCGACATCCTCCGTGAACGCTATCGCCTGGACGATGCCCTGCCGACCGAGGAATCCGTCGATCACGCCCGCAGCCGCGTGTCCGGTCCGGGTCGCGATGCGATTCACTCTGTGGTTAACGCCCTTAATGAAGAACTTGCCCGGCTCAAGGACCAGCTTGACTTGTTCGTGCGCGCGGAATTCCGCCAGAACAGCGAGCTAGAGGAGCTTCTGCCGGGGCTACAGCAAGTCGCCAACACGCTGGCGGTGCTGGGTTTGGGTATTCCCCGCCGGGTGGTCACCGAACAGATCGAAATCGTCCAGCGCCTGAGCAGCGACGACACCCCGGCCGACGACGGCAGCCTGATGGACATCGCCGGCGCCCTGCTCTATGTCGAGGCCACCTTGGCCGGTCTGGAGAAAGAGCGCCAGACTCACCAGGAAGACACCGGCGAGGCTATTCAGTACGGCGGCCGCGAACTCAGCGAAGCTAACAACGCCCTGTTGCGCGAGTCACGTAATTCGCTGGAACAGGTGAAGACGGCCATCGTCAACTTTATCGCCGCCCAATGGGATCAGCGGGAGATCGAGCACGTCCCGGGTCTTCTTCACAGTATCCGCGGCGGCTTGCAGCTCATCCCGCTGGAGCGGGTATCGGCCATGCTGGCCTCTGCCGAACGTTACATTCAGGATGTACTGCTCGACGGCCAGCGGGTCCCGGACTGGAAGCAGCTGGATACTTTGGCGGATACGGTCACCAGTATCGAGTATTACCTGGAACGCCTGGCGGAAGGGATCGAGGACAATGATGCGGTCCTGCGCATTGCCGAAGACAGCCTGCGCACCCTGGGTTTCCCGGTCGGTGAAGAGCCGACGTGGGGCAATAACGATGCAGGGCCTCTGCCGGAAATCGAGGAAGCACCGCTTCCCGTGGTTGAGGCCGAACCCTCAAAAGCGTCCGACACAGACTTGGTAGACGACGAAATCCTGGAAATCTTCATCGAGGAGGCAGAAGAAGTTCTTGCCACCATCCAGGACTTCTATCCGCGCCTGCACCAGAATCACGATGACCGCGAAGCGCTCGCCGAAGTGCGTCGCGCGTTCCACACGCTCAAAGGCAGCGGCCGTCTCGTGGGCGCCACCAGCATTGGTGAACTGGCCTGGTCAGTGGAAAGTCTACTCAACCGGGTGATCGACCAAACCGTCAAACCCACTGACGAGCTCTTCTCGCTCGTGGATACGGTGATTACCCGTATTCCGTCCCTGATCGATGACTTCCGCCGGGGCACCACCGATGGCGATGTTGCCGAACTGATTGCCCAGGCCGAAACACTGGCAACCACGCGCAAGACGGGCCAGGATGTCGAGGCGAACGCCGAAGAAGAAGCGGCACCTGAGGACACGGCAACCCTGACATGGCCCGAAGATAAAAGCGAAGAACGCGAGCCGGCCACCCAGGCCGCCAGCACCTTCGATGACGATCTAATCGACGACGAAATTCTCGAGATCTTTATCGAGGAAGCCGGCGAAGTCCTGGATACCATTCGCGAATACCTGCCGATGCTGTTGCGGCAGTACGACGACCGTACGGCGCTTTCCGAAGTCCGGCGCGCGTTCCACACGCTCAAAGGCAGCGGCCGCATGGTCGGCGCCAGCGTCGTGGGCGAACTGGCCTGGGCGGTAGAGAACATGCTCAACCGCGTGATCGAGGGCAGCATTTTCATGAATGACGACGTCGCCCAGCTACTGGAAGACGTGGTCAATATTACCCCGGATCTGGTGAGAGATTTTGAGACTCGCCGGCCCGCCTCTATTGAGATCGCTCCCTACGAATCACGCGCCACCGCCCTCGCCAACGGCGAGATCCTCGAAGCCAGCGAGATGCCGGTGGATACTCAGGCGGACGCCCTGGCCCAGGAAGAAAGCGACCTGACCGAGAACGCCGGTGCCACGCTATCGGACAATGTTGTTGTCGAAGCGGACTCGGAAAGCGACGAAAATCTGGTCGATCCTGTCCTGCTGGATATCTTCGAGAGTGAAACCGAGACCCACCTGCAGGCACTCAAGACGTTCCTGGACGAGGCCGAAGGCCGCGAAACCACGGCCTACACCGACGGTCTTTCGCGCGCGCTGCATACGCTTAAAGGCTCCGCGCATACAGCCGGCATCGAGCCCCTGGCAGGCATCATTTCTCCGCTGGAGAAATTCATAAAAACCGCCCGGGCGGAAAATCACCGGGCCGATCGCGACGCCCTGATCCTGCTGGAAGATGCCTGTGGCTTAATTGAGCGCGGCCTGGAGCAGATCCGCACCACGCCTCAGCAGATACTGTCAGGTACCGACGCCTTCCTGGAACGTCTCGACCTCGTGGCCGAGCGGACGCTGACCTCGCGCCCCGGTGCGTCTGCCGATGCGAATACCGCGAACGAAGCCGATCCGCAATTGATTCAGCTGTTCCTCAACGAGGGCCTGGACATTCTGCTGGACGCCGACGCCATCCTGGATAGTTGGGCCACGGCTCCGGGCGAGAATGAACAACTGGACAAGCTGGTGCTGGAATTGCGCCAACTTGCCCGCGGTGCCGAAGTGGCCGGTCTGAGCGACGTTTCCCAGCTCGCCGACCTGCTAGAGCGTACCTATGCCGCCGTCTTCGATGCCAGCGCCCAACCTGACCGTGATTTCTTCGAGGTTGCCCGCGCCGGCCATGAAGCGTTAATCAACATGATGGACCAAGTCGCCGCCGGCCTGGCCACCAAGCCCGACCACGAGCTACTTCAGCGTCTCCAGGAAAAGCTCGAACAGTTTCGGGCAGACGCCGACACCGCGTTCAGCCACGACCTTGACGAGATCGATCACAGCTTCGACGAAGAATTGGAGCTGGAGCTGGAGCTACCGACGCCGGAAGACGACGGCGACGACGCGCACGAAGAAACGCCTATCGCTCACGATAGCGACCTGGACCAAGAGCTGGCTGAGATCTTTCTGGAGGAAGCCTCCGACCTTATCGAAGGTACCGGCGAACGTTTGCAGCAGTGGACCGAGCAGCCGAGTTCCGACCTGGTCCGTCACCTGCAGCGCGACCTGCATACCCTCAAGGGCGGTGCTCGCCTGGCGGACATCAGCGCCATAGGCGATCTGTCCCATGAGCTTGAAACCCTTTTCGAGGGCCTGACAGATAACCGCCTGGGCGTTAGCCCGGAACTGGAAGATCTGTTGCTGCGCAGCCATGACCGCCTTGCCGTTATGGTCGACGCCCTCCGTCAAAACCAGCCGCCTCGCCCGGCCCCGGACCTGATCCAGGAAATCCAGTCCTACATCAGTACCCACGCCGGTAACGGAAGTGGCACCGCGCCACAGGTTGATAGCGGCGTCGATGCAGACTTGCCGCAAGCGGACATCGACGAGACCGACAGCGCCGAGGACGAGCTCGAACGCTACATTTCGGAAACCGCCCATTTCGACCGCGAGCCTGATGAAGGCGCGGCGGAGACAACTGAAGAAGGGCCGCAAACCGAACCAAGCACGCCTCAGGCCGGTATCCATAATCTCGACCCGGAACTGGCGGAGATCTTCCTGGAGGAAGCGGGCGAGATCATCGACACCACGGGCGAGCAATTGCACCAGTGGCAGGCCGACCCTCAGCAGCCCGAGGTGGTCAAAGAGCTGCAGCGCGAATTGCACACACTCAAGGGTGGGGCGCGCATGGCGGAAATCGCGCCGGTCGCAGACATTGCCCACGAGATGGAAACGTTATTCGAGCGCATCGTGGAAGGACGCTTGCAGGCCACGCCCGCTCGCATCAACGTCGCCCTACGCGCCCACGATCAGCTGGCAACGCTGATAGACTCTATCGCCGATTCCGGACAATGTCCGGCAGCGCCTGAGTTGCTGGCCGAACTGCACGCCGCCCTGCTGGACGAGCCGGTTGGCGAGATCGACGAAGATATCGACGTGGCCAGCGCCTCTGTCGATGAAATCCCCGACGCGCCGGAGCTGGACGCTGTCGAGCCAAACGAGTTCGATCTCCGTGCGGACGCCGACGAAGTCGACGACAGCCCGGATGAGCCGATCGAAGCGGAGGCAACGCAAGACGCCGTCTTTGGCGAAATGGATCCCGAGCTGGTGGGCATCTTCCTGGAAGAAGCCTATGACTTGATCAACTCCACCGCCAGCACCCTGCACGCCTGGACCGAGAACCCCAGCGATGCTGCGTTGGCAGGCGAACTTCAGCGCGACGTCCACACCCTCAAGGGTGGCGCGCGGATGGCGGGCGTCGATGCCATCGGCGACCTGACCCACGTTCTGGAAGACTTGTTCGAGCGCATCGCCGAGGGCCGCCTGGAAGCCACCCCGGCCATGAACGACCTGCTATTCGCCTGTCATGACCGGCTGGCCCAGATGGTCGAACAGGTCGCTTCGCAAAAACCCTGTACCCCGGCCGATGAGCTGATTGCGCAGGTGGAGGCGATTCTCGCCGGTGAGCAGACCACCGAAGAAGCGGTTATCGCGGCACTGGATCCCGAGGTTGAACAGGCGCCTGCGAGCGCTGACGACACCACGGCACTCGAGACGGCGCCGCTGGAACGGGACGACGACCTGATCGGCATCTTCCTCGACGAAGGCATCGAGATTCACGAGGCCATCCACGAGTGTCTCGCGCAATGGCGCGACGAGCCGGAGGCGCTCGCGGGCATTACCGCACTCCAGCAGGAGCTGCACACCCTCAAGGGCGGCGCCCGGCTGGCCGATGTCGATCCCATCGCTGATCTGGCCGAAGCCTGGCACGACCGCCTGGAAGACGTCATTGCCGACCGCGCCGACAGCGGCGCGACCGTTGCGCTCAGCGAAAAGGCCGTGGCGGATTTGGGCCGCATGCTCAAGGATATCGAGAACGGCACGACACCCGTCGCCGATACGCCGTTGATCGAAGCGCTGCGGCAACGTGCGACCGGAGCGACCGCGGTAGCATCACAGCCGGTTGAGGCTGACGCCAAAGCGACGCCGGAAGCCATCGACCCTGAAGTGCTCGAGATCTTCCTGGAAGAGGCCAGCGAGCTGCTCGACCAGATCGAAAACCTGCTGGCTGATTGGCGCAAGGAGCCGGCAAGTACCCACTTCAACCAGGAGCTGCAACGAGCCCTGCACACGCTCAAAGGCGGAGCGAGACTGTCGCAACTGGCGGAGCTGGGAGACCGGGCCCATGGTTTCGAGACCCGCTTGATCGACTTGGGCGGCAACGAACCCGACGCGGACGCCTGGCAAGCCATTACCCAGGATCACGACGCCCTGATGGAAATGGTCGGCGCGATCCGTAAGCGCTACGAAGAAGCCGGCTCAGGCCCGGTTGAGCTTCCGCGGACCGCCGAGCCGGCACCCGCAAAGCCTGAGGCTTCAGAGCCGAAGCAAGCCGCGGTACCGGCCAGCAAAGCCCCCGCATCCAAGCCGGCGCCGAAGAAGGCCGATCTCGCCAAAAACCGCAAGGCGGAAGCCGCCCGTACGGCGGCCCAGGAAACCATCCGGGTCTCGGCACCGTTGCTGGACGATCTGGTCAACCTGGCGGGCGAAACCAGTATTACCCGAAGCCGTTTGGAGCAGCAGTCCAGCGACTTCAGCCATACGCTGGACGAAATGGCCGCTACCATCGAGCGTCTGCGTGAGCAGCTGCGCCGCATGGATATCGAAACCGAAGCCCAGATCCTGTTCCGTGCAGAGAAGGAACACGGCCCGGATTATGGCGAGGATTTCGACCCGCTGGAGATGGACCGTTATTCGTCCATCCAACAGCTATCCCGCGCCCTGAGCGAATCGGCTTCGGATTTGGCGGATCTGCGTGAAACCATGTCCGACCGGACACGGGATACGGAAACCCTGCTGGTGCAGCAATCGCGGATCAATACCGAGCTGCAGGAAGGCCTGATGAAAACGCGGATGAACCCGTTCTCATCCATGGTGCCGCGCCTGCGCCGGATTGTTCGTCAGATCAGTGGCGAGCTGGGCAAAAAAGTTGAGTTCGATGTACGCAACGCCGAAGGCGAAATGGACCGCAACGTTCTCGAGCGTATGGTTGCGCCGCTGGAACACATGTTGCGGAATGCCCTCGATCATGGCATCGAGACGCCGGAAGAGCGCCGCCAGGCCGGCAAACCGGAAACCGGTGAAGTTACCCTGTCGCTGACCCGCGAAGGCGGCGAAGTGGTGCTGAGGATGATCGATGACGGCGCTGGCGTGCGTACGTCGGCGGTACGCGAAAAGGCCATCAAACAGGGTATGCTGCGTCCGGACGAAGAGCTCTCCGACCGTGAAATCCTGCAGTTTATCTTGCAGCCGGGCTTCTCCACTGCCGCCAAAGTCACCCAGATTTCAGGGCGTGGCGTGGGTATGGATGTCGTCGCCAGCGAAATAAAACAGCTCGGTGGCAGCCTGGATATCGATTCGATGCTGGGCCAGGGCACCACCTTCACCGTGCGCTTGCCGTTCACGGTGTCGGTCAACCGCGCACTGATGGTGTCCACCGGCGAGGACTTCTACGCCATCCCCCTGAATACCATCGAGGGTATCGTGCGGGTCAGCACCTATGAGCTGGAAGAGTATTACAAACCCGACGCACCGATGTACGAGTACGCCGGTCAGGAATACCGCCTGCAGTACCTGGGCAGCCTGCTGCACAGTGACCACCATCCCAAGCTGCAAGGCCAGGCTCTACCGCTGCCGGTGATTCTGGTGCGCGGTGCGGAGCAGCCGATGGCCCTGCAGGTGGATAGCCTGATGGGTAGCCGGGAAATCGTGGTCAAGTCCCTGGGGCCGCAGTTCACCTCGGTGCGCGGCGTCTCCGGCGCCACCATCCTGGGTGACGGTAACGTGGTCGTGATCCTCGACCTGCCGGCGATGATACGTTCGGACATCCTGTCCGAGCGCCAGCGCATCGCCGACTTGGAAGCGGCCCAGGAGCATGCTCGCCGGACGGCGGATCGCGCCACGGTGGTCATGGTAGTGGATGACTCGGTAACGGTCCGGAAGGTTACCTCGCGTCTGCTGGAGCGCAACGGCATGGAAGTGCTCACGGCGAAGGACGGCCTGGACGCTGTCGCGCAGCTGCAGGATCACCGTCCGGATATTATTCTGCTGGATATCGAAATGCCGCGAATGGACGGCTTCGAAGTGGCCAGTTTCATTCGTCACGACGACAACCTGCGGGACACACCGATCTGCATGATCACCTCGCGGACCGGGCAAAAGCACCGTGAGCGGGCCCTGGCTATCGGCGTGAACGAATACCTGGGCAAGCCATTCCAGGAAACCCAGCTGCTCGAGACGATTGAGCGGCTTACCGGGAACAACTGATGGCAACCGGCGAATCGCTGCAGGGGGTGGCTATCGTTTCGGATAGCCCGCTGCAGCGCCATCGTCTGCAGGACGCCATCGGCAAGTTCGGGCTCAGCTCGGCTTTTATCGGCGATCCCGCACGGCTGATGGCCTATCCGGCCATACCCGAAGTTCAGCTTTGGCTGGTGACCCTGGAAGACGAGGCGGACCACCCCGCCCTGTTCGACTACCTGCTGGAAAACACTGACGCGCCCATCCTGTTCGGGCTCGACGAGGCGCCCAGTCCCGGCAGTACCGAATTCTTCCGCTGGGAGCGGCGCTTGCTGGACAAGCTGGAACAGCAGCTCGGCGCGCTGGAACAGCTCGACGGCGAAACCACGCTGGAAGCACTGGATCAGCCATCGCAAAAGGTCGCGGCGGCGGAACGTCCATACTGGATTCCGGCCGGCCGCGAAGGCGAACCTGCCGAGGAGATTTGGGTGCTCGGCGCCTCGTTGGGCGGACCGGCTGCGGTAAAGACGTTTCTGGACAGCCTGCCCCCCGGCCTGCCGGTTGGCTTCGTCTATGCTCAGCATATCGACGCCAATTTCACCGATGTGCTGACCCGGGTACTCGGACGCCATGCGCACTACGCCCTGCGCCGGGCCGAGGAAGGGATCCAGGTGCGCAACGGCGACGTGGTGCTACTGCCCGTGGAGAACGAGTGGTACCTGGATAGTGCGGGCTGCCTGCAGCAAAAGGCCAGCCCATGGCCTGGACCCTACGGGCCGTCCATCGATCAGGTTCTGCTCAACGTGTCGGACCATTACCGACACCGCTGCCATGCTATCCTGTTTTCCGGGATGGGCAACGATGGCGCCATTGCTGCCCCCATACTCCAGGCTTACGGCAGCCGGATCTGGGTACAGGACAGCCACAGCTGCGGCAACAGCTCGATGCCGGATTCGGTCAAGGCCACCGGCTGCACCAGTTTCGCCGGTGACCCGGCGCAACTGGCGCGAAAACTGACGCAAACCATTGAAGAGGCCTGCCTGCTCAAGCGCAGGCAACAACGCGATTCCGCCTGAGGACACAACCATGGCTGATAATTCCCAAGTCCTGCCCTGCGTACTGATTCCGGTAACGGATCGTCAGCTGCTGCTGCCCAACGTCTCGATCGCGGAAATCGTCGACTACGCGGAACCGGAACAAGCCGAAGGAGGCCCGGAATGGCTTGTGGGATATTTGCACTGGCGCGGCCTGAAGCTGCCCGTGCTCTCCTACGATGCGGCCAATGGCGGCACCAAGCTCCAGCCAGACGCCATGCGTGGGCGTATCGCGGTACTCAATACGATCAGCGAAAGCCACCACAGCATGCCGTTTCTGGCCTTGTCGACCCAAGGTATCCCCAGCCAGGCCAAACTGACCGAGACCCAAGTGCAAGAGGCCGAGGGCGAAACCGGACCGGCAGACCTGATGGTCGTCGACGTGGATGGTCATACCGCCTACATCCCTAATCTGGAGTACCTGGAGTCGCTGGTTCTGGAATCAGCCGCCTGACGGCATCTCCGCGGGGGCCTACCCGGTTGGGCGCGACGCCTATCCGGTCGACAGATGCGATGTTATAATATTGCATTATTTGTCTGCCGGGATTGCCCATGACCCAAACCCCGCTACCCTATCGTCCGCATAACCATACCGCTTGTGTCGATCAAGCTCTGGCCGACGCCCATCGCATCTGCAACGCAGCCAAGGCACGCCTAACGCCGACCCGCGAGCGCGTGCTGGAGCTTATCTGGCAATCCCACAAGCCGCTAGGCGCCTACGACCTGTTGGGCGCCCTGACCCAGGACGGCCACAACGCTGCACCCCCCACGGTCTACCGGGCGTTGGATTTTTTGCAGCAGCACGGCCTGGTTCACCGTATTGCCTCGTTGAACGCATTCGTAGGCTGCGCCCACGCCGGCCACCACCATACCGGTTTTTTCCTGATTTGCCGGGAATGCCGCAATGTGCTGGAACTCTCCGCGCCTAATATCGCCGCATCCGTCGAGCAGGCCTCCAGTGACGAGGGCTTCGCCGTAGAGGAAACAACGCTGGAGATCGCCGGGCTGTGCCCAAATTGCCAGGCTAAGGACACTGACGAACCGGAGGCCGCCGGTGAGTAAGACGCTCTTAACCCTGCACGATGTCGGCGTCACCCTCGGTGGCCGGAGCATCGTCGAGCGTATCCGGCTGTCCATTAGCCGCGGCGACATCATTACGGTGATCGGACCTAATGGCGCCGGTAAAACAACGCTGATCAAGGCCATCCTCGGATTGCAGTCCATTAGCACGGGGCGTATCGAAAAGCACCCGGGCCTGAAAACCGGCTACGTGCCCCAGCATATTCAATTCCAGCCGACGCTGCCGCTGACGGTCAAACGTTTCCTCAGCCTCACCGGCGCCTCGGAAGCCGAGTGCCGCGATGCCTTGTCGCAGACGGCGGTGGGCCATCTATACGAGGCGTCCATTCATCACCTGTCCGGTGGCGAAATGCAGCGCCTGCTGATCGCCCGGGCGCTGGTGCGCCGTCCCGACCTACTGGTGCTGGATGAGCCGGCTCAAGGTGTGGACGTCAACGGTCAGGCAGCGCTTTACGATCTGATCCGCGCCCTGCGGGACCGGCTCGACTGCGGCGTGATCATGATTTCCCACGACCTGCATCTGGTGATGGCGGCCACCGACAAAGTGCTTTGTCTCAACCAGCATGTCTGCTGCAGCGGCTACCCGGAACAGGTCTCCCACGACCCCGCCTTCGTCGATCTATTTGGCCGGCATGTCGCCGATAGCGTGGCGGTGTACCACCATCATCATAATCATCGGCACGATCTCCATGGCGATGTGGTGGATCACGCCCACAATTCGGAGAGCTGTGAACACCATGCCCATCATTGATGCCATTCTCGGCGACTTCTTCTGGCGGGCTTTGATCGGCGGCTTGGGCGTCGCGCTGGTAGCCGGGCCGCTGGGCTGTTTCGTGGTCTGGCGCCGGATGGCCTATTTCGGCGACACCCTGGCCCATTCCGCCCTGCTGGGTGTGGCGCTGGGTACGCTGTTTCAGATTCAGCTCAGCCTCAGCATCGCCGTGGTCTGTATCGGCCTGGCCCTGCTGCTGGTGGTGCTTTCGCGCAGCCAGGCACTGGCGACCGATACCCTGCTCGGTATTCTGGCCCATAGTGCATTGGCCATCGGCCTGGTGACGCTCAGCTTCATGCCCGACGTTCGCCTGGACCTGACGGGCTACCTGTTCGGCGACCTGCTGGCCATGAGCCGCCAGGACGTGGCCTGGATCTACGGTGGCGCCGCCATCATCCTGAGCCTGCTGGTCTGGCTCTGGCGCGGCCTGCTGATGAGTACTATTCACGAGGAGCTGGCCAAGGTGGAAGGCCTGCCGGTGGAGCGGCTGCGGCTGGGCCTGATGCTGATGTTCTCGCTGGTGATCGCGGTCGCCATGAAGATTGTCGGCGTACTGCTGATCACCGCGTTACTGATTATCCCCGCTGCCACCGCAAGGCGCCTGGCCTCCAGTCCCGAGCGCATGGTGGTGCTGGCGGTTGTTACCGGCATGGTGGCCGTCTCTGGCGGCCTGTCCATGTCCTGGTTCCTCAACAGCCCGGCGGGGCCTTCGATCGTGGTCTCGGCCTTCCTGCTATTTCTGCTGGTGTACGGCCTGGTCCGCAATCCCCGAGCCCAGTAACTAGTGTGCCAGCGTGCTTTTTTGTGGGGCGCTACGCCGAGATTTTAGCGGGAACTTACCCCTGACTTTGGGCTCAATGAAACAGAGTCCGATGACGACACTGGACGTTTCCCGCGACCCGCACCTAAAGTAATGACTAACGACGGCCTCTTTCAGTATCTCCTTGGAGACTTTGAGCGCCGCTGTCTGTTCGGCGATGGAGAACGCCCATGACCATGCCTGAGGGAAGAAGCCTGCATATCTGGCTTCCAGGGCTCGTACTGATTATTGGCCTGTTATGCACGGTCGCCGTCAATCACCAGATCGATAAAGGTCTATCGACCCTGCGCACAGCGCTGCTGGAGAGCCATCACCAGCATTTCACCGACACCGTGCAACAGGCTCTCACGAGCCGGGTGTTCGCGCTCGATCTAATAGCTGGGAGTCTCGGCGCCGGCGATCGGTCAGCGAATATTTTCGAGCGACAGTCCGAGAACCTGCTGCGGCGGTTGCCGGACGTGCTCAACCTCGACCGTATCGTTCGCGTAACCGACGCCCAGCGCGAGACGATGGAACAGCGGCTTTCTCGTGAGAATGGCCAGAACATCACGTTTGGCGAGTGGCAGAGCAGCGGCAATACCCGTCCCGCTGGCCAACAGGCCGAGTATCAAGTGGTCTCGCAGGTCGCGGGCCGCGACAGCAGCAAGATCAGCTTGGGCTTGGTGGCGCCCTCCGTGCCCCACTGGCGCCAGCCCATGGATTCGGCGCTCCAGCACAATAAAGTTTCAGCCACCGCTCAGACCCAGATTCAACGCAATGGTCGCAGCCAGTCGGCCGTCCGTCTGTTTCGTGCCGTGGAGAACGGCGCGCCGGCCGGCGCGCGCACATTGATCAGTCTCGCTTTCTCGCCCGACATGCTGTTGCAAGAGGCGCTGCCTAATCGTATTAACCCGCGCCTGCAGGTCACCGTATTCGATCTGGATCAGCATCTGAAAACACCGCTGTTTGCGACCGATCCGGTCAATCAGCCGCAACGTCCACAAGCGTTACGCTCCGCGATCGGCCTGGCGGACCGGGAATGGATTTTGACCACCCTGCCGGACGCCGGCTTCGCCGATGGCATCCGCCAGCACATTCAGCAGGTGGTCTGGCTGGTGGGCTTGTTGACGACCCTCGCCGCGGCCCTGATCGCCCTTTGGCTCTGCCGCCGAGTCACGGTGGCACGTGCCGAGCAGTCCCGCCTCGGCACGGCGCTGCAAACCGAGGAGCAACGCCTGGAAAACGCCCGCATCGAAAAAACCGCCCTCAAGCAGGCACTGCAGGATAGCGAGCAGCGTAGCCGTGACCTGGTGGCCATCGCCGGAGGGTGCATTGCCGAACTGGACGAGGAAGGCTGCATTGGCTTTATCTCCGCTCAAACCGTCGAGCTGCTGGGTCGTGCGCCAGCCGATCTACATCGTCTGCCGATAACGGATTTGGTGCCGGACGACGACAAGTCCCGCTTCGATCAAGGCTTGACGGCATCACGCCAGGAGCGCCAAGTCATCCGGCTCGATCTGCACATGCTGAATAGCGGCGGTGAGGCCGTACCGGTCACCGTGCGCGTCAAACCGGTCGTGGACACCCTGACCGGCTGTGCCGGCTTTCGCCTCTCCCTGCATGCCCGACCGGGGATGCCTGAGGAGCCCTCAGGGCCGCCATCGAGTGTTACTTAATCAGATGTCCGCCGGCGGTTGTGCCAAAATAACAGCCGTGCCCGTATGAACGGCGGCATGCGGGCACGCTGACAGGAAACTAGAAGAAAATTGGAAGCAAATCAGAGAGGCTGCACGACATCGGCGATGCGTCCGTTTTCCAGCAGCTCGAGAAAAGCGTCCCCCAGCCGGTCGCTTTCCGCTGCCGCCCGGCGCCACGCCCTCTCTCGAGCGTCGTCGTTACCGATATAGCGCTCGAAATCCTTGCGATCTGGCAGCTTCTTATCCGGCAATTGCGCCAGATAGTCCCGCGAAGGCGCGATGAGGACCACGTCCTGCATGCGCGTGGCATCGCCCCGGCGCCACGGCAGCGTCTTGTCGAACCAGCCGGGAATGATCCGGTCCGTGAAATGCGGATAAAGCACCACCCCCGGCTGCTCGTACGGCAGGTCGAGGTGATAGTCGAGCAGACCGCCGTCCCGATAGAGGCCCTCCGGCGCACCGGCAATACTCTTGACGCCGGACATCACCATGGGTATCGACGCAGACGCCAACAGCGCTGCCGTCAGATTATCCCGGCTTAGAGGCACGTGATGGCTACGGAAATCGATCAGGTCGCCCAACGGGGCCTTGTCACGCGGATCATGCAGGATCCCGCGTTCGAGAAAACGTCCCAAGTGGCGACGACTCACCATATTGGCGCTGATGGCAGTCATCAGGCCCAGCGCCAGGCGGCCCCGGGTATCGTGCTGGAGCATCCCCAGGCTGCGGACCACCACAATGCTCAAGCGATAATGCGGATGGCTGAGGATCGCCTCTTCCCGACCGCCGAGCAGCTCTTCCAGGAACGTCACGCTGCGCCGCGTCACTTCCGCCATGCTAACACCCTTGGGGAAACGCTGACTGGTGTAGAGGTCCGCCAGCCGCGACAGCTGTTCGCGCGGCTCGCCGGACGCGATGGCGGCAAACCGCCAGCTGCCAATGGACGCGCCGATCAGCGAGCGCACCTGGGGCGCCGCCGGCAGCCAATCGCCAAAAATCGCCTTGTCCAGCCCGCTGATGCCCAACGCCTTGGGACCGCCGGCAGCGCCGGGAATCACGTGCACGTCTCCGGCGTTCAACCCATCGGCGCGGATACGCTCGTAGGCACGGCGACCGGCACGAATCGTCAAAACCGAGGACAGTGGCAAAGGTGAAGACATAGCGCTTTCCTGCACGGCACAAAACGTAGAGCGCGAGTCTAGCGAAGATCATCGGTAGCGGCCAGAGGACTTGTTCTGCCGCGCGACGCCGGTGTGCTGTCTGGTTATACTGCCCCGACATTTTACCGAGTCCCGAGCATGGCCCGCGCAACCCACGGCGAAGCGACCCGACAGAACATCGTTCTTACCGCCCTGAAGCTCTATGCCGAGCACGGCCTGGACGGCGTTTCCCTACGTACCCTCAGTGCTGAATCCGGCACCCGTAACTCGGCCGCCGCCCATTACCACTTCGGTAGCCGGCTGGGGGTGCTGGAAGCGGTGGTCACATTCATCACCGACTATACCCGGCCTCGGTTCGAAAGCGGCTTTACGGCGATTGAAGCCCATCCGTCCCCATCCCTGCGGGACGTCGTGAAAGCGATGACCACGCACTATCTTTCCCTCACGCTATCGCCGGATTGGGGGCCATCCGCGCTACGCTTCATGGCGCATCTGCATGCAGACAACACACCGGACATCGTACAATTAATGAACACCCACTTCCGCCCGGATGTCGAACGCATCGAAGCACAGCTTCACCGGGTGCTGCCGCATATCCCGCGGGATATCCTGCGCATTCGCCTGGCTTTTACCTTCGTCAGCCTGATCCATGGCGCAGCGGAGATCGATAGATTGTCCAATACCCCGTTCGGCAATATCCGTCCAGACGACCGTACGCTGTTCGCCTATTTTGTGGATTTCGTCGAGGGTGGCCTCTCGTTCGTCCCGAAGAACTGCTCATAAATTATCCAGCGATAGCCGGTATTTTCTTTCTGCTGTCGCTTCGAGAAGCGCTGATCGTCAACACCTTGTTTATCGCGACCCTGTCCGCGGTGTCCTATCTTCGCTTTCCGGAGCCGGAGTTCTGGCGCATTACGTTCTCCCTGAGTCTGACCGGCATCTTTGGGCGGCGAGGAGTTCATGATCGTACTGCCGGAGACCCGGCTGCAATCCGCTGTAGAACAGGCGCGGCAACTGCTGACGACCCTCAGCCTGGCGCCGTTTCACAGCGATATCCAAATCACCGCCAGTGCCGGGGTCACGGAAGTTATCAAGGGGGAAACCTGGTCAACCTGGCTCAATCGTGCCGACCAGGCGCTCGACTCCGCCAAGGCAGCGGGCCGTAACCAGGTCGTCAGCCTGGATGGCTGGAGCCGGAAAACCCATCCGGAAGCCGATTCCATCGCCGCGGACATCAGGCCGCAGAAATCACAACGCTGAAATCGCGATCGAGAAGATAGACAAGTCGGGCGTCAATCCCGCTCCCAAAATTGCTGCAGGGCGAGCAGCACCTTCACCGGCGCCTCGAAATGCGGGTAGTGGCCGACACCTTCCAGCGCAACGATATCCGGCTGTTCGATGATCTGACGATAACGGTCTGCCATAGCGATGCCGGACACCGGATCAGCCGTCCCGGAGATCAACCGCATGGGCTGCCGGGCCTCGACAAGTGCCCCGACCCAGCGATTGCGGTGGCAACGCCGCTCCTCCATGTAGCGGATCAGCCGAGGCAGGATACCGCGGCCGTTATTGTAGTCCAGTAGCTGCCAGAAGTTGTCCAGCTCCGCCGCCGAGGGTTTGCTGGCGGGCGCGAACAGCTTGGCAAAGTTGTGGTCGAATACCCTGCGGGTCAACCCGCGGCTGACCAGACCGCCTAAGGGCCCCGCCAATAGTCGTTGGATCAGGATGGGCTGGTGCACCTCTGGAAACAGGGCTCCGTTCAAGAAGCAGACGCTGGCAATCTCGAACGGCAGCCCCTCCTCCTGGTCACGGGCCAATAGCTCTTGGGCCACACTGCAACCATAGTCATGGGCCAGCAAATGGACACGCTTTACGCCAAGCGCCTCCAGCCAACCCTGCTGCAAATCCGCCTGATCGACGATGCTGTAGTCGTAGTCAATCGGTTTATCGGAAAAGCCAAAACCCAGCATGTCGGCGACCAGCAACTGACGGGCCTGGCTCAACGGCCGCCAGAGACGGTTCCAATCCCAGGAGGCGGTGGGGAAACCATGCAACAACAGCAAGACTTCCCCACTGCCTTCCATGCGACTGAAGATGGCATGTTCACCGTAAGAAAACCATTTGCCACCCTGCTGCCAGCGGTGGACGGGAATCCCCGTTGCAGCGTCGCTAGCGGGTATATCCAGAGAGACCACGCGTTCCATAAACCCTTTTCCGTTACTGTGGCTGGTCAAATACTGTAAAGCAGAGTTTACACCCGTCGGCCGTCCGCGCCTGTGACTCGCCTGCAGCCTTTAGCACCAAGCTCTTCACATTCTCTGGGCATTAGGGAAAGCCGCTACCCCACTGCTCTTGGTTCAATGTTATCCGCCCCCACATCCGATGGTACGGATAGTGCTTCAATCCCAGTGTAGTCATTTTTTGATCCCTTTCTTGACATCGGGATCGCCTATTTCGCGTGCGAGGTAATTCCATGCGCATTATCGAACCGTCCCAACCGATGTCGCCGGCACATAGCCGTCTTGATCGTCTATATCGTCTGAAACAGCAACAGTTGCAGCGTGCCGCCGGTAAGCGCAAGGACAGCCTGCTGTGCCGGGTCCTGGCTGCCGAGGCTGATGCCATCAGCAACGCTATCCAACGGGAAGCGCCGAAAAACCGACGCTAGTGCATTAGGCGCCTACCCAAATTTGGGCTTTACGCCGGAAATAGCTTAATCTCTTCGAATTACTGACGCCTTTCACGACCTGCCCGACCCCGCATCTGGCCCGGTCAGAACAACGTACTTGGTGTGATAACACGGTGTTGATGTGAAACCACTGTTAAAAGTACGTGGCTAAAAGTACAGGGTGAGGACAGACAACGTCCGATACCGTTCAGGCAGTCTGACAGTAGCTCAAGAGAACCGGTGATGACGGATAAAACAGACGCAATCGCGCAATACTACGAGAAAATCATGCAGGCGCTGGGCGAGGACACCCAGCGCGAAGGCTTGCGCAACACCCCGCAGCGGGCCGCCAAGGCGATGCAGTTCCTGACGCAGGGTTATGACCAGGACCTGGAAAGCGTGGTGAACAACGCGACCTTCGAGTCCGATATGGATGAGATGGTCGTGGTGCAGGACATCGAACTCTACAGCCTGTGCGAACATCACTTGCTGCCGTTTATCGGCAAGTGCCATATCGCCTATATTCCCCAGGGCCGGGTACTGGGCCTGTCCAAGCTGGCCCGAATCGTGGACATGTACGCCCGGCGCTTCCAGATCCAGGAAAACCTGACCCGCCAGATTGCCGAGGCGGTCGAGAACGTGACCGGCGCCGAAGGTGTGGGCGTCGTTATCGAGGCTCAGCACATGTGTATGATGATGCGCGGTGTCGAAAAACAGAACTCCCTGATGAAAACCTCGGTGATGCTCGGCAGCTTCCGCAAATCCCAAGCGACCCGTAACGAGTTTCTGACGCTCATCAGCCGGCGCTGACCACCACCGCGCCCTTTATCGAGAAGTTGCCATGACGCCACCGACCATCGAACACCAGGCTACCGTACGTATCAAGGATCTTTTGCTGCGCACCTATATCGGTATCAAGGAAGAGGAAATCAATAACCAGCAAGACGTGCTGATCAACGTCAAGTTACGCTATGACGCCACCGCCGCTGTCGACAATAACGAGATCGAATCGGCGCTGAACTACCGCACCATCACCAAGGAAATTATCCACCACGTGGACGGCAATCGCTTCGCCCTGCTGGAGCGCATGACCCATGAAGTGTTGATGATCGTGATGGCGCACGATGCGGTCCAATGGGCCCAGGTGGAAATCGACAAGCCTCACGCGCTACGCTATGCCGAATCCGTCTCGGTGTCCCTCCAAGCCCACCGCGACGCTGCCTGACCATCGCTGCCGAGAGAGCGCAAACCATGCCGGAAAGCCGTCCCGACCAGTTACGCCAGATCCTTGAAACCGTCCGTACGATTGCCCTGGTGGGCGCCAGCGAAAAGCCGCACCGCGACAGTCATAGCGTCATGGCTTATCTACAAGGCCGCGGCTACCGGGTCATTCCCGTAAACCCGAGGCTGGCCGGCAGCCAATTGCTGGGGGAAACGGTCTACCCCAATCTCACCAGCATCCCTGACGCCATCGACATGGCAGACCTGTTCCTCGCCAGTCACCGGGTGGGTCCGGTGGTAGACGACGCTATTCGCAAGGGCGCAAAAGTGGTGTGGATGCAGATCGGCGTGATCGACGAGGCAGCAGCACTGCGCGCCGAAGAGGCCGGCCGGCAGGTCGTCATGGATCGCTGCCCCAAGCAGGAAATTCCTCGCCTCGGTGTGCCTCTGGCCAGAGCGGTATAAAGTGACCGAACAGGTCACTTTTTTACGCTCCGCAATCTCGCCGTAAAGCGGCTAACGCCTCCCACGTTTCCGACCTCGCCCGCCGTACAGCGGCAACCGTTCAGCACACCGTTCTTTGGCGTCACCTTTCTTTACAGCGGCACCCGGACGAAGTCTAGAGTGCACATGAGCTTCTCGACTCAACCTGGCCTGGCGTTTCCGGTTTTCATCAAATGGACTCATTCTTGCGACATGTAAATAGGTGGGCGTGTCCCGCTGCCCAATGATCCACTACACAATGAACCGCGAGCCCTATTCGCCAGTATCCGCTCAAGACGAGCGAGCCGGCGCGCCACAACTGGAGGTGTCACATGGTCGATCAGCTGGTCTCATTCGCAAAGATTACCGCCGTTACCGGCGTCTTCTTCGTCGCATCAGCCTACGTAGGAGGGGTGGGCGTATAGCCCCCCAATAAGCGTTGAGGCCACGTTTATTCGAACGGTCTCAAGCACATGCTCGCCCCGGATCGGGATTTCGGCGAACCACGCTCCCATCCGGTGGCGAATTGTATAAAAAATCGTCAAATCCAATCGCAATGCGACACACTGATGTCATAATAAGGTTCAGGTTACACTGAGATCCGTCGCATTATGCCGTTCCGACGCCCTACCCAAAAGAATGCTTCCAGCAAGACGCCCCGCCGCTACACCGATACACTTGTGCGTACGCGTCTACCGGTCGATCTTCTTGGCGTTGGGATGCGGGTGGTCAAGCTGGATCGCCCCTGGGCCGAAGTACCCGTCCTGTTCCAGGGTTTTACCGTCGAAACCGACGAACAGTTGGGGCTGCTGCGCCACTATTGCGATTGGATCATGGTGGAAGCCACGGCTCGGGTGCTGGCACCCTTACAGGCACAGATTGAAGCCCGACGCCAGCGGCGCGAGCAGCCCCTGCCGGAATCCCGCAGCCTACACGAGGAACTCCCTCGCGCCCGGAACGCTTTCGAAGAAGGCCAGCATTTTGTCGGTATCATGCTAAACCAGATCGAGGCCGGACAGGAGCTCGACCTTTCAGCGGCCCGGCCAATCATCCAACACTGCGTCAAAAGCATCAGCGCCAATGCCAATGCCATGTTCTGGATGAACCGTATCAAGCATCAGGACGCCTACACGGCTGAACATTGCCTGCGCGTGGCTATCCTCGCAGTCGCTTTCGCACGCTACCTGGGCATGCCCGAACGGGATATGGAAGTGGCTGGCCTCTGCGGTCTGCTCCACGACATCGGCAAAATGCGCGTACCCGATGCCATCCTCAACAAACCCGGCGCCCTTTCCCCAGAGGAAATGGACGAAATGCGACGCCACACCGAGTACGGTTACCGCATGCTAAGCGAGCATCACACACTCGACCCTATCGTCGCCAACGTATGCCGCGATCATCACGAACGCGTGAACGGCAACGGCTATCCCCAGGCGCTGCAAGCCTGGCAGATCAGCCGCTTTGCCCGCCTGATTGCCATTGTCGACGTGTTCGACGCCATCACCAGCGACCGCTGCTACCGCGACGGCCTTCCCACCGTGGACGCTATGCGGATTCTTTACCGGGAGCGGGGCAAGCACTTCGACCCCGAGATGATCGAAGCCTTCATCCGCATGGTCGGCGTCTATCCGCCAGGTAGCCTGGTGGAAATGAACACCGGCGAAGTCGCCGTCGTGATTGCCACCCATCCGTCCTACAAATTGCGCCCGAGGGTTGAAATTCTCCGGAATGCAGACAAGAATCCGGTCATACCTCGCCTGATCGATCTCAAGGACGAACCCGTCGCCGAAACCGGCGAACTCTATAGCATTGCAGCGCCCCTGCCCGACGGCGCCCATGGGATCACCCTGGCGGCCCGCATCAGCGAACTGACCGGACGCGCATGAGGACCAGTGAGTTACCTCGATAACCTGCTCTTTTCACTTTCCGTAACCGCTCCCATCTTCCTGGTGATGGCTGCTGGCTGGCTATTGCGGCGCATTCACTGGATCGACGACGCCTTCGTGGAAACCGGATCCCGTCTGGTGTTCAACCTGGCCCTGCCAGCACTGATCCTCACCAGTTTGGTCGACCTCGACCTCTCCAGGTGGGTCGACCCTCGGCACGTGGGCTTCGGCATGGGCGCCACCGTCGCCAGTTTCGTCGCTCTTTGGCTCGTCAGTGCGTGGTGGCCAGGGTCCGGCCCCGACCGCGGCGTATTTGTGCAGGGTGCCTTCCGCGGAAACCTGGGGATCATCGGCATCGCTGTGTGCGCCAGCCTCTACGGCAAGACCGGTTTGGCGGTCGGATCGGTACTGCTCGCCGGTATGACGCTGCTCTACAACGTCCTATCGGTATTCGCTCTGACTGCGGCGTCGGGGCGGGGAAGCACCTCCTGGCGCAGCATTGCCCACGGACTGGTTCGAAACCCGTTGATCGCCAGTATCATGCTGGGACTGGCACTGGCTGCCCTGCAAATACCGGTGCCCGAGCTGATTCTCACCAGTGCAGCCTACTTCGGCCAGATGACGCTGCCTTTGGCGCTGCTTTGCGTGGGTGCTACCCTGAGCCTGAACGCATTGCGCATGGGCTCGGCGACGGCCATCGTGGCCACGGCGGTGAAGCTGGTTGCGTTGCCCCTGATTTTTACCCTAGCCGCACTCCCTCTCGGGTTTGACGCCTTACAATTGGGGACCCTGTTCGCCATGTTTGCATCGCCCACGGCCACAGTGAGCTATGTCATGGCCCGCAGCATGAGCGGCAACCACCAGCTGGCGGCCAATATTGTCGCTTTGACGACGCTGTTCGCCCCTTTCACACTGAGTCTGGGCATTTATCTGCTACGGACGCTGAATCTGATCTAGAGAGCCTCCCTAGGGAGCGATCTCGATTCGCTTCAGGTCCCGGTCCTCAATCTATCCAGTCTATAATGACTCATGAACGCCATCTCGCGTTATTGGCAGTCGGTTCGCCTGAGAGCCTGCCCGAATAGGCCCTTGATCGACGCGTCCCGAATAGGCCACTGAGCCGTACTCAATTGCAAATAGTTGTAAACTTTAATGAATTTACTTGGGTACTGGTCGAGAATCTATACTGACGTGTAGCGCGAGCACTAAGGACAACAACAGGACCTGCATGCATAACGAATCCTCCAACCCGTCCCGGGGACTTTCGCGGGCCTTGCTCCATCCCGTGCTGCCGGCCATTCTTATCCTTGCGTTCGTTGTGCTTACCGTCGGGTTCTGGCGCGGCGTCGAATCCCAGGCCCGTCACCAGATCCAGCTCACTTTGCAGGCCGAAACCAGCGCCTTGGCGCGCGAACTGCAGGGGGATTTCCAAAGTCACGTGCGTGCCCTGCGCCGAATGGCAGAGCGCCGCGCCGCGCTGCCAAGCCTGCCGCAAGCGGTCTGGAAAATTGACGCCGACAACCACCTGCGCGATTTCAATCACTACCAAGCCATCGAGTGGGTCGACAGCGACTACCGTATCCGCTGGATAACGCCGCTGGCCGGCAACGAGAATGTCGAGGGCTTCAATGTCGCCTTCAACGCCGAACGTTTAGCCAGCCTGCAACGGGCGACCCGGACCGGCCAAGTGGATTTCTCCGGAATCATCGAACTCAGACAAGGTGGTACTGGCATCGTCGTGTATGCCCCCATCGTCCACGAGGGTACGAGCCTAGGCTATATCGCCGGGGTTTTTCGTATGGAAGGGCTGATCGAGGCCCTGATCACGCCGCGCATTCTGGATAACTTTCAGGTGGAAATCATCGAGAGCGGCACCAACCGCTTCGTTGTCGTGCCGGACGCCCCGGTGACTGCGAGTATCGAGCAAACTACCGCGCTGGACGTTCCCGGCCTGGATTGGCATCTGCGCCTGACGCCCACTCAGCCGTGGGTTGAGAGCCATCGGGGGGAGTGGCCACACGTCGCACCGCTTGGCTTGATGGGTTTGGGCGTGCTGATCAGCGCGCTGGTATGGCTCGCACAACTGATCATGCGCCGCAATCAGGCCCTGACTCAGGCCCAGGACGCGTTACAGGAAGAAGTCTATCAGCGTGAGTCCGTACAGCAGGATCTCGCGCGTATCGAATCTACCGACAGCCTGACCGGACTGGCCAACCGCCGATTTTTCATGGAAGACCTGACCCATACCCTGGCGATTGCCGACCGTCATTTCCGCCAAGTCGCGCTGATCATGCTCGATCTGGACCGCTTTCAGATCCTTAATGACACCCTTGGCCATCACTTCGGCGACGAGCTGCTGATCAAGGTGGCCGATCGCCTCAACCGTTTCAGCACTGAACGTGTACTCGTGGCCTATTCCAGTGGCGACGAGTTTATGATTTCGCAGCAGCACATCGAAGATATCGATGAGGTCATCTACCTGCTAGGCCAGATCAAGCAGTGTTTCGCCGAGCCTTTTATCGTGCAGGAGCAGGAACATCACGTCAGCGCTACCCTGGGCGTGGCCGTTTACCCCCAAAGCGGCCTGGATGCGGACATCCTGCTGCGCAATGCCGACGTGGCGCTCTATCGCGCCAAGGAGTCGGGCCGCAACCATTATCAGTTCTACACCGAAGGCATGCAGGACCGGGAAGTCCGCCGGCTAGAGCTCGACAAGGATCTCAACAAAGCCTTGAGCGAAGACCAATTAGTGCTGCACTTCCAGCCCCAGTTGGACCTAGCGACCCAGCAAATCGGCAGCGTCGAAGCACTGGTGCGCTGGCAGCATCCTACCCGGGGCCTGCTGCCACCGGCAGACTTTATTCCCCTTGCGGAAGAGAGCGGACGCATTTCCGACATCGGCCGCTGGGTCGCCCTGGCCGCCTGCCGCCAGCTCGCCGCCTGGCAGGGCGGGCCTTTGGGTCATCTGCGCGTGGCTATTAACCTGTCCGGCCGCGAGCTGGAAGATCCAGACCTGGTGGAAAACATCGAGAACGCACTGCGCAACAACAACGTTAGCGCCAGCCAGCTCGAGGTCGAGCTGACCGAGGAGATCTTCATCGAGAACCTGGAGCGCAACCTCGACCAACTCAAGCGCCTGAATCAGCTCGGCGTCCATCTCGCTATTGACGATTTCGGCACCGGCTACTCGTCCCTCGCCTACCTGCGAGACTTCCCGGTGGATCTGCTTAAAATAGATCGCTCGTTTATTACCCGGGTCACCGAACGCCATGACGATGCGATCATTACTCGTGCCGTCATCAATCTGGCCCATAACCTGGGCATTCAGGTCGCGGCGGAAGGCATCGAAACCGAAGCTCAGCTCAGTTTCCTGCGCACGCACCGTTGCGACTTGGCCCAGGGTTATCTGATTGGCCGGCCGCTCCCGGTGCGCGAACTGGAATCGCTCGTGGCCAAGGGCGTGGACATCGGCGATCTGTCACATCAGTCGCCTTAAGACGTAGCGCTTCGTTGAATCGTCAGTGGTAACTTCAGTGAACGGCCACAGACACGATGACGTAAACATCAGTAAGATAACGTCGATCAACCACTGACTTGCGGAACGCCATGACCGTACCCAACCCCCGCTACCTGACTCCGGACCAGGACCAGCAGCTACGCCGCTGGGAAAACTGGAACCGCCGCTACTTCATCTTTGCCTTCATCGCCCTGGTGACGCTATTGGTGTTCAGCAGTCAGCTGGGCCTGTCCAGCGGTCGGGAATGGGGGCCCCTTGGCTTTCTATTGGCGGCGCTGATAGCGCCTATCATCGCGCTGCAACTACGCTTGCGCTGCCCGCAGTGCTATCACCGCATTGGCTGGCAGGCCAAACTGCAGGCGCCGGACCAATGCCGGCATTGCGGCGCCTTCCTGCGTGCGCGCCGATAGCCTTCGCGCCTATAAATAGCGCTCGCGCCTGACAGACAACAGACCGGTAAATCCACTTAATCGTTTTTCGCTTGACCTTTGAGCCGCTCAAAGGTTTTAAACTGACATCAACCCATTCAGCTTGGGAGTGATGCAATGAAGGTGAGCGAAATCGCCCGCGCTGCCGGCGTCAATCCGGAAACCGTGCGCTACTACACTCGCGAGGGTCTACTGAGCCCGGCGCGTAATCCGGACAATGGCTATCATCGGTACGACGGCAATGACCTCCAACGTCTGAAATTTGCCCGCAAGGCCCGACAGCTGGGTTTTGCCCTGAGCGAGATCCAATCGATCCTGGGTGAAGCCGACCACCA
The DNA here is from genome assembly GCF_008122265.1 of Marinobacter fonticola. Classification (NCBI taxonomy): domain Bacteria; kingdom Pseudomonadati; phylum Pseudomonadota; class Gammaproteobacteria; order Pseudomonadales; family Marinobacteraceae; genus Marinobacter; species Marinobacter fonticola. The sequence goes on from NZ_CP043042.1 coordinate 4,448,719, forward strand.
CCATTCGCCCTGCCCGATGGTCAGGGACATGTTTACCCGCCGCTTGCAAGACGTGGAAGCGCGCCTGGCCGAACTGGAAGCCCTGCGCGACCGCATGCGTGAGGCCATGGCCGCGTGGGAAACCATGCCCAACGGTAATCCGGACGGCCATACCATCTGCCGCCTGATCGAAAAATGGGACGAAGCCACCGGCGTCGACGGCCAAGAGGCTGGCGTGGACCAGCCCGGCTCAGGCAAAGCGATTGCACCTAAGGGTACACGTCAGACCGGAGGGGCCGCATGAACATCGCCCAACAGCCCTCTCGTCAATTAACCATCTCCGGCGCGTCCTGCCAGGGCTGCGTGAAGAAAATCCGCCAGGCTCTGTCGCCCCTTGTGGATGACGCCGATGCGGTAAGTGTCGATCTGGAACGCCAAACCGTTGCCCTGCCGGTCACGGTCGATCCCGCCGAGGCCGCGCGCCTAATCACCGGCGCGGGCTTTCCAGCCGAAGCATCCGCGGACACGGCGGAGCAACAGGATGCCGGGGCGTACCGTACCTCGCCGCCGTACCGTACCTCGCCGCAAGGGGCCGCCAAGCATGGGGAAGAGGCCGCTCAGCCCGACGTTCGCGATGCCGGCGAGAGTCCGGTGGTCCAGATGGCCATCACCGGCGCCACCTGCGCGTCCTGCGTCAACACCATCGAAAGCGCGATGCGCCGGGTGCCGGGCGTAACCTCGGCCCGCATGAACCTGGCCGATCTGACGGCCACCGCTTACGGCAGCGGTTCGGCGAGCGCTCTGATCCAGGCCATCGAGAGTGCCGGCTATGGGGCCTCGGAAATACACGATAGCGATGCCGCGGATGAGCAACGCCAGGAAGCCGACGCCCGCGAATACCGGTCGTTACTGATCAAGATGGCGGTTGGACTGGGCTTGGGTGTCCCGCTGATGGTTTGGGGCCTGCTGGGCGGCACCATGAGCGTCACCCCGGCAAACCAGCCGGGATGGCTGGCGGTCGGCGCCGCTACCCTCGCCGTACTGGTCCTGGCGGGTGGCCATTACTTCACCGGCGCCTGGAAAGCCTTCCGCCACCATAATGCCAATATGGATACCCTAATCGCCCTGGGCACCGGAACCGCCTGGGCCTATTCCATGGTGGTGGTGGCGTTTCCGGACGTTCTACCCCAGGCCGCACGGCATGTCTATTTTGAGGCCTCGGCCATGATCATCGGCTTGATCAACCTGGGTCAGGCGTTGGAGTTGCGCGCCCGCGGCCGCACCTCCCAGGCCATCCGCCGGCTACTCGACCTGCGGGCCAAGACCGCACGGGTGATCCGCGACGGCGAGGAGCGGGATATTCCGGTGGAGGACGTGCAGATCGGTGATCGCTTTCGGGTCCGGCCGGGCGAGAAGGTGCCGGTGGATGCCAGGGTCACCGACGGTCACAGCCGCATCGATGAAAGCATGCTCACCGGCGAGCCCATGCCGGTGGCAAAGGCCGAAGGCGACGAGGTGGCCGCGGGCACGCTGAATACCAGCGGTTCACTGGTGTGCGAGGCCACGCGTGTGGGGGCCGAAACCGCGCTGGCGCAAATCATTCAGATGGTCAAAAAGGCCCAGGGAGACAAGCCCCCTATCGGCCGGCTGGCGGACAGGATCTCGGCGATCTTCGTGCCCACTATCCTGCTGATCGCCATTGCCGCTGCGCTGGCCTGGTATAACTTCGGTCCCGCGCCTCAGGTGGTGCACATGATGGTCGCCGCGACGACGGTTCTGATTATTGCCTGCCCCTGCGCACTGGGTCTGGCGACCCCCATGTCCGTTATGGTCGGCGTCGGCAAAGCCGCCGAACACGGCATCCTTATCCGCCAGGGGGAGGCCCTGCAGCTTGCCGGGCAAATCGACACCGTGGTGCTGGACAAAACCGGCACCATTACCGAAGGCAAGCCCCGGGTTACGCGTGTCGACACGGTTGATGGCTTGAACGAGGCGGACTTACTGCGCCTCGCCGCCGGTTTGGAGCAGCACTCCGAACACCCCCTGGCCCAGGCGATTCTAGCGGCGGCGGATGAGCGGCACATCGACCGTGCCGGCGCCCGTCACTTCGAAGCGTTCAATGGCCAGGGCGTCAGCGCCGAATGGGAGGGCAAAACGCTACGTCTGGGGAACCGCCGCTGGCTGGAAAGCGAGGGCGTCGATCTGCAAGCGCTCGCCGAAGCGGCAGCCGCTATTTCCGGCCAAGCCGGTACGCCGCTGTTCCTAGCTCGCGATCGTCAGGCCCTGGGTGTCATTGGCGTGGCGGACCGGATCAAGCCTGACTCGCGCGATGCCATCGCGGCGATGCAAGCCCAAGGCATTCGCGTGGTGATGCTGACCGGCGATGTCGAAGCCAGTGCCCAAGCCATCGCCCGGGAAGCCGGTATCGATGAGGTCCATGCCAACGTCCTGCCGGAGGACAAGGCCAGCATCGTCAGCCGGTTGCGTAGCGAAGACCGGCATGTGGCCATGGTCGGCGACGGCATCAACGATGCCCCGGCTCTGGCTGCGGCAGACGTCGGTTTTGCCATCGGTGCCGGGACGGACGTCGCCATCGAGAGCGCGTCGATCACGCTGATGCGCAGCTCATTGAGCGGCGTCACCGACGCCATCGCCATTTCCCGCGCCACGGTGCGCAACATCCGTCAAAACCTGTTCGGTGCCTTCGTCTACAACAGTCTCGGCGTACCTATCGCCGCCGGTATTTTGTACCCGGTTTGGGGCCTCCTGATGAGCCCGATACTGGCCGGCGCGGCCATGTCCCTATCCTCGGTTACGGTAGTGACCAACGCCAACCGGCTGCGGCTTTTCAAGCCCGGGAAAACGCATTCGGGCAAAGAGGACGTATCACGATGACGGCCATTTTGATCAACGGTGCCGGACTGTTACTGGCGGCCTTTGTGGTCGGCTGGTTCTGGCTGAGCGCGCCGTCTGAAAAAACCGACGAAAATCAACAACACCATCATTGAGGAATAGCCATGACCAAGGCGAAACCGTTTTTACGCGCATCCCTACTAAGCATCGTTAGTCTGGCGGTTTCACCCGCCCTGGTTCACGCCGCCGAGGCGATCACCGTGCATAAATCCCCCACGTGCGGCTGTTGTACTGATTGGGTCCGGCACCTGGAGGAGAACGGGTTTGAGGTTACGGTACATGACACCCAGAACATCAATCAGATCAAGGTGGATGCCGGTCTGACGCGGGAACTGGCAAGCTGTCATACCGCCTTTGTCGGCGACTACGTCATCGAAGGCCATGTGCCGGCAACCGACATCCACCGGCTGCTACAGGAGGCGCCGCAAGCGCGGGGCCTCGCCGTACCCGGCATGCCGATCGGATCCCCGGGTATGGAGATGGGGGATCGTCAGGACCCTTACACCGTATTGCTGTTCAACGGGGCGGGGCAGAATCGTCCATTCGCCACCTATCCCTAACCTCCCTTTATCCGTGCCGACCCGGATAGCACCGGTCAGCCTGCTCGGCCGGTGCTGTTGCAGTGGGCGCGGAATTCCAGCTCGCTGATGCTTTCGTCACCGTCGGCGTCGATCACCTCCAGCATCCGCCGTCCGGCTTCGAAATTCGTTGCCGGCTGACGCTCGTCAACGGTCTCCGGTACGTCGCCGCAGGTAAGGTCCTCGCCCACCCCGCACTGGCGCAGATAAACCAACTCCGCGCGGTCGATGTAATCGCTGCCGTTGCGATCGGCGCACTCGAATTGCCCCTTGGGACCTGGCGACAGTTTCTGCGACGCCGGCGCCTTCGGGGTATCCGTTGTCGTGCAGCCGGCGAGCACAAGACCGGCTACGGGTATCAAGACTGTACAAATCCGCTTTATCATCGAATGTCTCCTGTTATTGGCTGTTGCCTATTACGAATGTTGGCTATCGCCGTATTACTGGTGATCGCCTTGGCAATCCCGTCATATGAAGTATGGACGACAGGACAGAGCGTGTCAGACTGATCGAGGACGTTTATAGGTTCCTTCAACCACAGACCGACAGATAGAAACAACCGACATGCTGGAAAAAGCAAAGAACAGGCCTCGCTTACTGCAGCTCATGCTGATCGGGCTTTTCCTCTACGGCAGTTTCAGCTATGCGCTGAGCCTGCTGGAGTACACCTGGTTTCAGACCCAAGGCTCGGCCATATTGGGCGTCAGCGAATCCTACAGCAGCCTGACCACGGCCCAGCGCGCCGCGCTCGACGATAAATGCGGCAGCCACCTTCTACCAGCCGCAGGGATCGCGCTGACGGCAGAGCAGGCGCGCGTCGTCTTGCGCTGCGGACGATTCTGGCCCTTCCATCGTTACTCGATTGAAGCACCCAACGGCCCGGTCAGTATCGACCTGTCCGACGACAATACCCGGACCATCTACCTGATCAATATGACGTGGCTGGTATTGTCTGCGGCTGTGATGAGTCTGGCGGGCTACACCGTTTACCGGGTGGTGCGTCGCGATGAGTCTGCCGCCTACCGCTGGAGCCTGGTCTCCTTTGCCAGCAGCCTCCTGATGGTGGCACTCTATGTAGGTCTCATGTTCTGGGCCGACCCGCATTTCGGGTTGGGCTGGTAGCCGAAACGAATGTTATCCATGAGGCCGTTCTGACGCAGACGCGCAGAACCGGTATACTGCCGGTCCATTTTTTAACGATCCCGCCAGCCAGGTTCCATTGCATGCTAAACGCCGACGCCCTTTCGCAGTTGCGCCAGCTCAAAACCGACATCGAAGCCCACAAGGTGGTCTATTCCGGCACGGTCAAGGCCACCAGCGGTCGTTTCGGTTTCGTTGCCCTCGACGATGGTCGGGACCTTTATCTGCCCCAGGAACAGATGCAGCGGGTCTTACCCGGCGATCGCATCGAGGTGATCGAGCACGAGGGTGAAAAGGGCAAGGTGTTCGCCGAGGTCGACCGCCTCGTGGAATCGCCGTTGAAAACCTTTGTCGGCCGCTACCAGGTGCGTGGTAAAGGACACTTCGTCGCACCGGAAACACCGGGGCTGAATCACTGGCTGTTCATCCCGCCCAAGCAGCGCGGGGGCGCCGAGCCCGGCGATTTCATCTATTGCCGCCTGAGCCGCCACCCGGTGAAAGATGGCAAAGGCCAGGCCAGCGTCATCCGAGTGCTGGGTAAACCTAACCAGCCCGGTATCGAGCGCGCCTTTACGCTGGCTCAGTTCGATCTTAACGAGGCATGGCCGGAGGACGCCCGCAAGGAGCTCGAAGCCCTGGGCGAGTCTCAAATCGAGGCATTGGCACAGCAGCGCGTCGATCGCTCCGCCGACCCGTTCGTCACCATCGACAGCCCCAGTACCCAGGACATGGACGATGCGCTTTGCGCCGTACCCAACGCCACCGGCTGGACCCTGTCCGTGGCTATCGCCGATCCGACCGCGCTGCTCTCGATCAACGGGCCCGTCGAGCGCGAAGCCCGCGACCGGGCCACGGCGATTTACTTCCCTGGCGAGCCGAGGCCGATGCTGCCCGACGCCATCAGCACCCAGCTCTGCTCGCTGGTGCCGGATACACAGCGTTTGGCGGTGGTTTGCGACGTCCAAGTCAACAACGACGGCTCCCTGGGCGATTTCAGTCTGCAGGAAGCCGTGATCCGCTCCCACGGCAAGCTGAGTTACGATCTGGTCGACGGCGTGATCGCCGGCCGCAGCGACGACGACATCCAGGCCTTGCCGGACGCGATCGTCGCCAGCCTGGACCAGGTGCATCAGGCAGCCAGCGCTTTACGTCGCTGGCGTGAAGAGCACGCACTGCTGAATCCGGACCGGCCGGAGTTCCGCCTGCGACTGGACGAAAATCGTCGCATCCGCGTCATCGAGCCGAGCGAGCAGAACGAAGCCCACCGGCTGGTGGAAGAATGCATGGTGGCAGCTAACCGATGCGCCGCGCGCACCCTGACGGAAAATAGCCCGGCGGGACTGTTCATCACTCATCCCGGGGTACGGGACGACCGCATCGACAACATCCGTGAATTGCTCAAACGCCATGCCCCGGACCTGGCGGAGGTCGATCCGGCCTCACCGGAAGGTTTCCGCCGCATCATGCGGGAAAGCGAAGGCGTCGCAGCCGAGGTACCGGTCAAGGCCGTCGTTTCACGCCAGCTGGCTCGCGCCGAACTGGCCTTCAGCGCCGCGCCTCACCAGGGCATGGGGCTACCGGCCTACACCACCTTTACCTCGCCGTTGCGCAAATACTCCGACTTTCAGGTTCATCGTCTGCTACGCGCTGCCCTGTGGGGCGGACAAAAATCCGAGCTTTCCGAGCAGCAACTGGCCGACCTGCAACAGACACAACTCAATGCCCGCAAGGCTGCCGGTAGCCTGGAACAGTGGCTCAAATGCCTGTATGCGCCCCAGCTCGGCAAGGATGTCCATAGCGGTGTTATCAGCCGTGCCACGTCGTCCGGCTTTTACGTGCGCCTGGACAGCAACGGCATCGAGGGCTTTGTCAGCACCAAGGACATGAAAGGCAAGTACAGTTTCGATCCGGTCACGCTGAGTCTTAGCGGACCCAATGATCGCGTATTTCTGCTCGACCAGCCGGTACATGTGACCTTGGCTGGCATCGACAACGACCGGCGTCAGATTCTGTTCACGCTGCACCCGGAGGCGGCGGACAACAACAGCGCTGCTTGAAAAGACGGCGTCACAAGCTCATAGTCATGGGCGAATGCGTCTCAAAGACGCCGTATGCCTCCTTGTTAGGCACAAGAGTTAGGCACAAGTCTCGTAGCAAGGAGTAAGTGTCGTAAGGCATAAGTGTCGGAGGAAGCGCGGACAGAGGCGCTCGAGTAAAGCAATAACAACGATAAACGGGAAACTTAATATCGATTAAATTTCGGCCGGAACGGCCCCGCCGCCATAAATTCACACAGCGACGTCGACCGGAAGCGACCAGTGACGGGTGGTATCAGTGTTCAGGGAAAGAAAGACCAGGGAAAATGAGTCCAGGGAGAGCGAAAGCGATTTCCGGAACAGCATCAATGCTGTAGTCCTACAGCTTCGCGAGCGTCTTGTTCGCGGTGACAGTGTCGCTGTGACTTCCGATTCGTCCGATCCGGATGTTCAGCAGCTCCTCAATTCAGTGCACCATGTGCTGGCGCTGTTGGATCAGGCGATCCACGAGCAGAAATATGTCGATATCGATAGCGGTTTTGCCAACGTCGACTACCTGGAAGAGCAACTTGAGCGCCGCCTGCAATCGCCCGGACCACCGGCGCTGTCTTTAATCCTCCTCAGCATCCCTAACCGTACACTGGTCGCCGAGACCCTGAATGCCCGGGAGACTCGCCAGCTCAAGATGGCGTTGCGCCAGCGCTTGCAGCGCAGCCTGGCCCACAATGAACTCATCGCCAGCCTGCCCGACGGCACCCTCGCCTTCATCATCCCGATGGACAGCGAGCCGAAGTTACGGCTGCGCGCCCAACACATGATGAACGCCCTCGAGGACCCCTTTAGTTTAGGTGAACGTCAGGTATGGTTATCGGCGGTGTCCGCCGCTGCCCGGGCCCAGGAAGACGGACCCGACACCGCGCCCAGTCTGATTCAGGCCGCCCGCGCCGCGCTGGGGGAGTCCCGCAACAAGGGGACGGGCAGCTTCGTACTGTTCGAGGACACCATGCGTGCCCAGCGCCACGGTCGCCTGGATATGGAGCAGACGCTCCGGTCGGCCCTGCGTCGTGGCTGGCTGGAGACTTATCTTCAGCCCTTGGTCGATCTACAGCAGGGTACCGTAACCGGCTTTGAGGTTCTGGCCCGTATCAATCACCCCGAACGTGGCCTGATCTCGCCACACGTTTTCGTACCGGTGGCGGAACGTACCGGACTGATACGGCCCATGAGCGACCAGATGATGCGCCAGTCCATTCCCCTGCTCCGTGATAAGCGGCTGCAGGAGCGCTATGGCGAAGACTTTACCCTCAGCATCAACCTATCCCCGACCCAGTTGCATGACCCCAGCCTGGCGGATCAGATTCTGCAAACGCTAAGCTGGGAGAGCATCGAACCCCGGCGTCTGAAGATCGAGCTGACGGAAACCGCGGTCATGGCCGACCCCAACGTGGCCACCCATCTGATCCGCAAACTGCGCAAACAGGGCGTGGCCATCGCAATGGACGACTTCGGTTGTGGTTACTCCTCCCTGGCTTACATCCGCAACCTGCCCCTGGATCAGCTAAAGATCGACCGTAGTCTGGTATCGGGCCTGGATCACGACCACGAGAAGCGGGCTATCCTGGAAATGATTCTGACCCTCTGCGAGCGCTTATCGCTGGACGTGGTCGCTGAAGGAATCGAAACCGAGCCGGAACTCGGCTGCTTACTAGGCATGGGCGCGCACTACGGCCAGGGGTTTCTCTTCAGCCGGCCCAAACCGGTAGAGGAGCTCCTGGAGCTCGTACCGGCCAGAGGCTTGTTGGAGCCTGCCGTTACGGATGAGCTGGTGCGTTAAGGTAGTAGGCTACAGCCGTTCGGTGTCGCCAAAGCTTTGGACCACACCCTGAACCCTACCGCTGCTGTTTCGGGTCCAAAAGCCCATCCAGCATGACATCCTTTTCAGACCAGATACTGGCCAGCCAGCCCTTCATTTCCCTGCGGTATTCAGCCTCTTCGCTGTAATTGCGGCCCTTGAGATGTCCCGGCACGGGCACGGTGTCGATGCGCATCCGAATCTCGGGCACCCGGCCGCAGAGAAAATCCCAGAAACTGGGCGAACCACCGGGATAGGCAATGGTGACGTCCACCAGCGTTTCAATGGCATCGCCCATGGCGTCCAGCACGAAACCGGCACCGCCAGCTTTGGGCGTCAACAGGTGCTTGTACGCCGACTTCTGCTTGGCGTGTTTGATGGGCGTAAATCGGGTGCCTTCGACGAAATTCATCACCGAAACCGGTGCAAAGCGGAATTTTTCACACGCCCGGCGGGTAGACACCATGTCCTGACCGCGCTTTTCCGGATGCTTGATCAGGTATTCACGGGTGTAGCGTTTCATGAAGGGAAAGTCCAGGCCCCACCAGGCGAGGCCAATCACCGGCACCCAAATCAGCTCCCTCTTGAGAAAGAACTTGAGGAACGGCGCCCGGCGATTAAACACCCGCTGCATCGCGAAAATATCCACCCAGCTCTGGTGATTGCTGAGCACCAGATACCAGCCCTGGCGGCGCAATTTGTCCGCACCTGCCACGTCCCACTGGGTCTTTTGCGTCAGCTTCATCCAGCCGGTGTTACAGGCCACCCAGGCTTCGGCAATCAAAATGATCAAACGGGTACACAAACCTTGCCACGGTTTAATGGGAATCAGCTTCAATAAGGCCGGGATGTACAGCAATACACACCAGAACACCGTATTGACGGCCAGCAAGATCGAGGCAATCACGCCCAGAACAGGCGCGGGAAGAAAGCTCAGCATTATTCTTATCCATCTCCGGGCAACGGGGAAAACGCCGACATCATAACAAGCGATTAGCCAAAATGCCCGATAGTACTGCGGGCTAAGCCACCGATTGGCGCCGCAGGGTAAACCCAACGGCGCATCAGCGGCTGCGCCTAGCCCAAGCTCGCCAGCGTGTCCGGCAACTCCTGCAGACTGCGGATGATAGCGGAGGGCGCGATCCCCCAATCCTCGAAAACGGTGTCCGGGTCGCGCTGTACCCAAACCGCCATCAAACCCGACGCCCGCGCGCCGATCACGTCCCAGCCGTTGCTGGAAACCAAACACAGCGGCTGATCCATGGCTCCGGTGGCCCGGCGGGCATGAGCATAGACTGCCGGATCCGGCTTGAAACTCTTGATATCGTCCACGGACACCAGTCCGTCCAGGTGCTCTAGCAAACGGTTGTGGCCCAGCACTTTCTCCAGGGCCGGATAGCTGCCGTTGGAAAACGCGTAGCAGGGATAAACCCCGTTCAGGGAGGCGAGGACGGGACTGGCATCGGCAAAGGCCGGCAGCGTCAGGTAGGCCTGCAACAGTTCGTCCTCCCGCGCCGGCTCCAGATCGAAGCCGTGGCTGGCCATGGCATAGCGCAACGCCTGGCGCGTGCAGACGCCAAAATCCTCGTACAACCGCATCAGCCCGCGACGAAAGGCGAACTCCAGTTGCTTCTGGCGCCACAATTGACTGACCGCAGCGGCCTGATCGCCGGCATCGGCGGCTAGATGGTCGACCATACCCTGAGGATCGACCAACGTGCCGTAGACATCGAAAGCGAGGTGGACTGTCATAGAGGGAACTCCCTGTGGTTACAAAGACTGGGAACAGACTGCGTATACGTGCCTCAGTCATTCTGGTTGAAAGGCCATCGCGAAAACAGTGTCTTTAAATAACCCACCCCACCCGCATCCCGGTAACTACGTTTTGACTCTCCGACCGTACTGGCTGGCGCCGGCGAATCACCTTACACTGCGATTCATGAATCCGATCGATAGTTTTAATCTCGACATCCGCGCCTTGTCCGTTTTTCTGGCCGTGCTGGATGAAGGTAGTGTCTCCGCCGCGGCGGTCAAGCTAGGCGTTAGTCAATCCGCCGTTAGCCACACGCTGGACCGGTTGCGCCAGACGCTGGGCGATCCCTTGTTCGTCAAAGCTGGGCGCGGTATTACACCGACCAGCTATGCGGTTCGGACCGGTCCGCACCTGCGCCAGATCATCAACGATTTGCGCGGCCTGGCCGTGGGGCCACCGTTTTCGCCCGATAAAACGGAAATGACCCTCCGGGTCGCCGCCAACGACTATCAGCGCGAGCTTCTACTGCCGGGCCTTGCACAGGTGCTGAGGGAGCAGGCCCCGGGTATTCGGCTGCACGTGGTGCCCTCGGGCATCCCCACACCGGATCGTCTACGCCGGGAGCTTTGCGATTTCATGATCTCACCACATCCGCCCCCCGCCAGCGACATCATGCAACAACGGTTGCTGGACGACCGCATGGTGGTGTTCTACGACGCCAGCGTTCGCGCGCCCCCTGAGGATGTGGAAAATTACCTCGCCAGCCAGCATATTTCTATTGTCTTCGCTACCGGAGAGCGCTTGAGTCTGGATGAAACGCTCCGCGCCCAGGGCATCGAACGCGACGCGGCGGTGACCGTATCCAACTTCGCCGGCATGCCTGCTTTCCTGCGCGGCTCGCCCTGGTTGGCCAGTGCCCCGTCGAGGCTGCATCAGGGCATGATGCGGGAGTTTGCCCAGGCGCCGCTACCCTTTCCGCACCGGCCCTTTACGCTGTACCTGCTCTGGCATCAGCGTTACCAGCAGGATCCGGCGCATCGATGGATTCGAAATCAACTCCTGCAAATCGCCAGTCGTCTCGCCCGCTAATTCATCACTTTTTTTCATAGGTCAAATGAACGCAGCGGCCGTTATCTTGCGCTGCCGCCTGCGTATGCTGTGGCTTCCGGTTACCCCGATTGAATCTTAATCCGCTTGGAGCGAACGCAGCCATGCTGCAACTCACCAGCCTGTCGACCACCATTCTGTTAGCGGCTGCCGTCGCCCTCGGCCCACTAGCGACCGATATGTACCTGCCAGCGCTACCGGAGTTGAGTCATGCGTTCACCGCCGAGACCGGACAGATTCAGCTCACTCTCAGCCTCTACATGGCGGGTTTTGCGTTCGCTCAGTTGATTTGCGGTCCGTTGGCGGATCGCTTTGGGCGTAAGCCGATCATGATCGGCGGCCTGCTGTTGTTTGCGCTGGCAAGCGCTGGCTGCGCTCTGGCCGAGTCCATCGATGCCCTGCTGATCTGCCGCTTTCTACAGGCATTGGGCGGTTCGGCGGGCCCGGTCCTGGGCCGTGCGGCCGTGCGCGATATCCACAAACCGAGGGACGCGGCGCGCATAATGGCGATTCTGGCCGCCATCATGGCTATCGCGCCGGCGCTGGCCCCTACATTGGGCGGTGTGCTGCTGGCCGGCTTTGGCTGGCCATCGATTTTTCTGGCCTTGGCCGGTTATGCCTTGCTCGTCTGCGCCATCGTTGCGTTCGGCCTACCGGAACCCCTGGATCCCGCTTATCGTCAGAGTCTGCGGTCGGCCATCTTGGCGCGTAATTACTGGACAGTGCTTTGCGACCACGCATTCCAAGGCTATGCCTTAACCAATGCGCTGATCTTTTCCGGACTTTTCGCTTTCCTTTCCGGTGCCTCTTTCGTACTGATCGACTTCCTCGGGGTCACCCCGTCGGCGTTCGGCGCCTATTTCTCGGTGATGGTGTGCGGCTACATTATCGGCAGCTTCCTGACCGCGCGGATGAGCCGGCACTACACCCCGGATCAACTTTTGCGTGCGGGCCTGATGATTAGCGTCGTCGGAGGCGGAATGATGGCGGCTCTTGCCTGGACAGAGGTTTTTACCAAAACCGCCGTCATCCTGCCGCAAACGATATTCATGATCGGCGTGGGCATGGTGCTGCCACAGACCATGGCCGGGGCGCTGGCCCCTTTCCCCCACATGGCCGGCTCGGCTTCCGCCCTGTTCGGCTTCATCCAGATGGGCGCTGCCGCCGGTGCCGGCGTTTTAGTGGGACACCTGCACAACGGCACCAGCCAGGTCATGGCAACCGTCATTGCCGCCTGCGCTGTGGCTTCAGGCGTGGCCTATCTGCTCTGCATAGCCCGCTATTCTGCGCCCGGCCTTAAAGCGGCTCCCAGTCACGGTTGAAAGCCCGCTCACGAATGACTCACGGATGAAAGTCAGCCGCCAGTTTGTGCTTTTATCGCTACATTTGGCACAGTGCGTCTACACTTCTGCCAGTTCCATCGGCGAGTTACCCAAAAGTCGTGGCATCCGACAGCCACCCAAAAAGGGTATTCTTCTGGATCCATCGGCTTACATGACAAGGAGCACACCATGAGCAAAGTCACTCTCGACGGCAATCCCATCGACGTAGACGGTACTTTCCCGGCCAAGGGCGATACCGCACCTAACTTCACGCTGACCAACATCGGCCTGGAAGATACGCCGCTGACCGCCTGGAGCAGCAAGCGCAAAATTCTGAATATCGTACCGAGTGTGGATACCGGCGTCTGCGCGGCTTCGACCCGCAAATTCAACGAGAAGGCCAGCAGCCTGGATAACACCGTCGTCCTGGTCATTTCAGCCGACCTGCCGTTTGCGGCCGGTCGTTTCTGTGGCGCCGAAGGCCTAAAGGACGTGGTGACGCTATCCACCTTCCGCGACGACAGCTTCCGCAAGGACTACGGCGTGGCGATCGAGAGTGGCCCGCTGCGCGGCCTCTGCGCCCGTGCCGTGATCGTGCTGGACGAAGATAACAAGGTCATCCACAGCCAACTGGTCGACGAGATCAAGGAAGAACCGGACTACGAGGCTGCACTGGCCGCGCTCTGATCGGGTTCGACGCTTATCACTCGCCGGGGCCCGCCCCGGCATCCTTCCCGCCGGACTGTTACACTGCGTGATCGTTTGATCTCCAAAAAGCGCGGTAAGCCCGACAGTGAGTCCCCTGGTCGACAAATCCCTGCCCCTCAGCCGACAACTGCTGGCCATGACCTGGCCCATGCTGTTTGGCGTACTTTCGCTGATGAGTTTCCAGCTGGCGGACAGTGTTTTTATTGGCCAACTCGGACGGGATCCGCTGGCCGCACTGGGTTTCACCGTGCCGATGCAGCAGCTGATCATCGGCTTGCAGGTGGGGCTGGGTATCGCCACCACCGCCATTATCTCCCGCACCCTGGGAGCCGAGGACGTGACCCGGGCCGAACGTCTCGGCGGGCTGGTGGTGCTGTTGGGGGGCGGTCTCGTGCTGGTCCTGGTCGCCACGCTCTGGTTCTGCCGCGAATGGATCATGGGCCTGCTGGGGGCCGACGACGCCCTGCTACCGCTGATCTCTGCTTACTGGGTGCCCTGGCTGGGTGCCGCTTGGCTGGGTGCCATGCTCTACTTCGGGTATTCCGTTAGCCGCTCTCACGGCGACACCAAGCTGCCCGGCTACATGATGGTGTTCACCAGCCTGCTCAATATCGCACTCGACCCGCTCTATATTTTTGTCTTTGGCTGGGGACTGCCCGGCGCGGCCCTGGCGACCATCACCGCCTTCGGCACCGGCTGCCTGGTGGTCTATCCCAAGCTGATCCGGCGGGGCTGGCTGCGCTTCGATCTAGCGCAACTGGCCCTGGGCAAAGCCACCCGTCAACTGAGCGGTATTATGGCACCCGCCATGCTCAGCCAGCTTATGCCGCCGCTTGCCGCCAGCCTCGCTACGGCGCTCGTGGCCGGTTTCGGTACTGCGGCTGTCGGCGCCTGGGGGTTGGGTACGCGGCTGGAATTCTTCTCCATCGTTGTTGTGCTGGCGCTGACCATGTCCTTGCCGCCCATGATCGGCCGGTTACTCGGCGCCGGCGACATCGGCCAAATCAAGACGCTGGTCCGGATCGGCGTGCGATTTGTGGTGGTTTGGCAGCTTGCGATTGGTGTGATCTGGCTGTTGCTGTCCGGGTTCGTGTCGGAGCTGTTCACCTCAGATCGGGCTGTCACCGACATCCTGCACAGCTACCTCGTGCGGGTGCCACTGAGCTACAGCGGTCTAGGTGTGTGCATGCTGATGGTGTCGGTATGCAACGCGCTGGGCCTGTCGTTGCGGGCGCTGTTGATTTCCATTCTGCGGCTGTTCCTGTGCTACCTGCCGTTCCTCTGGCTGGGCGCGCAAATTGATGGGATCAACGGCCTCTTGACCGGTGCACTGATTGGGAATCTATGTGCTGGCGCCCAGGCCTATCTGTTTTACCGCCAAGGGATGCGCAGGCTACAACAAACTTAAGAAGTCCCCGAGTCTACTTTAGGTCTGAAGCGGTCGGAGACCGTTGCTGGAGAAGGCACATGGGCGTCATGGCTGGCACGGCTCTCCACACCGGCTAAGGAAATTTAGCGCGAAACCCCTCAGGCATAGGCACCACCTTCTTCTCGGTATAGTTGAAGAAGACAAACCCATACTTGGCCAGAGCCACCGCCTGGCCGGACTCCGCTT
This sequence comes from Marinobacter fonticola, assembly GCF_008122265.1. NCBI lineage: Bacteria > Pseudomonadati > Pseudomonadota > Gammaproteobacteria > Pseudomonadales > Marinobacteraceae > Marinobacter > Marinobacter fonticola. The sequence goes on from NZ_CP043042.1 coordinate 4,463,722, forward strand.
TGGTGACGCGGAACACAAAGTCCCCGCCGTACCGGTTGAAATCGGTCAGACCTATTTCAAAGCGCAGCACTTCCGGAAAGAAAGATTCGGATTGATACATGGTCGCCAGGTCCGTGACGATAATGCCGACCCCGTTGCGATCCGCCTCCTGCACGCCGTACTTCACCAGCAATTGAGCCCGCGCCTCGGAAAGCATCGAAATCAGTGCATCGTTCCCCAGGTGATTGGCACCGTTAATATCGGTGATGCGTACCGGCATCTCTGTGGAAAAGACAAATACATCGTCCGGGAAGGACAGTTTGACTCGGGCCATAATACGTCGCTCTGTGGTCTCTCATCGTCGCTATCTGTAGTTACTAATCGCCACTAGTCGTTACTAGCCGTCACTACATGCTGTAGTCATTAGTCCTGCCTACGTGGAGGCGCAAGTGTACCCGGATCGGCATACAAACGCAGTCGCAATGGGACCCGTGAGGCGTTATCTTAGGGAGCTAAGGAAACCCGCGACGGATAACAATAGCCATGCAACCACGTCCAGCGTCCACACTCGCACTGCTGCGTGAATCCACCTCCGGCTTCGAGGTGCTGATGCTCCAGCGCAGCCACCAAGCCGTTTTTATGCCCGGATTCTATGTCTTCCCCGGCGGCGCCGTGGACGAGGGCGATCAACACGACGACCTGTTGCCCCACTTGGAAGGTCACGACGACGCCTCGGCCAGCAAGTTGCTGAACCTGAAGACCGGTGGCCTGGGTTACCTTACTGCCGCCATCCGCGAATGCTTCGAGGAAGCCGGCCTGCTGCTCGCCCAGGATCGCGACGGCAAACCGGTGGGCACCGAACATCCCGCCTTTAACGACGCCCGCGAACGCCTGGCCCGGGGCGAGCTCGATCTACCGGCCCTGTGCCAGAACCATAACCTGCGCCTGCCCCTGGACCGTCTGGCTTACATCGACCACTGGATTACGCCACCGGGTCCGCCGCGGCGCTTCGACACCCGTTTCTTCGTGGCGGAAGCCCCGGCGGGACAAATCGCCCGCCACGACGGCGAGGAAACCATCGATCATTGCTGGCTTAACCCACAAGCAGCGCTCGAAGAACACCGTGCGGGCCAACGACTTTTCGGTGCGCCGACGTTATCTGTCATACGCCGCCTGGCCCGCTATAAAACCTTGGACGAGGCATTGGGCAGCGCGATTCGCGCCAAACCCATGAGCTTTCCCACCGAACCTTGGCCAGCCCGGCGCAACGATGAAATCGTCCAGCTCAGCCCGGGGCAGCCCGCCTACCAAGAGGCGCGCAAGCTCGACCCCAAAGGCCAAGGCACGGTAAACGCGGATATCGAACCCGGTGCGTGGGTTCGGTTAGCGGAAAACATCTGGCGCCTGACGGTGCCCAACCCCAGCGTGATGACCGGACCGGGCACCAACACCTACGTGATCGAAGATCCGGCCGGGCACCTGGTCATCGATCCCGGCCCCAGACATGAAGAGCACCTGCAACGTATCCTTGAGAAGACCGGGGGCAAGGTTCGCGCGATCCTGGCCACCCATACCCACAGCGACCACAGCCCCGGCGCCGGACCGCTGAAGGCGGCTACCGGCGCCGAAACCATCGGCCTAGCGCCACCCGGTGACGGTTTGCAGGATATGACCTTTGCGCCCGATTACACGCCTGAGGATGGCGAGTGGATCGAACTGCAAGGGTCTCGGCTCAAAATGATTCACACGCCGGGCCATGCCTCCAACCACCTGTGCTTCCTCCACGAGGGCGAGCGCGTGCTGTTTTCCGGCGATCACATCATGCAAGGTTCTACGGTGGTGATTAATCCGCCGGACGGCGACATGAAGGCTTACCTGAATTCCCTCAACCGCTTGCTGGAAGAGGATATCGACTGGATCGCCCCGGGCCACGGCTTCCTCATGGGCTACCCCCAGATGACGGTGGACTACCTGGTCACCCACCGCCTATCCCGGGAGCACAAAGTCATTGCCGCCCTGCGCAAGTTAGGCCCGGCGCCGCTGGAAACGCTGGTGCCGGAAGCCTATGCCGATGCTGCGCCAGCACTGCACCGCATCGCCGCTCGGTCGCTCCTGGCACACCTGCTAAAGCTGGAACAGGAAGGCCGTGCCCAGCTGCAGGACGGCCATTGGGTGTGGAGCGCTTAGGGAACCTCTGATTAAGTCTATTGGCGATTCTGGCTTTCCCTGAAAACCGGAATCAAGGCGAGGCTTCACAGGAAGGCTGGTTGCCTTTCAAGAAGGCTCGACGCGGAGTCCGGTTTTCAGGGAAAGCCCCTGCGGGCAAGCGTTGAGAAGCTCATTGGCCGCGTTGCAGCTCTTAGCAAGGGCTCAGGCCATTACCGGCGAACCGCGCCTTGCCACTGAGCTTCTCAACGCTTGCAGAATCGCCAATAGACTTAATCAGCGGTTCCTTTCCTAGTCTAAGCTATCCCCTGCAATCCGCTTGAGCACGGTTGCGTGCAAATCCGCATCGGCCTCGCTGAACAGCACGAAGCGAATATGCCGCACCGTGCCTAACTTGGGGGCCGCCGCCAAGAGCGTGGCGAAAGCTACCTCGGCCGCGTCCTCCATCGGATAGCCGAAAGCCCCCGCCGACAAGGCCGGGAAGCCTATGCTGGCCAATCCCTGCTCTTCAGCCAGTTCCACCGCGTTCCGGTAGCAACTGGCCAGGAGCTGATGGGCTGGCTCGTCTTTACCGAAAATCGGACCCAGGCAATGAATAACACGGGCGTTGGGCAACCCGTAACCGTCGGTGATCACCGCATCGCCGGGATGGATCGGCGCCAGTGGCCGACAGGCGTCGTCCAGCTCCGCTCCAGCGGCGCGATGAATGGCGCCGGCCACCCCACCGCCAGGACGTAATTCCGCGTTGGCCGCATTGACGACCACATCCAGATCCGATTGCTGGGTAATGTCCCCCTGGATACAGCGGATCCCGACATCATTTCGAGTGATTTCAAACATATCCGCCTCTTGATTCGCTTCTTCGCAAAAATTTAATGACTATCTCGTAAACTCACAAACCATTACAACTTGCTGAAAATTAAGACTATTAACTTAAAAAATATACACCGCTAGCGGCGACCTGTCAGCGAAAGTTGCACGCTTTTCATACAGAAAACTAACCTAGCTGCTATTTTTAATCGTATAAGTCCTATGATTGAAGCCCTGAAACAAGGGCGCCCTGACGAATGTTATGACCTGGAAAGTGAAAAGCAACAACCGCACACACAAGGAGAAGGTGCATGATCAGGCATAAGAACACAGGCCGAACTGCTCTCGTACTCGGACTGTCCACCTTGATGGCGGCGTGTGCCAGCAAAGGCACCCCGCCGTCCCAAGATTTGAATGCCGCTGAAGAATTCGTCCGCCAGGCTGAAGCCGCGGATGCACGCGACTTCGAGCCGGTGCTTCTCAATCGCGCGCAAAATAAGGTCGCCGACGCCCGACAGCTGATCGATGGCCAGAAGTATATGGAGGCTGAGCGCGTGCTCGAAGAGGCGCAAGTGGACGCCCAACTGGCTGGAGCGCGCTCCGAATCGGCGAAAGCTGAAAATGCGGTTGAGGAAATCAACCGGAACATCGAACAGCTGCGTCGGCAAATTAACGAATCTCAGCAACAGTGAGACTAGACCAGGAGGTTACAATGACTAAACGGATATTGATGTCAGGTACCGCACTCGGTCTGTCTGCTTTGTTGACCGCGTGTGCCAGTGCGCCACCCAACCCCAAAGTCGAGGATGCCCGCGCTGCCTATGAGGCGATCGAGGACGATCCCTACGTTGCCCGTGCCGGCTCCGGCCATCTGCGCGATGCCGAGCAAGCGCTTCAGCATGCCGAAAGCCTGATGGAGGAAGACGTCGACAGCGTCGAAGTGGATCACGCCGCCTATCTGGCAAACCGCCATGCGGAAATCGCCAGTGAGCAGGGTAAGCGCGCTCGATTGCAGGACGAGATCGCCAATGCCGAGAATCGGCGTAAGCAACTCACACTCCAGGAGCAGACCATGAGGGCGCAACAGGCCCAGTCCGAAGCGGAACGTCTGCGTCAGGAAATGGAAGCACTGCAGGCCAAGCAGACCGAGCGAGGTATGGTCCTGACGCTGGGCGATGTGCTTTTCGACTTGAACAAGTCGGAGCTCAAGTCCTCTGGTGAGCGCACTGTCGAACGTTTGGCTGAGTTCATGCGGGAGTATCCGGAACGCCGGGTTCGCGTTGAAGGCTACACGGACAGCACCGGTGCCGCCGATTACAACCAGCAGTTGTCGGAACGTCGCGCGGAAGCGGTCCGCAATGCTCTGATGCTGGCAGGTATCGAATCGTCACGGGTCGAGTTGCAAGGCTTCGGCGAGCAGTATCCGGTTGCCAGCAATGACGACGCCAGCGGCCGTCAGCAGAATCGTCGCGTGGAAATTGTTATTTCCGATCAGGAAGGCAACATTCAAACGCGCTGATCCAACCTTCAATCAGCCTTTAAATGGCGATTTGAAGCACCCAGAAGAGGCCGGTCGACAATGACCGGCCTTTTTCATATACAGCCCATACCACGATGGCCCCCTATGGTCTGGCGTCTCGCGGCCGACATCGTGTTGGTCCTGCACCTACTGTTTATCCTGTTTGCCGTCTTTGGCGGGTTGGCTGCGTTCTGGCGGCGCGGGGTAATCTGGTTCCACCTGCCGGCCATGGCCTGGGCGGCGCTCGTCATGCTCAACGGCTGGTTCTGTCCGCTCACGCCGCTGGAGGTCCATCTGCGCCAGATCGCGGGCGACGCCGGTTATCAGGGTAGCTTTATCGCCCACTACCTACTGCCGCTCATCTATCCACCGGGGCTGACTCGTGGCGTGCAGGTGCTTTTAGGTACCGCTGTGGCTACATTTAACCTGGTAGTTTATGGCGCCCTGCTCTACCGCGCCTGGCGACGGCGGCACCCAACATTATATTAATGTTCTCGTCCACAGGGGGCAGGCAAAATGGTTCGGTCTACCCACACTCATCCGACAGAACGGCTTTACTATGCATGATCGCAGTTCATCGCTTCGCCCTGCCCGATTGGCGCCCCTGCTTGCGCTGGCTTTAATTGCTTTACCGGCCTATGCCCAAGAGCCTGACGGTGCGCAACCGCATCCGGTGGAGCTATCCGAGGACGAGAGCGTGGAGGATATCGAAGCCAGTCAGGAGCGACCCGGGAACGAACCCGGGCCGGAGCCGCACGCCGAGGCATCGGGAAGCACCGGGGAAAAGCCACCCAACGAACAGGCTACCCGCGTTGCGCCCAACGTCGATCTGAAAGAGGTCACGCCGCCGACGGAGCCTGCTCCCGATACATCCGACGTTGAAAGCGCCCCGACTTCGGACGACGCAGCGGCCCCTGCCACAACCACGCCCGACACGGCCGAGGCGATGCCTGGGGAACCGCAGACGCCGGCTGTTTCGCCCCAACCGGACCCGGGCCAAGCCTCAAGTGCACCCGCAACAGCGACTGACGACGAACAGGCCGCGGACTTAGCGGCGGCGCCCCCGGCTGAGCCCCTCGTGATCCTCGGCGCCGAAGTGCGCCCGGGCACCAGCACACGGCTATCCTGGACCCCGGACACGTCCATGGCGGGACTGAATCAACCCACACCGGTGCTGATTATCAACGGCGCCGAACCCGGCCCCAACCTGTGCCTGACCGGGGCCGTTCATGGCGACGAGCTCAACGGTATCGAAATCATTCGCCGCGTGATGTACGACATCCAGGCCGAAGAGTTGAGCGGCCGTATCATCGGCGTCCCCATCGTCAATGTGCAGGGCTTCCAGCGCGGCTCACGCTACCTGCCGGACCGGCGCGATCTGAATCGCAACTTTCCCGGCGATCCTGCCGGCAGCCTGGCCTCCCGCATTGCCTACTCCCTGTTCAACGACGTGATCAAGCATTGTGACATGCTGGTGGATATCCATACCGGCTCCCTCAAGCGCAGCAACCTGCCCCAGCTACGCGCCGATATGCACCACGCGCAGGTCGCTCGCTTCACCGAGGGTTTCGACAAGATGGCGGTGGTTCACAGTGAGGGCTCGCCGGGAATGCTGCGCACGGCGGCGACGGATCACGGGATCGTCGCGGTCACTTTGGAAGCGGGGGAATCGCTACGCATCCAGGAGAATCAAATTGAAGCCGGCGTCAACAGCGTCAACAGTCTGCTGGAGAAGCAGGGCATGCTGTCGCGCCTGTTCGTCTGGGGCCAGCCGGAGCCGGTCTATTACAACTCCAGCTGGATTCGCGCCAATCACGGCGGCATCCTGGTGAGCGACGTCGAGTTGGGGGAGGAAGTCGTGACCGGCGAAGTGCTTGGCATCGTCACCGATCCCATTACCAATGCCCAGCATCCCATCCGGGCGGAGCAGGACGGCCGGGTGATCGGCATGGCCGTCGATCAGGTGGTCATGGCCGGTTTTGCGGCCTATCACCTTGGTACCGAAGCGCGCGGGCCGGAGCGCGCGCGCGAAGAGGATTGAGGGCTGGCCGCAGATGGGGTGCGCACAGGAACGTCTTTACAGCGCGTTCTGGGTGGCCACGACGCTGACCGGCGCAGGCCTCCCGAAGCCCGGATAGCGGCGCTTCAATGCGGCGCCGCCTGGGAAAACACATTGAGAATCAGCACCCCGATGACAATAAACAGAATGCCGATGATCGCGGCAAGATCCAGGGTCTGGCTGAAGAACAGCCAGCCAATCAGCGTAATCAGCGCCACACCCGTGCCAGCCCAAATGGCATAGGCAATCCCCACCGGGATGGTGCGCAGGGTGAGCGCAAGGAAATAGAACGCCAGCGCGTAGCCGGCCACCACCAGCACCGACGGCCACAATTTCGAGAACCCCTCCGATGCCTTGAGCGCGGAGGTCGCCACCACTTCAAAGCAAATCGCCGCCGCCAAAAACAGCCAGTTCTGCATGGTCTATCCTCCATTCACCGCTGGACGAGCCGGCATCCGGCAGCCGACTTCAATCGGGGGGAGGATACCCACTTCACACCGTCCCGGCCATCCGGGTATGCCACCCGATGTTTTCGGCGCGGTACGTAGTGCGCCTGGCTGCCTGTGCGGCCCATAGCCCGGGTACTTGATTCCCCATGCTTTCCCCGGCAGTCTGTCGTTTCTGCCAATAAGCTTCGACAACGAGCCTGAACATCCCGAATCAGGACCCGTCCCCCCAAACAGATCGATGGACTTCGCCATGTATCGTTCCGCATTTTTACTGGTACTGCTGACGCTGTTCGCATCAACAGCCGCTGGCGCGCGCAACCCGTGCTCGCCGGACGCTAGTGCCTGGGTACCCAGCCGCTATTACGATGCGGGCGCCATCGTGTTCCACGGCGGTGACTGGTATGTCGCGAGAGAATGGCAGGAAGGCCGGCGGCCGGGGCGTGGCGAGTTCGCCTGGCAGGCGCTCGACGCGCCGCCCGACTGTGCCCGTGCAGACGTGACTCAAGCTAACAGCGAGCCCGAAGCCGATGAGCCTGGCCGTGGGGACGAATCGGTACCCGTGTTCCCGGCCGACGATGTCACCGAGGACATAAACACGATCCAGTCCTCGGAAACCAAGTGCAAGCCAGCACCAACATGGACCTTTTCCGATTCCTACACCGTCGGTCGCTGGGTCACGTACGAAGGCCAGGTCTATCGGGCAATCCGGCCGTCCACCGGCGACATGCCCGGTGTTGTCGAGCCGCCGCACTGGGTTCCGGTGGAGGCTAATTGCCCAGCACAACCCTAGTGCACTAGGGGCAATCGCTTTGCTTTAACGGGCGGGGCAGCCACATCCTTTACCGCGAGTGCCAGCTCTTCGTCCCGCACCGCCAACCAGCGGGCCAGATTACGCAGTATGCGTCGCGCCAACTTACGGGCCTTTTCGGTATAGGGACCCTCAAAGTAGCTATCCAGGGTGTGATTGAAGTGGTCGAACCAAAGCTCGAAATGCTCCCGGCTCAGGGGAAATTTGTCGTGCACCCGTTCGTGGCGGTAGACCATGTTGCGATGGTAGGTGTCCTTGCCCAGCAGCATCTTGCACCAATAGCTCTCGATCATGGGCAGATGCTCGGCTAAATGGACACCGGCCACCTCGGTGAAAACCGGCTCCATCACCGGATCGTCCAGTAGACTGGCGTAGAAAAGCTGCACCATCCGATGAATTGCGGCAGGGTTGTCGAGATCCATATTGCCCTCCGGTCTGCTGAGCACATAACGGGTGGACACGACCGAACACCGGCCGTCACCGACGTCGGCCTCTTATCATAGCGCAAATTTCAACCCGGTCAGCCCGCCGTTCGGTGTTCCGTCGCTTCCGCTACGACGGCCTAACCCGCCAGGCCGACACTACGGATAAAGCCCGCAATACCGGTCATTACAATTTCCGCGGCCATGGCCGAGAGGATGAGGCCACTGATCTTGGACATGATATTCAATCCGGTCTTGCCCAAGCCCCGCTCCAGATAGCCTGACAGGTAAAGCAGAGCGGCTAGGGCCAGAAGGCCGGTAATCAATCCCAGCACGCCGCCCGCCATTTCCGGCAAGGTTTTAAGCTCGGCGCCGTAAACCAGAATGGCACCGATAGTGGCCGGACCGATAATGATGGGAATCGCCAGGGGCACTACCGCAATATCGTCGCGGTCTTCCGTAGGCAACCCAGTGGCGTGGTTACGCGTACCGCTGGTGACCAGACTGATGGCCGTCAGAAACAACAACGAACCAGCGCCGATACGAAAGGAATCCAGGGTGATGCCGATGGCATCGAACAGCACCGGACCGGCAAAGAACAACGCCAGGCCCAGGATCAGGGCAGACAGACAGGCCCGGTGGATCACCTTGTGCTTGTGCGCCGTATCGTCCCCGCGCGTCAGGGCGAGGAACATCGTCACCACGAAGAAAGGCGCCAACAGGAACAAAAAGCGAATGGAGCTGCTCAAGTAAGTGGCAAAAAAGGTCTGCAACATGAACGTCTCAGTCAGAACGGAAAGGAATGATGGGAAGCGGCCGGGAGGCTAACCCAGGCGGAGCCAACGAACCATGCGTAGTTCCGCTAGTGCACTGGGAAGCCTGGCCATTATTGGCTCGACTATGGGAAGCTGCAGCCTCAGCCCATAAAGCGTAGCGTCAACGGAGGACAACATGCATCTAAGCAGCCCCAAACGCCTGAACACCCCCCGCGGCACCTTCAGTTGGCGCGAAGGTGGCAGCCCTGACGGTTTTCCTGTGGTGATGATTCACGGCTGGCCGGAAAGCAGCTACTGCTGGGAACAGGTCGCGGCCCGCCTGGATCGGCAACTGAGGGTCATCGCGCCCGACCTGCGGGGACTGGGCGACAGCGAGCGCACTGAGGGCGCGGAGCACTACCGCAAGCAGGCACTGGCCGAGGATGTCGTCAGCATGCTGGACGCGCTGGCCATCGATGACTTCTATCTGGTCGGCCACGACTGGGGCGGCATCGTGGCTCAGGAAATGGCGCTGGCCATACCGGATCGGATCCAGAAGCTGGTGATCATGAACATCGCGGTGATCAACAACCTCAAGGGTAACCGGGAAGTCATCGACAAGGTCCGTGCCGGTAGTGGCAGCGCCTATTGGTATCAGCATTTCTTGCAAACGCCAGACCTGCCGGAAGCCATGATTCCCGGCAACGAGGCGGCCTGGCTCGGGCACTTCCTGCGCACCTGGAGTAAGGACGGCTTCCCGCAAGACGCCTTCGACGAGTACGTGCGCATGTATAGTATTGCCGGCACCGCAGGCGCCGGCGCCAACTACTACCGCGCCTTCCATGACGACGCCAAACGCTGGGGCGCTACTGCCGGCCATATCTGGCCCATGCCCGCACTCTACATCTACGGCAACCGCGATCAGGTGATCATTCCCGAGTATCTAAACCATATCGAAGAATGCTTCGCCAGCCTCCGCGTGGAGCAGGTCGACGCCGCGCACTTCCTTCAGGAGGAGAAACCGGACGACGTCGCCCGGCATATGAACCCGTTTTTTCTGACGGATTAGCGGCGGCGCGGGCCTGTCAAACAGGGCCCTTAGCCTTTGCCGCCGGTACCTGCGAAGGCTTGCGGAATAGCACGTAGTTGCCTAGCAACGCCAGCGCTGCGCCAATAATCGCCGTCACCGTCCATTCGAAGCCTTCCAGCCAGGTGGAGACGCTGAGGGCGACCACGGGGAACAGCACCGTGGCATAGCCGGCGCGATCGGCTCCCAGCGTACGGATAACCGTGAGATAGCTGTAGAAGGCGACGATTGAACCGGGAATCGCCAGAAACACCGTCGCGCCCCAGAACGAATCGGACGCCGGCAGATGCCAGTCGACACCCTGGATCAGACACCAGGTACCCAGAATCAACGCCCCATAGAACATGGCCCACGCATTGCCCGCCAGCAACGGGACATCCGCTGCACGGACCCGCAAGCTAATGAGGTTGCCGAAGGAAAACCAGAAGGTGCCACCGAGGGCAAACAGAATCGCCGGGAGCGTGGCATTACCCAAGTTCAAATCGTGCCAGAATAGCAAGGCGACACCGGACACCCCCAATGCCACAGCGGGGTAAATGCGCCGGTTAGGCACCAGCCGCATTAATAGCCAGCCGTTGAAGGCGTTGAATAGCGCGGCCAGCGAAAAGACCACGGCCAACAGGCCGGAGGTCATGGTTTCCGCCGCGCGGTAGATCAGCAGGAAGTTCACGCTATACAACGTTAATCCCTGCAGAACCAGCAAACCGTGCTGATGGGGGCTCAACCTGGGTAGGCGCCGGACCACCGCCAACACTGCAAGCGCGGTAGCCGCCGCCATGGCAAAGCGATAGAAGACCGCCAGGTCCACGGACGCCGCTTCCACTTGCAGACGGATAGCCGTCCAGGTCAGGCCCCAGATCAGGACAGTCAGGACGTAATGAGCGGCGATGGGCATGGACGGCGATTCCTTGCTGCAAGTCGGACAAGCCCCCGCAGGATAAACGCTCAGTCCAGCGACAGATAGCCCGAAACCCCATTGAAGTCATGACCTCAGCGTCAAACGGCAAGAGGCCCTCCCTTCCCTGGAAAAATGAACCCGCGCACATTCTGAGTATCTGCCATTTAGCGCATTAATAAACTTTAATCCAATCCACTTCCGATGGCCCTCCGCCATCTTGCCGTGAAGCCAAGATTTTTTCTGAGATAGGGGGTTTGTTCTTACGGCTTAAGATTAATATTCAGTAATTCGCGCGACTGGTCCAACTCGCCGTCATCAACCATATTGTGCCTAACTTTCGAGAACAGCGTCGAACAGGGGCATAAAATGCGACATACCAAAATTTTATTCATGACGCTGACAGCTATAGTCGGCGGCCTTGCCTGGCTTATCTACCCACAGGCTGGTGACGATGAGGCTGTCCTCAACGCCCAGCAAACCCAAGCGCAACCCCAGCCTCCAGCACCACCGGCGGCCGCACCGGCGCATCAAGGCCAGTCGCAGACGCCGTCGGGTCCGGCGCCGGGCCCCGTCGTCGCCACGCCGTCCCCGGCTCCCGCGGGGTCCGGCAGCCGCAATACCGCCAATATGCCCCTGCCGGAACCCATCCCGCGCGCATCCCGCCAGCCTCAGGCAGAACTCTGGCAGGTGAGTACCAACGCGCCCGCGACTCAGGTGGACGGTATTCCCGCAACGCGCATTTCCGTCCAGCCACGCGTGCTCGATACCATGCATGTAGGCCAGGAAGTGACCCTGCCCATCCCGAACCTTAATCGCTCGGTGACCGCCAAGATCACGTCCACGCACAACCAGCTTAATAACGTCGAAGTCTTCAAAGGTCCGATAACCGACGGTCACCCTAAGGACAATGTCATTATCACCCGCGGCCAGACCAGTACCTATGTCGTCGTCGCGACACGGGAAGGCGTCTATTCCGCCACCATCGATAACCGCACGGGCAACGCCACCCTTACCGATGAAGGCGATATCAACGAAGGCATCCAACCCGGTGACGACAGCGTTACCGTGCCCGGCATTGAGATGCCCACCCCTGAATCGAGTTAATGACCATGAATAACGACAAAAACGGACGTCTATCGGACGTCCAGGGTACAGCTGTACCCGGTAAAACCAACCAAATCGCAAGGCAGAAAGAATGATGAAAAGGACGAGTCAATGGGTGGCAGGGCTGGGCGCCACCTGTATTGCTTTAGGCGCACAGGCGACGGAAACCATCGACGTGCTGGTGCTGTATATCGACGACGCCACGCAGACCCGTAACGGCAGCGATATCGACGCCCGCGTCGCCTCGTATATCGAATATACCAATCAGGCCTACCAAAACAGCGAGGTAGACATGCAGTTGCGCCTGGTAGGCGCTGAGAACGTAGACCTGCCTTATACCTACGTCACCGGCGACAATCTCGGGGCGTTCCGCAACGACGGAACGGTGGCGCAGTTGCGCCAGCAGTACGGCGCCGACCTTGTGACCCTGCTCAATCTGCGCGAGCCGGTCAATGGGGGCTACGTCTGTGGTATTGCCTACGTACCGCCGGGGCAGCCCGGCACCGGCCAGTTCTATAGCAACGCCCCCAGTCTGGGCTTTAGCCTGGTGGGTATCGATTGCGGTTACAGCACCTTCAGTCACGAACTCGGTCACAACATGAGTTTGGGCCATTCCTACGTCCAGCAATCCGAAGGCGGCCTCTACCCCTGGGCCCGGGGCCACGGTGTCAACGGTCTGTTCAGCACCATCATGGCCTACCCCCAGGCCTACGGCACCCGCAACCAGGTGCAGCAGTTCTCCAGTCCGCAGCAACGCAAGTGCGAAGGCCAGCTTTGCGGGGTCGATCGCAATCAGCCGGACGGCGCGGATTCAGTGGGTAACCTACGGGTAGTGGCCAGTCAGGTGGCCGGCTTCGTGCCGACGGTCAACCCCGGTGACGACGATGGCGGTGGCAACGGCGATTTGCCGATCTGCAACAAGCCGGAGCTGGAGGGCAACCTGCTGCAGCAAGGCGACTTCAACAGCCTGTCCGCCTGGGACGCATTTGCCAATGCCGCCACGCTACAGCAAAGCGCCTTTACCGCCGATTGCGGCCGGGATTACGTGCTGCGCGTCACCGACCGCTCCCAGTTCTACGGCGGCCCGGTGCAAGACATGACCGGCGTGGTGGAGGGCGGCCAGCAATACCGCCTGACCGCGAAACTCGGTATTGCATCCGGCGCCGAGCGCGACAACATCCGCGCCACAATCCAGCTCAGCGACAGCCAGGGCACGCGCTATCAGTACCTGCCGGAAGCCTCGTTCAGCAACAGTGAGCTGAGCACCTACGACCACACCTTCACTCTGGATGGCGACTCGTCGTTGAATGGTGCTCAACTGGTGTTCTATGGCCCGGAACCCGGCGTCGATTTCTACGTGGACGAGGTGAAACTGGTCAACGCCGGTACCCCCGAGACAGAGGAGCCCAAGCTGCTGGTCGACGAAGGATTCGAGAATGGCGCCACCGGCTGGGGCGCGTACTTCGGTACCGGGCTCTACTTCTCCCGCACCGCTCAATCCGGTAACTACGGGCTGCTGTCGGCGAACCGGAACAGCTGGTACTCGGGCCCCGGCTTTGACGTGCATGGCGTACTGCAAGCCGGGCAGACCTATCAAGCCAGCGTGGATGTGTTCCTGCGCAACTCGGCGCTCGGCTCGGACAATGCCCAGCTCTGGGCCTACTACGTGGATGACGCCGGCCCCCATTGGCAGCAGCTTGGCGGCGAAGCCATCGCCACCCATGCCTGGCAGCGGATCGAAGCCAGCTTCCGCGTCGACGCCGAAGGACCGGTGACCCAACTGCGTCTCCATGTGATGGGACCGGAAGCGGCCACCCGGCTGTATATCGATAACCTGCAGGTGCGCCAGTAACATTCTGGCCGCCGAGAGCATGACGAAAGTGAGCCGGGCCACGTGCCCGGCTTTTTAATTCTCTTCCCTGAAACCCATAACCACCCGCGCCATCAAATCCTCGATGCGGCCGATGGCGTTGTCGTCCTCGCCACGCCCGGTCAGCACTACCTGGGAACCGATGGTGGCAACGTAAAGCAGCAGCGATAGGTCCCGGGTGCGCTGGGGGTCCTTGCTGATGTGCTGGAACAGAATGCAGTTCTGGCTGATTCGCGCCTCGTCCACCTGCTCGACAATACCCGCCGCATAGGCGTCCCGCCGGGCGAAATCCCGCACCGCCAGTTCCACCTGCAACCGCCGCACGTTACGCGCGGCATCGGTCAGCAGCAGTTCGAGGATCTGTCGCAACTCCTCTGAGGTGTTCTCGCCCTTGGGCTTCCAGTATTGCAGCTCGTGCAGGCGGCGATCCCGCCAGCGGTCGAGGAAGCTCACTACCAGGTCTTCGTGGTCGCGGAAATGCCAATAAAAGCTGCCCCGGGTGACGCCCAGCTTCTTGGCCAGGGTCATCACCCGCAGATGGCCAAAACCGCCTGCGGCAATCTCGCCGGCAGCCGCATCCAGCCAGTTATCCCGGGTCAATTGCGCCTTGTCGGACGTGCGTGAGCTGCGCTTGGCCTGGGTTTTAGCCTCATTCATGCCGGTTGCTGATCCTGTTGCCGAAATATGAGCGACGAATTCTACATGATGCGGTCAAGTCCTTCGCCAGCGTTGACCACTTCTTCAACATACATTAGTGTACGGAAAAACAATACACCAGTGTATGGAGTCTTCGACCATCGATTCCTGCACCTGTCCTCGATCCAATGCGGGGGTCGGCGTCAGCAATTCGCTCCGCCCCGCGTGCCAATAAGGAGCACTCGAATGAGCACCGCGCACTACGACGTGAACGGCGACATCGCCGTCATCCGCCTGGACAATCCGCCAGTCAACGGCCTGGGCCTGGCCTTGCGCCAGGGCATCGTCGACGGCATCAAGCAGGCCGAAAGCGATGACGCCATCAAGGCCGTCGTGCTGATCGGCTCCGACCGCGCCTTCTCCGGCGGCGCCGACATCAGCGAATTCGGCACGGACAAGATGCTGGCCGAGCCGATCCTCACCACCGTGATCAACTACCTGGACACCGCCAAGAAGCCGGTGATCGCAGCCATCAGCGGCGCCTGCATGGGCGGCGGGCTGGAGCTGGCACTGGGCTGTCACTACCGCGTGGCCAAGCCCGATGCGCAGATTTCCCTGCCAGAAGTGAAGCTGGGTATTTTGCCCGGCGCGGGCGGTACCCAACGCCTGCCGCGTCTGATCGGCGCAGAGCACGCGCTCAACATGATCGTCTCCGGTGCCGCAGTCCCGGCCAAGCAGTTCCAGGGCAGCCCGCTGTTCGATGACATGGCCGAGGGTGACCTGCTCGAAGGCGCCTTGGCCTACGCCAAGAAAGTGATCAGCGAGAACCTGCCGCTCAAACGCGTGCGTGACCTGAAAGCCAAGCACGAGAATCCGGAAGGTTTCTTCATGTTCGCCCGCAATACCGTGGGCGCGGTGGCCAAGAACTACCCGGCGCCGCTGAAGTGTGTCGATGCCGTTCAGGCCGCCGTTACCAAGCCTTTCGACGAGGGCATGAAGGTCGAGCGCGAAGCCTTCGCCACCCTGCTGCAAACCCCGGAATCCAAGGCCCTGCGTCATGCGTTCTTCGCTGAGCGCCTGACCAGCAAGATCGCCGATGTACCGAGCGATACCCCGACCCGCGAGATCAAGCAGGTCGGTGTGATCGGTGGCGGCACCATGGGCACCGGCATCAGCATCAATTTCCTCAATGCCGGCATCCCGGTGACCTTGGTGGAAATGAAGCAGGAAGGTCTGGACCGTGGCGTCGCGGCCGTCCAGAAGGTGTACGAAGGCCGGGTCAAGAAAGGCAAGATGAGCGAGGATAAGGCCAAGGCCTGCATGGACCTGCTCACGCCCAGCCTATCCTACGACGACCTGAAGGATGCCGACCTGGTGATCGAGGCGGTGTTCGAGGAAATGGGCGTCAAGCAGTCGGTGTTCGAACAACTGGATGCCACCTGCAAGCCGGGCGCGATCCTCGCCTCCAACACCTCCACCCTGGACCTGAACAAGATCGCCAGCTTCACCAAGCGTCCAGAAGACGTTATTGGCCTGCACTTCTTCAGCCCGGCCAACATCATGAAGCTGCTGGAAGTGGTACGCGGCGACAAGACCGCCAAGGACGTGCTGGCCACCGCCATGAAGCTGGCCAAGACCATTAAGAAAACCGCCGTGGTGTCCGGCGTGTGCGATGGCTTCATCGGCAACCGCATGATCAACCAGTACCAGCGTGAAGCCATATTGATGCTGGAAGAAGGCGCCACCGTGCAGCAGATCGACAAGGCCATCGAGAAGTTCGGCTTTGCCATGGGCCCGCTGCGCATGGCGGATCTGGCCGGCGGCGACATCGGCTGGGCCATCCGCAAGCGCCTGTACGCCGAAAACCCGGATATGAAGAAGATGGTGGTGGCCGACCGCCTGTGCGAGATGGGCCGCTACGGGCAAAAGACCGGCGCTGGCTTCTATCGCTACGAGCCGGGTAACCGCAACGCCCTGCACGACCCGGAAGTGGACAAGGTGGTCGACGAGGTGCGCGCCGAACTGGGCATCACCCCGCGCAAGATCAGCAACCAGGAAATCGTCGAACGCTGCGTCTACGCCCTGGTCAACGAGGGCGCCCGCCTGCTGGACGAAGGCATCGCCCAGCGCGCCTCCGATATCGACATGGTTTACCTGACCGGTTACGGCTTCCCGATCTTCCGGGGCGGCCCCATGCACTACGCCGAGGAAGTGGGCCTGCCCAATGTGGTCCGCGCCATGGAAGCCTTTACCGATACGCATACCCAACCAGGTTTCTGGGAACCGGCCCCGCTGCTGGCGCGCTGCGCAGCAGAGGGCAAGCGTTTCGATGAGCGCTCCAAATAACTCGGGTATCCGGTCAAAGAATTCAAGCGGGGTCGCCTCCGGGCAGGTCCGCCAACAGGAGAATTGTTATGTCCAATGATGTCGTCATCGTATCCACCGCCCGTACCCCGCTGGCCAAGTCCTGGCGTGGCGGGCTGAACATGACCCACGGCGCCACCCTGGCCGGCCATGCGATCCAGTACGCGGTCGAGCGCTCGAAGGTCGATCCCAACGAAATCGAAGACGTGCTGATGGGCTGCGCCCTGCCCGAAGGCTCCACCGGTAACGATGTGGCCCGCATGGGCGCGATCCGCGCGGGGCTGCCGGTTTCCGTAGGCGGTGCGACCATCAACCGCTTCTGCTCCTCCGGCCTGCAGGCCATCGCCATGGCGGCTCAGCATATCGCCGTGGATAAGGTGCCGGTGATGGTGGCCGGCGGTGTCGAGTCCATTTCCACCGTTCAGGCCAACGTCAACCAGAACTACTTCATGGAGCCCTGGCTGGCCAAGAACAAGCCGGAACTCTACTGGTCCATGCTGCAAACCGCTGAAACCGTGGCCCAGCGCTACGGCATCAAGAAAGAAGACATGGACGAGTACGGTGTGCGCTCGCAGCAACTGGCCGCCAAGGCCCGCGAGGAGGGCAAGTTCAACGACGAGATCGTGCCCATCACCACCACCATGGGCGTGGCGGACAAGGCCACCGGCCAGTTGAGCACGAAAGAAGTGACCGTCAGCCAGGACGAAGGCATCCGTCCAGATACCAACCTCGAAGGCGTAAAAACGATCCGCTCTGCCATGCCGGGTGGCGTGGTGACGGCGGGCAATGCCAGTCAGTTCTCCGACGGAGCCTCCGCCTGCGTGCTGATGGACGGCAAGCTGGCCCAGCAACGCAATATCGAGCCGCTAGGCATCTTCCGCGGCTTTGCGGTCGCCGGTTGCGAGCCGGACGAGATGGGCATCGGCCCGGTGTTCGCCGTGCCCAAGCTGCTCAAGCGCCATGGCCTGAGCGTGGACGACATCGACCTATGGGAGCTGAACGAAGCCTTCGCCGTGCAGGTGCTCTACTGCCGCGACAAGCTGGGCATTCCCCAGGATCGCCTGAACGTCAACGGCGGCGCTATCGCCGTGGGTCACCCCTACGGCACCACCGGCTCGCGTCTCACCGGCCATGCGCTGATCGAAGGCAAGCGTCGCGGCGCGAGGTACGTGGTCGTCACCATGTGCGTCGGCACCGGCATGGGTGCTGCCGGCCTGTTTGAAGTGGCTTGATTTGGCAGCTAACACCGAGCTTTAAAGCTTGTGTAGCCGACGCTTCAGCGTCGGAGCAGGCGTCAAGCCTGCCGAGACCGGCCGGGGGACTGACGTCCCCACCGAAGCTGAAGCGTCGGCTACACCAACAACAGCACACAATCGCTCAACGGGTTTTTACGTCTCACAACGAGGTTTGCCATGGACCTGAACTACTCCCCCGAGCAGGAGGCCTTTCGCGCGGACGTGCGCCAGTTCCTGCAGGACAACCTGCCCGACGATATCCGCCAGCGCGTCAAAAAACGCCTGCGGCCGGACAAGGCCATGACCCAGCGCTGGCAGAAAATTCTGTTCGATAAAGGCTGGGGAGGATCGACCTGGCCCAAGGAACACGGCGGCCCAGGCTGGAGCCCGATCGAGCAGTTGATCTTCGAAGAGGAATGCGCCCTGGCCGGGGCGCCGCGCCAGCTCGACTTCGGTCTGCGTATGGTGGCACCGGTGATCATGACCTTCGGCAACGAGGAGCAGAAAGAGCGCTTCCTACCGGGCATTCTCAATGGCGAGGACTGGTGGTGCCAGGGCTACTCCGAGCCCGGCTCCGGCTCAGATCTGGCCTCTCTCAAAACCAAGGCAGTACGCGAAGGCGATCACTACGTGGTCAACGGCCAGAAAACCTGGACGACCTTGGGCCAGCATGCGGACTGGATCTTCTGCCTGGTGCGCACCAGCAGCGAAGGCAAGCCGCAGCAGGGTATCTCCTTCCTGCTGATCGACATGAAAACGCCGGGCATCGACGTACGCCCGATCATCATGCTCGACGGCGAGCACGAGATTAACGAGGTCTACTTCGACAACGTCAAGGTGCCGGTGGAAAACCTCGTCGGCGAGGAAAACCGGGGCTGGACCTACGCCAAGTTCCTGCTGGGTCACGAGCGCACCGGCCTGGCCAATGTCGGGCAGTGGAAAGCGCTGATGCGCCGGCTCAAGGAAGTCGCCCGGGAAGAACGCGACGGCGAGCGGCCGTTGATCGAGAACACCCGCTTCCGTGATCGCCTGGCTCAGCTGGATACCGAACTGCGCGCGCTGGAACTGACGACGCTGCGGGTACTGACCGACGAGAAAGGTCCAGGGCCGCAGGCGTCGATTCTCAAGATCCGGGGGACCGAGATCGGCCAGGGCCTGTTCGAGCTGTTGATGGAGGCCGGCGGACAAGACGCCATCGCCCATATTCCGGACGCGCTGGAACTGGATTACGAGGGGCCGCGCGTAGGCTCGTTCGATGCCACGCCAGCCGCAGGCGATTACTTCAACATGCGCAAGTTGTCGATCTTCGGCGGGTCCAACGAGATCCAGCGCAACATCATCGCCCAACTGGTTCTGGGCCTGTAAGGAGCGCGTTATGAACTTCAATCTGACCGAAGAGCAGCAGATGCTGCAGGATTCCCTGCGCCGCTTCCTGGCTAATGAATACGGCTTCGACAAGCGCGGGAAAATCATCGAATCCGGCAAGGGTCTGGACCGCACGACCTGGAACGCCTTCGCCGAAATGGGCCTGCTGGGCTTTACCTTCCCCGAGGACTACGAGGGTCTGGGCGGTAACGCCATCGACACCATGCTGGTGATGGACTGCTTCGGCAGGGCGCTGGTGGTCGAGCCCTATCTGGCGACCGTGGTGCTGGGCGGCGGGCTGATCCGCGATGCTGGTTCCGAGGCGCAAAAGGCGGACATCCTGCCGAAGATCGCCGCCGGTGAGCACTTGCTGGCCTTCGCACACAGCGAGCCGGGCGCCCGCTACAATCTGGCCTACGTGAAAACAACGGCGCAGAAAGACGGCGACAGCTACGTTCTCAGTGGCCGCAAGACCGCGGTCATTCACGGCGCGCAGGCGGATCAGCTGATCGTCTCCGCCCGTACTGACTCAAAGTCCGGCGACGCCGAAGGCCTCTCGCTGTTCCTGGTCGACCGCGAAGTCTCGGGTGTGAGTGTGCAGGACTTCGCCACCCACGACGGCCATCGCACTGCAGAGATCCACTTCGACAATGTGCGGGTCGGAGCCGACGCATTGATCGGTGAAGCCGGTCAGGCGGGCCCGGTGATCGAGAAGACCGTCGATCTGGGCATTGCCGCACTCTGCGCCGAAGCGGTGGGTGCCATGGAAGCACTGAACGAGACTACACTAGAGTACGTTAAAACCCGAAAACAGTTCGGCATACCCATCGGCAAGTTCCAGGTGCTGCAGCATCGTATGGCGGATATGTTCATCGCCGCCGAGCAGGCCAAATCCATGGCGATCCTGGCCGCCAGCGAGGCGGATTCGGATGACCGCAACAAGCGGCGCGAGGCCATCTCCATGGCCAAGACCCTGGTGGGCCAGTCCGCCCGCGACGTGGGCCAGCAGGCCGTTCAGCTGCACGGCGGTATGGGCGTGACCGAAGAAATGTTCGCCGCCCACCTGTTCAAGCGCCTGACCCTGATCAACCTGCTGTTCGGCGACGCCGACCACCATCTGGCCCAGGTCAGCGACGGGCTGCTTAAGAGCGCCTAAAACAAGACAAGGAGCGACAGCATGAGCGTAAAACAACTTCTCGACCTGACCGGCAAGGTGGCGCTGATCACCGGCGGTTCCCGCGGACTGGGCCTGCAAATGGCCGAGGCCCTGGGCGAAATGGGCGCCAAGGTGGCCCTCACCGCCCGCAAGCAGCACGAACTGGATGAGGCGGAAAAGCACCTGAAGGCTCAGGGCGTCGATGTCCTAACTTTGGCGGCGGACATGTCCGACCTGGAAAGCATTCCCGCCGTTGTGGACAAAATCGTCGAAGGCCTGGGCGATATCGATATTCTGGTCAACAACGCCGGTACCACCTGGGGCGCGCCCGCCGAAGACTACCCGGCGGAAGGCTGGATGAAGGTGATGAACCTCAACGTCAACGCGGTGTTCTTCCTCACCCAGACCGTGGCCAACACGTGCTTTATCCCGCGCAAGGCCGGCAAGGTGATCAACATCGCCTCCATCGCCGGCCTGTCAGGCAACCCGGAAGCCATGAAAACCATCGCCTACAACACCAGCAAGGGTGCGGTGGTGAACTTCACCCGGGCGCTGGCCGCCGAATGGGGCCATCACAACATCAACGTGAATGCCCTGTGCCCGGGCTTCTTCCCGTCCAAAATGTCCCAGGGGCTGCTCGACGCCCAGGGCGACACCATGCTGGAGCGGATACCGCTGAACCGGTTTGGCGGGGATGAGGATCTGAAAGGCGCGGCGGTGTTGCTGGCCTCGGAAGCCGGACGGCATATTACCGGGCAGTGTCTGGCGGTGGACGGGGGGACGTTGGTCTCGTGAGTTGAAAAGGCTCCCCCGCAATATGTAGCGGATGCTTCAGCTTCCGAGCGGGCCGCAGGCTCGCCGATAACCCGGGGGCCCTGGCGGGCCCTCCGAAGCTGAAGCATCGGCTACATTTTCCGACACCTCGACGCCATGGAAGACACGTTACCGCTGACAAGGCAGTCGGGCGGCACCGATACGTGTTTAACCGTCCCAATGCGACTCCGGAACCCGCTGCACATGAAAATGTGCCAGCAGGCGGATTGTCGGCCGAATCAGGAACTGGAAACTGCCGATAATAAACAGCCAGATGGCCGCTGTTTCCAGGGACGGGTATAGAAACAACACACTGCCAACAAAGAACCATATCGCAATCATGAAATCGTTGAGGATGCTCAGGATTTCATAGCGGCGGCGAATAACCAGCTGTTCATGGCCGATGGTCAGGGTTAGCGGATTGTCCGTAGTGTCCTCTTGTTTCATTCTGCAAAGCTCCTGAGTGCAATGTGGCGTCACTGCCATTCTATGGAACCCGCGAACAAGTTGTCGAAACAAGGATGATCATGGTCTTGCTTCAGGCTCGGTTGCGGGCGAGCATGATCTACCTGCTGATGCGCCTCATGGGCACCCTGATAAATTGGCCTCATCCGGCGAGTAAATAATGGCCTGAGCACTGAAAGAGGAGGTCCTACTTCATATCAGCGCACGGTACGACGACGGTGCATGCCCGTGGCTGTACCTCCTCGCGTGTCCTGAGGCCTCAGGCCGGCATTGGCTCCCCCGCAACCGCCCGCAACGCCGCAGACGTTTCGCACCGATACTGCTCCGCATCGAACCGGCTTGTCTGCTGCCGGAACGCCCAGGTAAAGCTCGGCCAAAGCGCAGTGTTCTTGCCGTGTTCGTTGACGTACCAGCTGTTGCAGCCAGTCTCCCACACCGAACCGCCGGACTTGAACTGGAGCATGGCGTTGTATTTCACCTGCGGCTGCTCCTTCACTTCCACCGCGTCCCAGCTTTCCTGCTTCATCCGCGCCAGGGCATCCATCACGTACTGAATTTGGGACTCGATCATGTAGACCATCGAGCTGTGACCCAGCCCGGTGTTGGGGCCGACCAGCATGAAGAAGTTGGGGAAGCCGTGGACGGTGGTGCCCTTGTAGGCCTCGGCGCCCTCTTTCCAGGCGTCCAGCAGATCCTGCCCGTCGCGCCCGAAGATCATCCCCGGCGCGATCGGCTCCTGGGCCTTGAAACCGGTGCCGAAGATAATGGCGTCCACTTCCCGCTCCACGCCGTTCTTATCCATAACGCCCTTGGCGGTGACTTCCCGGATGCCGTCGGTGCGCACGTCCACATGCTCCTGGGCCAGGGCCGGGTAATAGTTGTTGGACAGCAGGATGCGCTTGCAGCCGATGGTGTAGTCCGGCGTGACTTTCTTGCGCAGTTTCTTGTCCGGGATCTGGCGGCGGATATGCCGGCGGGCCTCCAGTTCGGCGACCTTCATCAGCCGCGGATTGAGTGCCAGGGCCAGCACCCGGGCTTCCAGTTGCCAGTAGATGGAGTTGCGCAGGGCTGACTGCGCCGCCGGCATCCGGCGGAACAGCGCCTTTTCCCAGCCTTTCATCTCACGGTCCGGCTTGGGCATGACCCACGGCGGGGTACGCTGATACAGATCGACGCGGGCGGCCTGCTTCGCCACCTCAGGCACGAACTGGATAGCGCTGGCGCCGGTGCCGATCACGGCGATCCGCTTGCCTTTCAGGTCGTAGCGGTGGTCCCAGTCCTGGGAATGGAACATCTTGCCCCTGAACGTATCCAGCCCCTTGATCTTCGGGTACGACGGCGTACTCAGGCCGCCCATGCCGGACACCAGCACGTTGGCGTACATTGTCTCGAATTTCGGCAGTTCGGGATCGTCGATGTCCAGGGCGTCGCCGGGCTTGAGCCCCTTCTTCTGCATGTAGGCCCACAAAGCCGGACTATCGGCCGTCGCCAGCGTCCACAGGTTGCGCTGCTCATCATAGTGGGCGGCGGCCAGGTGGGTATTGAAGCGGATATGCGGCATCAGCCCGTACTTCTCGGCGCAGTGGCGCAGGTAGTCGAGAATCTCCGACTGCTGGGCGTACATGCGCGACCAGTTGGGATTCTGTTCGAACGAAAAGGAGTAAAGCGGCGACTGAACGTCGCAGGCACAGCCGGGATAATGGTTGTCGCGCCAGGTGCCGCCCACCTCGTTGCCCTGCTCGAGGATCACGAAGTCCTCATAGCCGGCTTCCTTCAGCTTGATCGCCATGCCCAGCCCGGCAAAACCGGTGCCGATAATCGCGATAGGCGTGTTCTTGCTCATAGCCATCCACCTCGTTGCCACCTCCGCTTGCGGAGGCCCATTGTTGTTCGAGTGATTCATGTAGACACTTGTCTACGTCGGTATACAGACGTATACATCAACAAGTAGACGCCTGTATACTTTCGCTGTTCAATAAATCGTCGTTTTGGCCCACACAGACAAGAAGGCGTCCTGATGAGCGTGATGACCGGAGGCAAACTGAAGCTGGTACAGGCGGCCCTGCGCCTGACCACGCAGAGTCGCAGCCTGACGTCGCTGGGTCTAAGGGAACTGGCCCGGGAAGCGGGATTGAATCCGAACACCTTCTACCGGCATTTTCGCAATCTCGACGAGTTCGGTTTACAGGTGCTGGGCTATATCGCCGAGGAAATGAAAGCGGGCGTCCGTGAGTTGCGTCGCATGGCGGAAAGCTCGGACCAGGCCTCACACGATACCGTGGCGTTCGTCTACAGCTACTTTCTCAGCAACCCGGCCGCGACCACCGTGGCGGTGCGTGAACTGCACGGACCTTCCGCCATTCTACGCCGCGCCCTGGAAGCCCAGCTGAACGCCAGCGCCCGGGAAATGGCGGAAGACATCATCGAGCGGGAGTTGGTCAGCGGGCTGGACGAGGCGACGATCCACGAGATTTCGCATATGACCATCCGCTACATCCTGTTCCGGGCCATGGACTATATCGAGAAGGCGGATCAGCGCGAACGGATCCAGTTGGAAACCGAGCGGTTCATCAACCGCCAGTTTCGGGGGGCGTTGGTGGAGCACCTGTCTCCAGAGGAGATTGCCGAACGGGTCAGTAAGCACTGACCCGCCGGCGGGCTGCCGGCCTTACTCGCCGGTGGTGTTATAGACGTAGGAATCGACGGTGCCGTCCGCATTGAAGCGCACCACCAGGTCTGTGGTCTCGGCATCGCTGAAGGCGGACCAGCGGTACTTGCCGTAGGTCCAGGTGCGTTTGCCGTCTTCCAGACCGGTACGCCAGGGCTCGCCAAACATTTCCTGGATCTCGGCGCGGGTGGTCTGATCGATCCTGATCTCGTCCACGTTGTGGGTGGCAAAGTCCTGACCCACTGTCGCGCAGCCTGCCACCAGTACCGCAGCCGTCAGAACACCGGCACCCAACAGCGATTTCATGCCTTGCATAACAACATCTCCGGGGGTTGATTTGCCTCCATCATACCGCTTCACCTGCCGCTTTCGATTACGGACCCGTAACGCCCCGGGGTCGCCGCGCAGGGCGCAAGAAGATCCGATGTCCGAAAAAGAAAAGCGCCAGACCGGCGAGAATCAGCCCGCTACCCAAAGCCAGTGCCGCCGAGATAATTTCCCCGTTGAGCCACTGCCCCAGGTACAGGGCAAACACGGGGGTAATCAGCGTTACCAGCGCCACCGTGCTGGCCGAGAGATGCCGCAGCACGTGGTAGTAGCTGACGAACCCCAGCAACGAACCGAATAGTGCGAGATACACAATCGCCCAGGGCGACGCCGACGACCAGTCGACTGACGGAACCGACCCATCCAGCACAAGCCAGGTGACCGCGAAAAACGGCTGGCTCAGCAGCAAGGTGCCAACCGTCTGCGCCAATGGATGCGCCGGCGACGCTGTTTTCTTGACCATGACCGCGCTATAGCTGAACAGCGCAACCGCCACCAGAATCAGTAACACGCCGGGAACAATGTCCCGACCGATTGCCACATCATCCAGAAAGATCGCCCCCAAACCGGCCAACGCAACGACACAGGCTATCCAGCGATAAACCGGCAGTGGTGGCTCATTCAGCAGCCATTGCGCGAGTAATGCCGACAACAAAGGCGAGAGCCCAAAAAGCACTGAGATAAGGCCTGACGGTACGGTCTGCGCCGCCACATAACTCAGGCTCAGCGCGCCATAAACACCGAGCAGCGCATAGCCGTATGCCCGCAGATGCGGCCCGCGCCAGGACAGCGGAATGCGCAACGCCCGCAGCAGCAGCCAACCCAGCACCGCGGCAATGGCCATACGGGACCACGCGGCCATGATGGGATGGATGGTTTCGCCACTCCAGACGATGCCGAGCGGCGTGGTGGACCAGACAAGAACGACGATCAGGTAAGCTGCCGGGACGTGCATGGGGTTCCTTCTCCAGTGGGCTCCGTAGAAAAAATCCCCTAAAACCCAACACCTCCGCCCCAACGAAAAAGACCGCAGGGCAAGAAGCGCTGCGGTCTTTGGGAGATTCGATTCTGATTCAGCAGTCGGCGTCTCCAGCCCCAGCGCATGACACACGGGCCCACAGGACCACGCGCATTAGGCGCGCCAGTCGGCGGGCGTCGGTCATTGCTGGAAGGCGGGTTGGCATCGAAGACTATTCCGGTTGGGAACGGTTGCTGAAACAGAAATCAAGCATGCCCGGCGGAGATAGAGGTGTCAACGCGAGATATTCACTGTTGCGGGCCGGTTTGGCTTCCTCCCTTGTATTTCGGCCTGGAAGCCAGCCTTGAACGCACTAACTCTTTGTTAACTGCCGCAGCCGCTCATAAAGCCGCTCGGCTTCCGAATTTCCGAGATCCATCGCCCGCTTTGCGTCTAACTTGGCTGCGTCAAAATCCTGCAAATGGTAGTAGGTGCCGGAACGTTCAAGGTAAGCGCGATCATCGTTTGGTTTCAGTGCGAGGTAGCTCTCCCAATAATCCAATATGTCCCGGGTTCTACCCTGTATGAACAAGGCATGGTCGGCCAGCTGGTAGTAGCGGAACTCGGTGGGGCTCATTCTGATAGCCCGATCCAAAATCACTTTCGCCTGTTCTGGCTGCCTGTCTTCTATCAGCTTCTTCGCCTGCCTGAACAGAGACTCTGCGCTTCCGGCGTCGCTTGCCCCTGCGTCCACGGGGGGAATATCGGACCTCTTCGCATACGACATCAACTTCACACGAAACTTGTTGATCCACTTGTCTTCGGGTTTGAGTTCATAGGCACGCTGGATATCAATGAGCGATTCATCGTAACGCTTGACCGCAGCAAACGACTTGGCGCGCCAGTAGTAATAATCTCCATCCTCTTTATCCTGTTTAATAGCGGCGTTGAAATCCGCCAGCGCTTTCTCATGATCGTCCTCGCGCGCATAGATCTTGCCTCTCATAAAGTAACTACGCGGGCGTCCGCCGTTTTCGATTGCAATTGAGAGAAACTCACTGGCTTTTGCGTATTCTTTGTTGATATACGCCATGCGTCCGGCTTCGTAGTAGGCGTAGGACAGCAACCGATGAAGTCGGGGATTAATATCGGCGTAGTGCTGCGCACTGGTCGCGAAGCCGACCATGGAAAGGGGTGAGCCTCCCCATTTGGGGTCCAGCGTTTCGATATAGTATTTCCGTGCCAGGTAGGTCGCGGGGTAGCGTGTCGTCGCTTGCTCCAGCGTGTAGAGCGCGCCCTTGTAGTTGCCGCCTGATTTGGCGATATTGATTCGAACACAGTAGGCCCAGAGAGTATCGGCTTCCAGGTCTAACGCCCGGGTCAGATCAGCCTGCGCCCGGTCCATGAACGCCCTCATCTGATCGATGTATTCCTGAGGGGTCTTGTCAATGTATGCGCCTCCACGGGCCTCCCATCCGCGATAAACCAGATAGGTTGCCCGTGCGAGATACCCTTGATACTGCTGCGGATATTGTGAAACCCAGCGGTCAAAGAGTACTTCCCAGGCAGGATCGTCCTGTCGGAATACTTGGTATACCTCCCGAAGGTGGGATTCGTTGCCGATATCCTTCTTGACGGCTTGCAAGCTGTCGGCCAGCACACGATTTAGCTGGTCGAATTTACCACTCTCAAAGAGTTTTCGTACCCGCAGGACTTCGCTTGCACTTGGATGGCTATAACTCGTCTGAGCTTTTGGAGCCGAAGCGCCTGGACGATTGCTCTGTACAGTTGAGACTGTTGAACTAGCAGCTGACGCCTTCTTTGATGCTTCTACGTTCTGCTTCTGTTGACCAGCCGGAGGCTTGTCGCTGAAGTGCGTCCGCCCATCCTTATCAACCCATTTGTAGAACTCCGCCTGAACCCCAAATGAGACAGACAGGCAAAGGAATACGATTAACCTGAATGTCTCGGACACTGTCGCTCCTTGCTTGATAATTGTAACTATGATTCGGTTTATCTTTCATTTCTTCAAACGCTTTCACTAGATTTAAACCAAACTCTAAAATCTTTATTTAACGCTAAAATTACAATCAAAATCAAACCTAAAATGGAAAGAAATACAAAACCAGGGAGATGTAAAGATTTTCCTTGATCATCTAAAAAAGGATATATACACCATGAATTCATTAACCATCCAAAATATAGAATAAAAAATCCTCGCCCTTTCTTATCGACCAAAAGATGCAATCCCAAAAAATATACAAAAACTCCAGGCGCAAAAGATAAATAGGCCGTGTTTGAATTGATATTATATTCACTACTCAATAGCTCGAGTGGAACCCCAAGAACTGGGCTAACAAGCATGATAAATCCAACCAAATAAGCAGCCCTTAAGACTTCCGGCAACCTGAAAAATATGTTAACAAACTGGTCACCGTGCAGACATCGTGGAACCATGTAAACCGCCTAACTCCCAACCGGTTTAAAGGACACTCAAAATTAATAATTAGGTTAATTTACCGAGACATGTCCAGTTCGCGAATATATCTTCTTATAGTCCATAGAATATATATTAGGATTAAATTTATAAAGATTGAAAAACCCAAGAAGAACAACCAAAGCATCATATTTTTGGACAAAACAACCTGGACATACGAAACAACTTCCGCGGAGGCCCGCTCGGAAATAAAGCCCAAAAAATTATCAAAAAATATATTTTCTGAAACATAGATCATACCGGCACCAAAAACAACCAAAATTATAAGCAAGCCTGCCGCAGGCCATACTCTTAGCTTTTGTAGTTTTAGATAAAGTTTTTCGCTTTCAGGAGTCGTCATAATAAACAGAACCTATTTCGCAATTGGTTTAATTGGGGCATGAAGCGCCTTCACCATCGCTATTATTAAACCCTCCATTAAGCTCTTTCAGGTTCTTCATGCTCTCCTCTATCTGCTTCATATCCTCACCATTTTTTATATTGTCAATCATTTCTACGGGCTTGGTAGCCCAGTCCCATATTGTCAGGCCTCCAGCAACTGCAGATAGTCCGAGTCCCACTGCAGCTGCGATAGGGTTACCCGTTGCAATACCAATTCCAATCAGACCGCCCCCGGTGGCACCTATTACTGCCGCAGTCGGTCCTACCCAGTTAGGCGCCAATCCAAATGGATCAACGAAGTTGATGGGGTTGCCAAGCACATAGCCATAAAGGTTTGTGTCTCCACCTGTAAAACTGATCGGATCCCGTGCTGTCCAACGCCCCGTACTAGGAAGATAGTCTCGATACCCGAACCTAATCAGCCCGGTATCGACATCTTTGATTCCACCACCAAACCCGAACGGAATCGTTAAACTCGGCTGGCTATCCGCAATCACATTGCCATAAGCATCGTACTCAATCGCTTTGATCACCTGACCCGCACTGTCGGCAATGATGCGTGGACTGCCCAACTGGTCGCTCAGCACGAAGTAGATCTCACCATTCTCGGTAAAACTGGTTGGGGTATGACCCAGCGTATACTCAAACCGCTGCTTAAGATTCCCTTCCCCATCATACGTAGCCAGCAGCGTCGTTTTGTCCTGCCAAAGGTAGTGTTCAACCACCTCACCATTTTTTAGCTTGGCAACCCGGTTACCCATCGCATTATGACGATACTCAATGACATGCTCCGGCGTTTCGACGCGCTTCAGCCGCCCTTGGCTACTGTACTCATAGGTCGTGACCTCATTGCCTTCCGGCGTTGACGTCGTTTTCTTGCTTAACCGACCGTTGGCATCGTACTCGTAGGTACTGTCGCCCGCGCCCTCCAGTTGATCGCCAAGATTGAAGCTGGCGCTTTGGGCCGAGATGCCTATTTCCAGACTTGTAGCCAGGGTGCGGTTACCGTTGGCGTCGTATTGATAGGTTTCGACCTGTTGGTCGTTCTTGTACACACCCGTCAAACGGTAATTGTCGTCATACTCGTAGCGGTACTCGATTTCCGCACCAGAGGGGAGCGTCTCGGTCTTGCCGATGATCTGGCCCACGCTGTTATGTTCAAGCTCGTAGCTGTAGGTCGCGTTCCCACCCACGGTGTTGGTTACCGCTGCCATTTCGCCATATGCGTTGTACACCAAGCTCTGGTCGAACACGCCGTCGCTGACGTTTGTGGGCAAGCCATGGTCCTGATGGCGCGTTATGGCAAAGCCATTGATGCCTGTCAGGAGGCCATCGGCATCATAACTGAGGTTCGTCTGGCCACCGGCATAGCTCAGGCTGCTAACCCGGAAGTCGGCGTTGTAGTCATACAGGATGCTTTCGTTGAGCTCGCCTTGGTAGCGGGCTTCC
The DNA here is from genome assembly GCF_008122265.1 of Marinobacter fonticola. NCBI lineage: Bacteria > Pseudomonadati > Pseudomonadota > Gammaproteobacteria > Pseudomonadales > Marinobacteraceae > Marinobacter > Marinobacter fonticola. The sequence goes on from NZ_CP043042.1 coordinate 4,493,962, forward strand.
TTAAGCAAGGTCCCGTCCCAGGTGTAATTCAGCGATTCGCTTCCTTCGGAGACCTGACTGAGTTGGTCGCCATGATGGTAGGTGTAGAGAATGGCCCCCTCTGGCGTGTCTGTGCGACTCAGGCGATCACCGATGTAGCTATGCTCGATGCGCTGGCCGGATGGCAGTTCGATGGCCGTCAGTCGCCGATCCCGGTCGTACTCATACTGAGTGACCTCATCGAGCGGTGTACTTTCTTCAACGACCTTATCGATGCCGTTGAATTCGTAATCCCCTTAAATACTCAAACGAAGACGGGCCATGTTCTAAAACGCTTAAGTAATCCGCGCAAGGGGACGTTACTCACTTTCCCATTTGAATACTTTGACATGGTGAACCAATTCGGCGCCTTGATTCTGTTTATCACTGGACAGCTCATCACCACCCCAATCTTCCGTCATCAAATGTATATGATCAATTTCACTATGAGCGGCTAGCTTTAAGAGTTGCGAGACCAAGTCATTCAATCCGTTTGCATCTGCATGTATCTCAAGTTGTTCTGCTTCACTGTCCCATTCAAACGTCAACATAGAGCCTCTATCATTCAATTAGCCGGTCGCCCAAGGGGAGCTTCTTCTTGGGCAAAGCCGAGCTTGATGGTCGATGGACATCTACATGAGGCAGCTCTGTTCCTTTTTTATATTTTCCGCCTTTGTCGATGTAGTACTTTCTTCCAGTACGGGGGTTAATATAACTTCCCTTTCCCGTAGCAGGGTCAGGCCCTTTTAGTTCGAATCCTTTGTCGCGGAGCATCTTATCGATTTGCTGAGGAGTTTTTCCTTTGAATGGATTGCCACCTAACCCCTTTTCCGTAACCTTACTAAGCTTTCCGATCTTATCAAGCAGTCCGCCACCAACCGCGCCCATTGCCGCCGCAGCAGCTACTTGCCCTCCGTCGACACAACTCCAGGACTTACCCTCCACAATCATCTGCCAGGCCAAATCAGCACCCGCACCCACGATTGCGCCGACGATCCACGCAATTTCACCGGTTGGATCGACAAAGTTAACAGGATCGTTCGCCACGTATCCGTAAAGGTTCGTATCCCCACCCGCAAAACCAATCGGGTCCCGTGCCGTCCAGCGGCCTGTTTCTGCATCGTAGTCTCGAGACCCGAACCGGATCAGCCCAGTATCGCTATCTTTCAAGCCCCCCGCAAAACCAAAGGGAATCGTGATATTCGGATTGCTGTCACTGATCACATTGCCGTAAGCATCGTACTCGATGGCTTTGACCACTTGCCCCGCACTATCAGTAATCACCCTTGGACTGCCCAACTGGTCGGTCAACAGGTAATAGGTCTCGCCGTTATCGGTGAAGCTTGTGGGAGCATGACCCAGCGTATATTCGAAACGCTGACTAAGGTTGCCGTCCCCATCGTAGATGGCCAGCAGAGTGGTCTTGTCCTGCCACAGGTAGCGCTCCACCACTTCACCATCCTTGACCTTGGCAACCCGGTTGCCCAGGGCGTTGTGGCGGTATTCGATGGTATGTGCCGGGGTCTGTACCTGTTTGAGACGGCCCTGGCTGTCGTAGTCGTAAGTTGTGACATCCGTGCCGGTGGTTGTCTGGTTCAGACGGCCGTTGGCATCATAGCTGTAACTGGTGTTGCCCTGGCTTTGCAGTTGGTCGCCCAAGTTGTAGCTGGCCGTTGTACCGGACACGCCCCGTTCAGTGCTGGTGACCAGGGTTCGGTTACCGTTGGCGTCGTACTGGTATCGCTCCACCAACTGATTGTTCTTCGTCACCCCGGTCAGGCGGTAGAGATCATCGTACATGTAGCTGTACTCGTTGATCACTCCGCCCGGCAGGGTTTCCGTTTTGCCGACGATTTGGCCAACGCTGTTGTAGGTCAGTTCGTAATCGAAGGCCACAGCCTGATTCAGCTCGGTGCTGACGTCAGTGACTTCGCCGTGGCCGTTGTAGGCAAACGTTTTGTTCAGGGTGCCATCGTCCAGGCTTACCGGTAGGCCATGCTCGGTATGGCGGCTGATGGTGAAGCCGTGGATACCGGTTAGCAAGCCGTCCCGGTCATAGGCCAGGCTGGTGCTGTCGTCGGCATAGGACACCTGGCTGACCTGGAAGTTGGTATCGTGCTCATACTGGATGCCTTCGTTGAGCTCACCCTGATACCAGATTTCCTTCAGCAGGCTGCCATCCCAGGTGTAGGAGAGGGTTTCACTGCCTTCGCTGACCTGGCTGAGCTGGTCGCCGTGATGATAGTCGTAGAGGATTGCCCCTTCCGGCGTGTCAGTCCGAGTCAACCGGTTCTGGGTATAGGTGTGCTCCAGCCGTTCATCGGATGGCAGTTCAATCGCGGTCAGGCGGCGATCACGGTCGTACTCGTATTGGGTAGTTTCACCCAACGGGGTGGTTTCCGAGGTGACCCGGTTAATGCCGTTGAACGTGTTGTCGTGCTTGGCCGGACTTGGCACAACCAGCGTGGTTCGGTTGCCGTTCTCGTCGTACTCACTGAGCGTGGCATGGCCATCCGGGTAGGTGATCTTCGTGACGCGCCCCAGCAGGTCGTACTCGTAAAGCGTTTGTTTGCCATCAGCCGCGGTAATAGCCGTTACCTCACCACGACCTTCGGTGTCGTAGCTGTAGGTTGTGCTCCGGTCGCCCACGGTCTGCTCATCAAGGCGGCCACGCTGGTCGTATTTAAATAAGGTGTCCAGCATTCCCGCCACAGAGATGCTCTGAGTGAGCAAGGTGTCGGGGTCTACCACTTCGGCGACCACCCGGCCTTCGGCGGAAGTCTGGGTCAGGGTGCCGGCCCAGGCGTCCACCTCTGTTGTGCTGACATCACCGTTTACATCGGTGGTGATGTTATAGCGGGTGGTGTCCGCACCATTCTGGCCATACGTCTTCGTCATGGTTGTGGTGCTGGCAAGGCCGCTGGGCTGGGTGACTATGATAACGCTGGGTATTTCCTGCAACGTCTTGGAATCCAACACCTTGTCCACAACTATGGTTACACCGCCATATGAGGTGGTCTGCTGAAGTTGATCCGCCCGCAGAATATCCACCAGGGTGGAACCGTTCTTGTAAGTGGTCTCCTTGCGAACGTCCCCGTTGTCCAGGACCTTGCGCACCGTCTGATATTGATTACCTTCGGCCGTGGTGTAGCCGTATTCGTTGTGCCCAATGCCTAACCTGTTATCGAAGAAGTTCCACTGGCCGCCTTCCGGATCCTGGGTCTGGTAGACACGGCCGTTTCCATTGAATTCATGGGGGTAGCTGTAACCATTGGGATCAACCTTTTCGGTCAACAGGCCGCCAGGCTGGTAGAAGAACTGGTAGTTGCTACCGTCTTCGTAGGTAAGGGCGCTGAGGTTATTCTCCTCATCGACGGTCAGCTCGGTTACCTGGCCATCCGGCGCCACAATCCGCTGGGGCTTGCCTTCCGCATTCCGCTCAATAGATAGGATGTTGCCGAAACGGTCGGCAATTTCGTCGAGCTTACCGGCATCATTGTAAGAAAACCCAACCAGAGTTTTGCCACTGTCGAGATCGATGGTCGCAACGTGCTTGCCTTCGGAGTCAAAGCGGTACGGCATGCGGGCAGAGGACGCGGCGTCGCGTACACAGCGCACATGGTAGGCATCCGTCTTGTTGAATTGCTCGCTATTAAAGCTGGCGCTCTCGATTGCCCACGCCTGATCGTCGTTCTGGAAGTTGGTCGTGGAACTCCAGTAAGGCTTGCGGAAACTGGCATCCGGCGTCCAGTACTCGCCGTCGGGGAAGACCAGTTCGGTCTGGTGCTCGAACACATCGTTGGGGAGCACGTATAGGAGTTCGTTGATATTGGGCAGACGCCAGTCCTCGAAGCCTGCAAAGCTGGACGCTTCGCAATGTTGAATGCTGGATTCCCAATCCAGCTTGAGGCTGGCGTTGTCGGACGCATTCTGGGTCCAGTCGGCCAGGTTGAGGTTGGAGCCTTCAAATTCCGACTCCCAGAAGCGGCGGGTGGAGGCTTGAAATGAGAAACCTGGTCATCCAGTTTCCGCCCTCCATGCAAAACGAAGGAGCTGAAAGTTCCAAGGAAGCCGCTGGTTGAACCCTTAACGACAATCAGACAAACTGTCTCCATATATTAATAAGTGGTGACAACTTGTCTGATTCCGGCGCCTCCCCATCGTTCCGGGCGCAACTCCAAGCCCTTTTCCGCCAGCACGGTGGCCAGCTCCGTATGAGCGAGGCACTGGCACAGGGCATCAGCCGGTACCAGTTCTATCAACTCCGAGATGAAGGGCTGATCGAGCAAGTCAGTCGTGGCCTGTATCGGCTGTCGGATCTCCCACCGATTGAGAATCCCGATCTGGTGGCGGCCGTCACCCGTTTCCCCCATGCCGTGCTCTGTCTGATTTCTGCCCTGGACTGGCACGGCATCACCACGCAGATTCCCCACCAGGTGCACTTGGCGGTCGAGCGCGATGCTCGCCTGCCGGTTCTGGACTATCCCCCGATAACCGGTTACCGGTTCTCCGGGCAAGCCTTCAATAAAGGTATCGAGCAAGTCGAGGTAGATGGCAACACGCTGCAGGTCTATAGCCCGGAGAAAACTCTGGCGGATTGCTTCAAGTTCCGTAACCGCATTGGCATGGACGTAGTGCTGGAGGCCCTGGAGCTTTACCGGACCCGCAGACCCTTTCTGCCAGGCAAGCTGATGGAATGCGCCAGAATCTGCCGGGTTGCCAAAGTGATGGCCCCCTATGTGGAAGCCAAGCTATGAATAGAATAAAGAAGTGAAAGGAGTTCACTGTGGCTAGAAACATCACCGCGTCCGTGCGTCAGAAACTGCTGAATAAATCCCGGGAAGAGAAACGTCCGTTCCAGGAGCTGTTGCAATACTACGCGATGGAGCGATTTCTTTATCGATTGAGCCAATCGCCCCACAACACGTGCTTCACACTCAAGGGCGCTTTGATGCTATGGGCCATGCAGGGGCCGACCAGCCGCCCGACTCGCGACATTGATATGCTGGGCCAGACCAGCAACGAGCCTGGAGCTATTCTCGGTCAGGTTCGTGATGTGGTTGCCACAGAGGTGGTTGATGATGGCCTGCGTTTCGATTCGAGTACCCTGAAAGCAGAAGCCATTACTGAAGACGCGGATTATCAGGGCGTGAGGGTCACCTTTACCGGTCTTCTCGAGAACGCCAAAATCCCTATGCAGCTCGATATCGGTTTCGGCGATCCAATCTTTCCGTTTCCGTCCTGGCATGAGTTCCCGGCCTTGCTGGATTTCCCCACCGCCCGAATCCAGTGCTATACCCCGGAATCGTCCATCGCAGAGAAGTTCCAGGCGATGGTCAAATTGGGCGAGCTGAACAGCCGCATGAAGGATTTCTACGATATCTGGCTGCTTTCGCGCCAACATGACTTTGCCTTGGCGAATCTTTCCGGCGCTGTAGTAAGAACGTTTGAGCGGAGAAACACGAAGGTTCCAGAAAGCAGTCCTTTTTCTGACGCGTTTGTGGACAGTAAGCAGTCACAATGGCAGGCGTTCCGGAAACGCCTTGGCCAGCCTCATGTGCCGGAGGCGTTCGCGCAGGTAGTGGCGGCAGTGACTGAATTTCTTGCACCCGTGATGGCGAATCACGCCGCTGGCGCCCCCGAGCAAATCTGGCACCCACCCGGTCCATGGAGTCGGCAGGCCGATGGCTAGCTTATTTCGGAAGACGACATCGAACAGTCGCTGCTGCATCGCGACCAGCATATCTACGAAATATCGCGCTGAATTCAGTGTTCTATGACCGTATGGTCTTCAAAGAGAAATGCGGCAACGTGTTTGAACTCGTAGTGGAGTTTGCTGCCTCTGGTTGGAAGTGGGTTGCTTGCGGGAACCGCACAAACAACATCACGGAGCCACCCTAGGCTTTGCGAACGGCACCTTAGCACACGACATGCGTGTGTTCGGGGGCCCCCTAATAAGAGCCCCGCATAGAATCGGGTTCGGCTATTAAAAAAGCTTCGCCAACGACTTCTTGGCAAACGGCTCCACTTCACCGATACGGCCTTCTTTCACCTTCACCAGCCACTCCGGGTCCTGCAGTAACGCGCGGCCGACGGCGATCAGCTCGAACTCGTTGTTGTTCATCCGCTCGACCAGTTCGTCGATGCCGGACTGCTCCACCGCTTCTTTCTTGCTGGCGAAGGTGCCGCTGATGAAGTCTTCGGTGAGGCCGACGCTGCCGACGGACATGGTGGGCTTGCCTGAAAGCTTCTGGGTCCAGCCGGCCAGGTTGAGGTCGGAGCCTTCGAATTCCGGCTCCCAGAAGCGGCGGGTAGAGGCATGGAAGATGTCGACACCCGCCTCGACCAGCGGCTTGAGGAACTGCTCAAGCTCTTCCGGCGTCTTGGCCAGCTTGGCGTCGTAGTCCTGCATCTTCCATTGGGAAAACCGCAGCATGATGGGGAAATCCGGGCCCACACGGTGGCGCACGGCTTCGATAATCTCGATGGCGAAACGCTGACGGTTGGCCATGCTGCCGCCGTATTCGTCATCACGCTGGTTGGTGCCTTCCCAGAAGAACTGATCGATGATGTAGCCGTGGGCGCCGTGAATCTCGACGCCGTCAAAGCCCAGCGCCTTGGCGTCCTGGGCGGCGTCCGCAAACGCATTGACCACATCGGCGATGTCTTCCTTGGTCATGGCCTTGCCGTTGGGTTTGTCCGGCGCGTACAAACCGGACGGGCTGTAGCCAGGTACCTTGGGGTCCGGCTCCATGCCTTCACGGCGTACTGCGCCGACATGCCAAAGTTGCGGGAAAATAGCGCCGCCGGCGGCATGTACCGCATCGACCACAGTCTTCCAGCCCGCCAGGGCTTCGGTGCCGTGGAAGAACGGGACGTTTTCATATCCATTCGCTGCCGGGTGGTTGACCGTGGTGCCCTCGGTGATCAGCAGCCCCACACCCCCTTCCGCGCGGCGACGGTAGTAGTCGACCACCTTCTCACCCGGTACGTTGCCTGGTGAGAAGTTGCGGGTCATCGGCGCCATGGCGACGCGGTTACGCAGGGTGAGGTCGTTGATCTCAAACGGTTCAAAAAGCGGGCCCAGATTCATGGACATGGAACAGGTCTCCAGGAAAGATCGACAGTCGGCAGATCACCGGCTAAATTTGGTTTCATAATGAAACTCTATTTAATCTGGTTTTAAAATGCAACCCTATTCGATAGACTCGAACCATGGCTAGAAAACGTTTTGACGATTCCACATGTTCCGTCGCCCGGGCCCTGAACGAGGTCGGGGACTGGTGGTCGCTGCTGATCGTACTGCAGGCGATGTACGGCACCCGCCGTTTCGTCGATTTCCAGCAGGAGCTGGGGATTGCCCGCAATATCCTCTGCGATCGCTTGGCGCGATTGGTGGACAATGAGGTGTTGCGCAAAGAGGACGTGGGCGAGCACGGTTCCCGCCATGAATATCGCTTGACGGAAAAAGGCCGGGATCTGTTCCCGGTGGTAATCGCCCTGCGCCAGTGGGGGGATAAATGGAATCCGTCTCCGGACCAGGCACCGCTGGACCTGCGCGATCGCGAAACCGGCCAGCCCATCCAGCCAATGACGGTACAGAGTGCCGGCGGCAAGCCGCTGACCATCCGCGATGTCTTCATGCCGCATCTTGAGGGCAAGGCTCCGTCGAAAACCAAAGTTGGCTAGAGTTGGCTAGTGAAGCATTTCTCAGACGTGCGCGGGATGTTGGTGCTTTAGTCTCGAGGACGCAGACCGTCTGCCTGAAGCTTATTGAAGGCAGGCGTTTAAACGAAGAAAGCCGGGACGATGCCCGGCTTTCTTGCTACTGGTGCGGCAGACGCTCAGTCCTGCCGACGCGCCTGTCCACCTTGGCGATTGCCCGATGAACGTGCGTCCTGACTGCGTCCACGGCCCTGGGCGTTACCACCCGGCCGGCCTTGGCGGCCATTGTTGCCGTTCCGGCCACCGTTACCCCGGCCCCGGTTTTGATCCGGCTTGGCCTTGGCGGTAATCGCCACACTCGGCTCGTAGCCGGTGATGACTTCCCGCGGCAGCTCCTTCTTGATCAGTTTTTCGATCCCCACCAGCAGCTTGCCTTCATCAGCGCTGACCAGGGATACCGCATGGCCGCTTTCGCCCGCCCGTCCGGTGCGGCCGATACGGTGCACGTAATCTTCCGGTACGTTGGGCAGTTCGAAATTCACCACCTGCGGCAACTGTTTGATATCCAGGCCGCGGGCCGCGATATCGGTGGCTACCAGCACGCGGATCTCGCCGCCTTTGAAGTCGGCCAGCGCCCGGGTACGGGCATTCTGGGATTTATTGCCATGGATCGCGGCAGCGGTGATGCCGTCTTTTTCCAGCTTTTGGCTCAGGCGATTGGCACCGTGCTTGGTGCGGGTAAATACCAGCACCTGCTGCCAGTCGTTGTCTGAAACCAGTTGGCTCAGCAGCGCCGACTTGCGGTTTTGGTCCACCGGGTGGATGGTCTGCTTGATGGCTTCAACCGTGGTGTTGCGCGGCGCGACTTCCACCAGCACCGGGCTATCCAGCAGGCCTTCCGCCAGCTTACGGATATCCGGCGAGAAGGTGGCCGAGAACATCAGATTCTGGCGTTGCTTCGGCAACAGGGCCAGGATCTTGCGGATATCGCGAATGAAGCCCATATCCAGCATGCGATCCGCTTCGTCCAGCACCAGCATATCCAGGCCGTCGAAGTTGACCATGCCCTGCTGGTGCAGATCCAGCAATCGGCCCGGGGTGGCGACCAGTACGTCCACGCCCTGACGCAGGGTGCGGATCTGCGGGTTGATTTTTACGCCGCCGAAGACGACGGCGGAACGGACTGACTGGTGGCGGCCATACAGGGCCACACTTTCACCCACTTGGGCGGCCAATTCACGGGTGGGCGCAAGGATCAGTGCCCGTACGCCCTTGCCGCGGCGCGGCAGTTCTGACAGCCGCTGTAATAGGGGTAACGTGAAGCCAGCTGTCTTGCCGGTACCGGTCTGGGCAGCCGCCATAACGTCCTTGCCGGACAATACGGCGGGAATAGCCTGGGCCTGGATCGGCGACGGGGTCTCGTAACCTCTTTCTTTAGTGGCACGGACGAGCGATTCGGACAGGCCGAGAGACTCAAAACTCATAGATAAACTCTCTTGTGATACCCGTCCAGCACGTCGAATACGCTGCGGATATCATGAAAAAAACGACTGCAGGCGCGCGAAAAATTTGGCGGCGCCGCCCTCTGAAAGGTCGTATGAAGTGGGGTCGCCGCGTGAAAAGCGGCATCCTTCGAGGTAGGAACGGAATGCAGAATAACAGACACACGCCGGTAAAACGATCATTGTTCGCTGTGGATAACCGCTATGTCCCGAATCGCTCCAGTTATTAAAACGGGATTAGCGCTGGGCTGTCGCCAGCACACCACCAAAGAATAGGAAGGTCGTCCCGGCCGTGCGGTTCATGATCCGGCCACCCCGCTCCGACACCAACCAACGCCGGGCACGTTTGGCGAACAGGGCGTACACGAGATGGACGGCAACGACGATGCCGGCATAAGTCAGCGACAGCGCCGCGAACTGCACGCCGTAATCCGCCGTTGAATCGATGAACTGGGGAAAAATCGAGAGAAAGAACAGCACCACCTTGGGATTGGTAAGCTGAATGGCGATGCCTTCGGCAAAGCGGTTGCGAAAGCGGTCCGCCGCGGTATCCGTCGCGACTGAAAGGTTTAACGACGGCGCACGCCAGAGTCTGATCCCCAGGTAGACCAGATAAGCGGCGCCCACAAACTTGAGTACGGTAAAGGCTTTCGCGGACGTCGCGAGCAGTACGCCCAGGCTGGTGGCGGATATAACGGCCACCACCAGAGCGCCACAGGCAACCCCGAGGATACCGCCCAACGTACCGCGCCGGCCCGAACGCAGGGCGTTGGATAAGGTCATCACGACACCGGGACCGGGGCTAAGCACCGTCGCTGTCGCCATTAATAGAAAGAGCAGGTAGAGCTGCACCCGACACTCCAGTCAGCAGAAACTCGCCAGCATTGCTTGAGGACGACGGCAAAGCCGGGCGACACTTAATGGGGTATAAACCCGCACGCTATCGTGGGACACGACCTCAACGACAAGGACATGGAAGCATGAAAACGTGGCTCGAGGAAGTAAAGCTGACGGGCGACACCGTTAGTTTGGTGCCCCTTTCCTCCGATCACCGGGACGCCCTGGTCGAAGCCTCCTCCGATGGACGGCTCTGGGAACTCTGGTTTACCGGCGCGCCTTCAGCGGAGACCGTTGACAGCTATATCGAAAGTGCATTGGCCGACAAGGTCAGAGGCGTTGCCCTGCCTTTCGTGGTTTTTGAGAACCGGACAGGGCGCATCATCGGCTCCACCCGCTACTGCCATGCCGAACCCGAGCACCGCCGGCTGGAGATCGGCTACACCTGGTATGCCCAGCGTTTCCAGCGCACCACGGTGAATACCGAATGCAAGCAACTGCTACTCACGCACGCCTTCGAAACCCTCCGAACCGTCGCTGTGGAATTCCGCACTCATTGGCATAACGAGGCCTCCCGCCGCGCCATTGCCCGACTCGGGGCCAAGCAGGACGGCGTACTGCGCAATCACCGGATCGAGCCGGATGGCGCCTATCGCGACACTGTCGTGTTTTCGATCATCGAGCATGAATGGCCGACCGTGAAGAAGTCCCTTGCCTTCAAGTTGGCCCGGTTGCGGGAAAGAGCTAATGGCGGCTAGCGTTACTGATTGGACGAACGCCAAGGAAAGACTGAAAATAGGCGGACATTCCTGTTACGGAGCTATATCTCATGGGCATTAAGCCCTGTTCCTTTTTTTTGGCCGTGCTGGTCGGCTTTGCCACCACACCGATCAACGCTGATATCGTCAAGCCCTTCTCGACCATGTCCGGCCTCGACGATGGCTGGTCGGCGCTGGATTTTCCCCGGGTCGACCGCCACACCCGCTATACCCTGATTACCGAGGACGAGACGCAAGTCGTCCAGGCCGATACCGATAACAGCGCATCAGGCCGTATTGCCCGGATATCCATCGAGCCCGGCGAGAAAATGCTCCTGCGCTGGCGCTGGAAAGTCAGCAGCGTCTATGAAAACGGCGATGCCCGGCAAAAGAACGGTGACGATTACCCTGCCCGTATATACGTGGCCTTCGCCTTCCAGCCGGAAAAGGCGGGTCTGCTGGAAAGGGCCAAACGCAAGGCGGTGGAGGTTTTTTACGGCAACGAGCTACCGGGCAATGCCCTGAATTACATCTGGGCCAATCGTCTGCCGTTGGGCGCCATGGTGCCCAACCCCTATACCGACGAAACCCGTATGATCGCCGTCACCAGTGGCGGCGAGAAAGCTGGAGAATGGGTTACGGTTGAACGGGATATCGTCTCTGACTATCGCACGGCCTTCGGCGAACCGCCGCCAACGATTATCGGGATCGGCATCATGACGGATTCCGATAACACCGGCGAGTCGGCAACGGCCTGGTACGGCGATATAGAACTGATCCGAATAGAGCCGTCCCAGAAGGCCGCCGGGGACGCATCCTGAGCGCATAGGTCTACTCGCCCAGTCCCTTGACTCCGGAACCCACGGCTCTTACGTCAGCGGTATCCCTGACCGGCAAATCGGGGAACCCCGGCAGCCTGGCATTCATCGCTGGCTCTGGCTCGAACGGCAGCTCATCGCGTGCCTGCAATCGCTGGTAGGCGGCATCGAAGTCGGCCTGAAATTGTCGCGCGTGCTCGTCTTTCAGGGAAAAGAGCCAGGTTGCTACAGTTTCAAGAAGGAAGGACTGGCGGAGGTCAGCCATCGGCTCCGTCCGGCCAAGCGCCTCTATGGGTTCGCGGTAGTCGATCAAATAATCGCCGCGCGCCAAGCGCAACATATCGACGGCGGACTCATGGGTTGCGGAATAGCTCAGGCGGGTACCCGATTGCTGGTTCAGATAGCTCGCCAGACCGCCGTACGTGTATCCGGAAACCAAAATCAGAGGACGGTTGCGCAGGTCATCGAACTGCCTGACAGGCGGGGTACCTTTAAGATGCCAGGCGCTTAGCTCGATCCGCAACGGTATGGATTCGCTGACAAGTACATGGTCCTGGAGCGTTGGAATGTAAGTGAGGCCGGGCCAAACGTCGATGCGGCCTTCGCGCAGATAAAGATAGAGCCGGCTGGGCGGCAAATAGATGAATTCGGTCCGGTAGCCTGCCTCCGCGGCAACCCTGCGGGTTAGCTCGATAAAACTTCCGGCAGCGTTGCCTTGCGCGTCCTGAAATTCGTAGGGAGGAAATTCCACGTAGCCAATGCGCAATGTGGGCCGCTGGGACCAGGCGGTCGCGGAATAAAGGCAGATCAACACCACCAGAAGGCCTTTACAACGGAACAGCGCCCGCTGCATAAAACTGCCACAATCCTTTGCCACTCAAATACTCCCGGCTCTGAATCGAGCCCTGTCCGAATCCATTCATCCGTATCCATTTACCGATGAGACGATTATCGCAAGGGCTTCACGTTCAGCCAACGAATAATTAACGAGTGCCCCTTAACAGATAAGCTGGATGCCCCACGAATGATTGCGTTACCGATGCCAGCATCCCGATTGGTCTGTCTGTCACCGAAGGCGGACTGAAGGGCCAATGGTGCAGGTCATCACGACGCTTAAGCTGTACACTAATCAGCCAGCAGTCAGCATGGTAGGACATTATGCCGCCCACATCACTTAGCCATTGGCAAAACCAGGCCTCGGCCCTCCTCAGTGGCTTTCTCGGCGACTGGCTGGAAGCCCGGGCCAACCCTTTGGCCGTCCCCATGCAGCTCTTTAATCATGATCGGGCGCTCTCGCTGGATACGTTGGCCACGGAGGCGGGCGCGGAGCATAGGCGTACGCTGATCATCCTTATCCATGGCTTGACCGAGCTGGAAACGATCTGGGATTTCCCTGGCCAACCCGGCTACAACTACGCCACCGCGCTAAGCGAGCCCCTCGGTGCCACGGCTTTAACCCTGCGCTACAACTCTGGACGTGCAATCTACCAGAACGGCCGCGACCTCTCCGAGATGCTCGAACAACTGGTCGGTGCCTGGCCCGTGCCCGTGGAAAATCTGGTACTGGTGGGCCATAGCATGGGCGGACTGCTGATTCGCAGCGCCTGTCATTACGGCGCGGAGAACGCGTGCGGTTGGACCGAGCGCCTGGATAGCTGTATTTATTTGGGATCGCCCCACGACGGCTCGTGGCTGGCGCGTCTGGCCCACGGAACCACGGACCTGATGCAGCAGCTCCCACGGGATTATCTAAAGGCTGTGGCGGATTTGATTAATCTGCGCAGCGTCGGCATTCGCAATCTCAATCAGGGTGTGGTGACCGAGGGAGACAACGAAACTGCGCCCTTGATGGCAGGTGTGCGACACTTCGCCGTATCGGGCCTGCTCGGCCGCCAGCGCAATCATCCGGTCAACGCCCTGATCGGCGACGCTTTGGTGCATGAAGGTAGCGCCTGCGGCCAGGGCCAGGACGACTGGTGTCTGGATGGCACGGCGACCTTTCCGGGCATCCATCATATTCGTCTCGCCCACCACCCAAGGGTGCTGGCGCAATTGGAGGAATGGCTGCAATGAAGACAACACCCCCCGTATCGCGCCGGGACTGGTGGCTGGGCGTAATCGATCTGACCACCGCCGGTGTGGACGTTACCGCGACCCGGCTTGAAGCCGTGCATCTATCGATTGCAGACGAGACCTTCAACATTCTGGCCCGGATTCCCGTCACCCGCCCGGTCAGTCAGCGGGTGCGGCAACTGCATCACGGCATTTCGACTGTGAGCTATCGCACCGTCAGTGGAACGGCGCGGACCTTGAATAGCTGGTTGAGAGCCAGCGGGTAGTGAAGACTGGGGTCCTAGAGTAGGACCCTAGAGCCCGTTGACGTTTGGCCTAAGCCCCTGTGTCTGAATAGCTAACGCAAAATGATCAGCGGGCTGCGGCTGGTCTTGAGCATGTTGGTGGTGGTGCTTCCCACCAAAAACTGACGGATGCGGGAATGGCCATAGGCGCCCATCACCAGTAGATCGATGGCGTGCTCTTCCTGGTAGGCATGCAGCGTTTTTTCCACGTCTCCGGCGCGGATGCTCAGGTGAACCTCGCAGCCGGCCGCCGTGAGCTTTTGCTCTGCGGCTTTGAGCTGAGCCCGGGCGGTCTCGGATTCGGTGCCTACCATGACCAAGTGGAGCGGGAAATCGCGAAAGATCGGACTATTGGACAGCAGGTCCACGCCCCGCTGGACGGTTTCGCTGCCATCAAACGCCAGCATGGCACTGCGCGGCGGACTGAACTCGTCCGGCACCAAAAGGATGGGATGGTGCAGGGTGCGAATAACGGTTTCAAGCTGGCTACCGATATGGTCGTCGCGGTCGCTGCTGCTCTCGCCGTGCAATCCCATCACCAATAGGCGGATTTTATTTTCTATATCCAGCAGGCTTTCCGCCAAATCGCCGTGGCGCTGACGCTGCTGGACCGCCTCCACGCCATCCTCCCGCACCCTCGCCTGGGCCGCCTCCAGCATGTGCCGTCCTTGATCGAGTGCAAGGCGGCTGCGTTTCTGATCCAGCTCCGCCAGCTCTTCCAGTAGATGCTCGCGGCTGCCGAGACCGATGCTGCCCGCCAGGTCCGGTTCGGTGGGGTAGCGCTGCTGGTCCAACACGTGGAACAGCATCAGCGGCGCCGTGAGCCGGAGGGTGGCCCAGGCAGCATAGTCACAGACGGCCATGGTCGATCGTGAACCATCGATACATGCGACAACATTGGACATCGTTCCCTCCTATTTCGGCGCTCTGTTTCAGCACTCTGTTTCGGCGCTCGCCGCGCCCCGCCATCTTTCGTTCCCAGTGTGCCTTGAACCGATAGCCGGCGTCACGCAGCCATTCAGATGAAGTTGACCACACATAATAGGCCGACGGTTCCCATAACCAGGGTATACGGGAACGCCATCACCACCATTCGGCCGTAGGACAGCCTAACCAACGGCGCGATGGCCGAGGTCAGCAAAAATAGAAACGCCGCCTGGCCGTTCGGCGTGGCCACGCTGGGCAGGTTGGTGCCGGTGTTGATCGCCACCGCCAGCTTCTCGAAGTGAGCCTGGGAGATGGCACCCGACTCCAGCGCCTGTTTGATTTCGCTGATGTAGACCGTAGCCACGAAAACATTATCGCTGATCATCGACAGCAGGCCGTTGGCCACAAAAAACATGCCCGGCTGCTGGGACTCAGGCAGACTCAGCACATAGTTGATGACCGGCGTGAACAAGTGCTGCTCGTGGATCACCGCGACGATGGCGAAAAACACGATCAGTAGCGAGGTGAACGGCAGCGCTTCCTGGAATGCCTTGCCGATTTGGTGCTCATCGGTAATGCCGGTAAAGGACGTGATCAGGATGATGACCAGCAGGCCGATCAAGCCCACTTCGGCCAGATGGAACGCCAAACCGACCACCAGGACAATCGCGGCCAATCCCTGGATCCAGAGAGCAGCGCGATCAGAAGCGGTACGGCGAGCGCGCTCGTTGGCGGCGAATTCTTCCAGCACCTGACGCACCGGTTTGGGCAGGCGAGCCCCGTAACCGAACCAGCGCAGTTTCTCCAGCACCAAACAGGTGAACAGGCCGGCGACCAATACCGGCAGGCTCACCGGCGCCGTGCGCTGGAAGAAAGTGGCAAAATCCCAGCCCACTTCCTTGGCAATCAGCAAGTTCTGAGGCTCGCCCACCATAGTGGCAACACCACCCAGGGCGGTGCCGACAGCACCGTGCATCAGCAGGCTGCGAAGAAACGCGCGGAAATCCTCCAGATCCTCCCGGTGTAATTCGATGACACTTTCATCCGAATTGGCGTTGTGGTCGTCGTGATGGTAGCCCTTGCCCGAAGCCACCTTGTGGTAGACCGAATAGAAACCGACCGCAACGCTGATAATGACCGCGGTGACCGTCAAAGCATCGAGAAACGCCGAAAGAAACGCAGCCGCGAGGGAGAACAGTAGCGACAGCTTGGACTTGGACCGTACACCCACCAGAATCTGGGTAAACGTGACCAGTAGCAGGTCCTTCATGAAGTAGATGCCCGCCACCATGAACATCAGCAGCATGATCACCGGCAGGTTGTGCAGGACCTCCAGATAAACCGCATCCGCCGACGTCATGCCGATGAGCAGGGCCTCGATCGCCAGCAACCCGCCGGGCTGGAGTGGGTAGCATTTCAACGCCATCGCCAGCGTGAAGATGAACTCGCCGACCAGTAGCCAACCCGCGACGCCAGGGCCAAGTGCCCATAGCACCAGAGGATTGATGGCAAGGAAAAGTAGAATCGCCTGCTTGTACCAGGTCGGCGCATTGCCGAGAAAATTCGCGGTAAAGCCGCCAAATACAGTGGTTGGCATGGTATCCGCCGTCGTTTTTAGTTGTTGGAACGAGTCAATTGTTGTTTGAGATCGAAAGGAAGGGAACTTGAGCCGGATTAGGGCCGCTATATAAAGCGCGAGCACGGCATGGGGCGTCCCTGAGTCAAACCAGGCACATTGCCCGGCTCAACAAAAACCGGCGGAATAATAGCAAAACGCCGGCAGCTTTGTTACTGCCGCCATGTAAATGCCATCCATGGTCTGCTGCGCAGCCGCGCCTTCTCGAAAGCGAGTCTGCGACTGACCGGATTTAACAGAGCGTCGCCTTGTCCGGGTTGAATAGGCGAAACATCTTGATTCGCTTCAAATGATAATAATTTTCATTTGTATTTTTATCCAACTTCGACCTATCTTGAGGCTAGAGCACTAGGCAGTCGGCATGAACTGAAGAGGGGAGAGAAAGCATGAGCGAGCAAGTGACCCAAATGGCGGGATCGCCCACATCGCTGTGTCAGGCATGGCGCAAGTTGAGGCTTCAAGTGCAGGGCGACAACGTCAGAAAAACCAAGCCCACGAACAAGCGGAGCGCAGCACTAGGCCCACCTCTGGGGAGGACCTAGTGTGCCATGCTAGCGCGCAGTGCTGATGGTCTGAGCCGTCGAGGGATTTTCTACCGCATCGGCCAGCATTTCTGCAGTGATGGCGGAGAGCGTCCAACCCAGGTGACCATGACCGGTGTTATAGAACACGGTTGGCAGCCGACCCGGCCCGACCCGTGGCATCATGTTCGGCAGCATCGGCCGCAGCCCCGCCCAGGGTACGACCCGGCGCGTGCTCACGCCTGGGAAACATTGCTCGACCCAGGTCACTAGCGGCTGAACCCGGTTTGCTCGGATATCCCGGTTGTAGCCGCTGAATTCGGCCGTACCCGCCACCCGGAAACGGTCGTCGCCCAATCGACTGGTGACGATCTTGGTTTCATCGTCCAGCAGGCTGACGGTGGGCGCGGACTCTTGGGACTGCGGCTCGTCCAGGTGGACGGTGATCGAGTAGCCCTTAACCGGATAAATATTCACCCGGTCGCCGAGCTTGGCGGCCAGGGCACGGCTTCCCACGCCCGCACAGACGACCAGGCCATCGAACTCATGGCGCTGTTCATCCTCGCCGTCGCTTGACGTGACCCAGGCGCGGCTCTGGTCGGCGCCCAAATCAGTGACCGCGTGGCCGTAACGAGTTTCCACGCCCAGCCGCTCGGTAGCCGCAGCCAGGCCCTGCGTAAATTTGTGGATATCGCCCGTGGAATCGCTCTCCGTGAAGAAGCCGCCGTAATAGGTACCCGCCAGTGTCGGTTCGATGGCACGCATCTCTTCCGGCGTTACCGCACGGCGCTCAAGGCCCCCGGCTGCCAGCAGCTTGGTGACGTTCGCGGCGTGATCGAAGCCGGCCTTTTTGCGGTAGATATGCAGAATACCGCGACGCTCCAGATCGAAATCGATGCCCTCGTTCTTGGCCCACTCAAATAGGTGGTCTCGGGCGGCGATCGCCAAGCGCGCCGTTTCGGTGGTATTGGTTTCGTACTGGGGTATGGCGGCGATGAACTCGGCGAACCAGCTCAGCTTATGCCAGGAGGGCTTAGGGTTGACCAGCAAAGGCGCATCGTTGCGCATCATCCAGCGCAGGCCCTTAACGATGGTTTTCCAGTTGTTCCAGACTTCGGCGTTGGAGGCCGACAACTGCCCGCCATTGGCGAAAGACGTTTCCATCGCCGCGTAGCGGTGTTTTTCGAAGACAGTGACGTCGAGGCCACGCTTGGCCAAGGTGTAGGCGGTCGTAATACCGGTAATACCGCCGCCAATAACAGCAATACGTTTCATGATCATCTCCAGGCGCGTCGGGGTCAGCTTTCTACACAACTGCAGAAAGCACCCCTTCCGTCACTGAACCTGAGAGATTCACGCGCCGCTACACAAGTCCAGCGACCGCTTGCTCCTTCGGTGTGCCAACTGACGCAGATGTCGGCAGCTCTTCGGAAAGTGTCCCGTGATAGCGGTCCTTTTGCCTGAGAGTTTCCGGGGCAGTTGCTCCTTCGGCGCCGACCACACCGCAGTGTGGATCAGTCTCTCCCGCTATCACGTCGAATAATGGTGTTTATTTTGATCCGTAGCGGAAAGATAGCAGATATGCCGTTGGTAAAAAACATACCGCGCAAAACAGGCGTCGGTTGCCATAGGCTGACGCTAGGCTACGGGGCCGGAGGCCCCGGACCGGATATCTTTTATTCGACCGTCACACTCTTGGCCAAGTTGCGCGGCTGGTCCACATCGGTGCCTTTCAGTACAGCCACATGGTAGGACAGCAACTGCAACGGCACCGTATACACAATCGGCGCGGTAATCGGGTGAACTGCCGGGATCGACATCACATGGACGCCATCGTCCTCTGCCAGACCCGCTTCACCGTCGGCGAACACGAACAGCTCACCGCCCCGGGCACGAACCTCTTCCAGGTTGGACATGAGCTTTTCCATCATCATGTTATTGGGCGCCACGGTGACGACCGGCATTTCGCTGTCCACCAGGGCCAGCGGACCATGCTTGAGTTCGCCGGCGGGGTAGGCTTCCGCGTGGATATAGGAAATTTCCTTAAGCTTGAGGGCCCCTTCCAGGGCGACCGGGAACATGGCGCCCCGGCCCAGGAACAGGCTGTGGTGTTTGTCGATGAAGGCGCGGCTCAGATCGGCAATCTTGCCGTCCAGCGCGAGGACTTGTTCAACCTGTTTCGGCAACTGACGCAGCGCCTGGACAATTTCAGCTTCTTTCTCATTCCCCAGGCCATTACGACGGGCGAGTGCCAGGGTAAAGATCAGCAAAGCGGTAAGCTGGGTCGTGAACGCCTTGGTGGACGCAACGCCGATTTCCGGACCGGCCTGAGTCATGACCACTAAGTCGGATTCGCGGACCAGCGAACTGCCCGGCACGTTGCATACCGCCAGAGCTGCCCGGAAACCGGCCTGTTTGGCCTGGCGAAGTGCGGCCAGGGTATCGGCGGTCTCACCGGACTGGGAGATGGTTAGAAAGAGGGTATCGGGCTGTATCACGTGGCTGCGGTAACGGAATTCCGAGGCTACTTCCACTGAACAGGGCACGCCGGCCAGTTCTTCGATCCAGTAACGCGCCACCATACCGGCATGGTAACTGGTGCCGCAGGCAACGATCTGGACGTGACGGATATCCGCCAATAGATTCTCGGCGTCGGTGCCCAATGCCTGTTCCAGCACCTTACTGTCGGTCAGGCGGCCCTCCATGGTGGCCTGAATCACCTTGGGCTGCTCGTAGATTTCCTTGAGCATAAAGTGACGGTACTCGCCTTTATCGGCGGCGTCATGGCCGTGTTCGTAGCGGTGCGTTGGGCGCTCAACCGCTTGGCCGTCGCGATCCCAAAGACGTACGTTGTCTTTGCGGATTTCCGCCACATCGCCTTCTTCCAGGTAGATGAAGCGATCCGTTACCGGGAGCAAAGCCAACGGGTCGGAAGCGGCAAAATTCTCGCCGATACCCACACCCACAACCAGCGGGCTCCCTTCCCGGCTGACGATGATTCGCTCAGGATCGTCCGCATGGAGCACGGCCAGGGCGAAAGCGCCGCGCAGTTCGGCGATAGACGCCTTCACCGCCTCGAGCAAATCGCCGGCCTTGCGGAAATGCGATTCGATCAGATGGGCCACCACTTCGGTGTCGGTCTGGGAGGTGAAATTGAAGCCCTCGCCCTTCAGGCGTTCCCGCAGCGGCTGATAATTCTCAATAATACCGTTATGGACGATCGCCAGCCGCTCGCCGGACATGTGCGGATGGGCATTCTGCCGGGAAGGCTCCCCGTGGGTCGCCCAACGGGTATGGGCGATGCCCACGAGTCCGCGATTCGGCGAGGTTTTCAGGACGTCGGCCAAAGCGCTGACCTTGCCCACTTCCCGCTCCCGTACTAACGCGCCCGTTGGGTCCAACACTGCCATACCCGCAGAGTCGTAACCCCGGTATTCAAGCCGCCGCAGCCCCTCCAGCAAAATGGCCGGGACATCCCTTTCCGATACTGCACCTACAATTCCACACATACCTTTGTCCTAAACCTCGGTTATCGAGCCGGCTTAACGGCGAATCCATCGACTATTTCTTTTGCGGACGCGCCCAATCCTGAATGTTGCGCTGGCGACCGCGAGCAACAGCCAGCTCGTCGGCTTCGACGTCTCGAGTGATGGTGGAGCCGGCGCCGATAGTTGCGCCTTCGGCCACCGTCACCGGTGCGACCAATGCGGTATTGGAACCGACAAAGACGTCGTCGCCCAGACGGGTCTGGTGTTTGTTCACCCCATCATAGTTGCAGGTGATGGTGCCTGCACCCACATTCACATTACGGCCCAGCAAGGCATCGCCGACATAACTGAGATGATTGATCTTGCTGCCTTCGCCAACAATGGCCTTCTTGGTTTCGACGAAGTTACCCACTTTGGCGCCTTTTGCCAGCTCGGTGCCGGGACGTAGGCGAGCAAAGGGGCCGACCTGGGCGCCGGGTCCGACATCGGCGCCGTCAATCACGGAGTGGGCTTCGATCTGCGCACCTTCGCGCAGGACGGCATTGCGGATGAAGCAGTGGGGGCCGATAGCGACATTGGACTCAACGGTCACTTCACCCTCGAACACCACATTGACGTCGATGGTGGCGTCCTGGCCGACAGTAAGCCTGCCGCGCACATCGATTCGCGCGGGGTCGGCCAAGGTGGCGCCTTCGGTCATGAGCCGGCGGGCCTCCTCCGCTTGGTACCAACGTTCCAGCTCAGCCAGCTGGACGCGATTGTTCACGCCCTGCACTTCAAAGCCGGTGAGCGGATGAGCCACCTTGACGCCTACATTTTCTTTCACTGCCATGGCGATGACGTCGGTCAGGTAATATTCGCCCTGGGCATTACTGTTGGAGAGCTTCGGCAACCATTCCTTCAACTGGCGGGCCGACACGCCGAGAATGCCCGTATTCACTTCCCGGATACGCAGTTGTTCGCTGTTAGCGTCCTTTTGCTCGACGATGGACTGAACGTTGCCGCCGGTATCCCGCACGATGCGGCCATAGCCATCGGGATTGTCCAGCTCCACAGTGAGCAGTGCGATAGCGGCTTCGCTGACCTGATCAGCCAGGTGCTGAAGCGTTTCCGGCCGGGTCAACGGGACGTCGCCGTAGAGAATCAGAACCCGCGCCTCATCGGGTAGGTTGGGCAGGGCTTGGGCCACGGCATGGCCGGTGCCGAGCTGCTCTGACTGAAGCGCCCACTGGATATCCTCCGCCGGGGTCTCCGCGCGCACCTGATCGGCACCGTGGCCGATAACACCGTGAATGCCGGAAGCCCCGAGGGCCCGGGCAGTATCGATGACATGGTGAAGCATCGGTTTACCGGCGACCTTGTGAAGGACCTTGGGCAGGCTCGATTTCATGCGCGAGCCCTGACCGGCGGCGAGGATAACGACGTGGAGGGGTTGGGTCATAGCAGTCTGGATTCCTTGAAACGTAGAACGGTCGGTCCGTCACTCGGCGGCAGAGGGCGACCACGAAACAAAAAAGCCGCATCCTTCTATAACGGCACCGGGTACGGTGGCTACGTCAGGATGCGGCTTTCGAGTCTACCAGTAGATGCGTCAGGCGTCAGCGTGAGTTCCGCAGCTGCTGAATCGTTCTCAGCTTGGCGACGGCTTCGGCCAGCTCCACTGCTGCACGACCGTACTCGAACTCACCGGTCTTGTTCGCCAGAGCTTTCTCGGCTTCGCGCTGCGCTTGC
The DNA here is from genome assembly GCF_008122265.1 of Marinobacter fonticola. Lineage (NCBI taxonomy): Bacteria > Pseudomonadati > Pseudomonadota > Gammaproteobacteria > Pseudomonadales > Marinobacteraceae > Marinobacter > Marinobacter fonticola. The sequence goes on from NZ_CP043042.1 coordinate 4,516,220, forward strand.
TGGGCCGCCGCTTCGTCGACGTCTTTGGCACGGGTTGCCGTGTCAGCCAACAACGTGACTACCGAGGGCTGAACTTCAAGGTAACCACCGGAGACGTAGAGAATTTCCTCTTCACCACCCTGCTTGATCACCCGCACCGGACCCGGCTTGAGTTGAGTTAGCAGCGGGGTGTGTCCTGGTGCGATACCCAGATCACCTTCGGAGCCGGCCGCGATCAGCATCTCGACCAGCCCGGAGAAGATCTTCGTTTCAGCACTGACGACATCACAATGTATGGTCATAGCCATTTTTAGCCTCTTTGATCAGTCAGGAAGACGGCCTTACTTCTCTTTGGCCTTCATTTCCTTCGCTTTCTCAACGGCTTCCTCGATGGTACCGACCATGTAGAACGCCTGCTCAGGCATATCGTCATAGTCACCGTTCAGGATACCCTTGAAGCTGGCGATCGTCTCTTTCAGCGCCACATACTTACCTGGCGAGCCGGTGAAGACTTCTGCCACGTGGAACGGCTGGGACAGGAAGCGCTCAATCTTACGGGCGCGGGCAACAGTCAGCTTGTCTTCTTCCGACAGCTCGTCCATACCCAGAATGGCGATGATGTCCTTCAGCTCTTTGAAACGCTGCAGGTTCGTTTGCACGCCACGGGCCACTTCATAATGCTCCTGACCAATCACTAGCGGATCCAACTGACGAGAGGTGGAATCCAGCGGATCGATCGCCGGGTAGATACCCTTGGAAGCAATATCACGGCTCAGTACCACGGTCGCATCCAGGTGCGAGAAGGTGGTGGCCGGCGACGGGTCGGTCAAGTCATCCGCCGGTACGTAGACCGCCTGGATAGAGGTGATGGAACCGGTCTTGGTGGAGGTGATCCGCTCCTGCAACTGGCCCATCTCCTCGGCCAATGTCGGCTGGTAACCTACCGCGGACGGCATACGACCCAGCAGGGCCGAAACTTCGGTACCGGCCAAGGTGTAACGGTAGATGTTGTCGACGAACAACAGAACGTCGCGGCCTTCTTCACGGAACTTCTCGGCAATGGTCAGGCCGGTCAGGGCCACACGCAGACGGTTCCCGGGAGGCTCGTTCATCTGGCCGTAAACCATCGCCACCTTGTCGAGAACGTTGGACTCCTTCATTTCATAGTAGAAGTCGTTACCCTCACGGGTACGCTCGCCGACACCGGCGAATACGGACAGACCGGAGTGTTCTTTGGCGATGTTGTTGATCAGCTCCATCATGTTGACGGTCTTACCAACACCCGCGCCCCCGAACAGGCCAACCTTACCGCCCTTGGCGAAAGGACAGATCAGGTCGATGACCTTGATACCGGTTTCAAGCAGGTCCGCTGAAGCAGCCTGATCGGCGTAACCCGGTGCCTTGCGGTGGATCTCCCAACGCTCTTCTTCGCCGATTTCGCCGGCTTCGTCGATGGGACGCCCCAGCACGTCCATGATACGGCCCAGAGTCTGGGTGCCGACCGGGACGGAAATGGCGGCGTTGGTGTTCTCGGCCTTCATGCCACGCTTGAGGCCTTCGGTACTGCCCATGGCGATGGTTCGAACGATGCCGTCACCCAGCTGCTGCTGGACTTCCAGAGTCGTCTCGCCACCTTCAAGCAGCAGGGCGTCATATACTTTGGGTACGGAGTCACGTGGAAATTCCACGTCGATAACCGCGCCAATGATCTGAACGATGTGTCCGCTACTCATGCTCGGTTCCTCGTTATCTTGTAGTCACTAAAGCCAGTAGTCACTAAACAAATAGCCACTAAAACCAGTTGGATCGTGAGGTCATCAGACCGACGCTGCACCGCTCACGATTTCCGAAATCTCTTGGGTGATCGCTGCCTGACGGGCCTTGTTGTAGGCCAGCTGCAGGTCGTTGATGATGTCGCCGGCGTTATCGGTGGCGCTCTTCATAGCAATCATTCGCGCCGCCTGCTCACAGGCCAGGTTTTCCATCACACCCTGATAAACTTGAGATTCGATGTAACGTGTCAGAAGACCATCGAGAATCTGCCGGGCGTCCGGCTCGTAGATGTAATCCCACTGGTTCTTTTTGACGTCTTCATCTGTATCGGCGGGCAATGGCAGCAGTTGCTCGATCTCGGGACTCTGGGTCATGGTGTTCACGAATGCGTTACTGACCAGGTAGAGACGATCGATCTTGCCTTCCTCGAACGCGTCGAGCATGACCTTGACGTTGCCGATCAATTGTTCGGCACTGGGGGAGTCCCCCAGTTGGGTCAGCGCCGCGACGACGTTACCGCCATAGTTGCGGAAAAAGGAGGCGCCTTTCTGCCCAATAGCACAGAGGTCGGCTTCCACGCCCTTTTCCTTCCATTGCCGCATGTCCCGGACTAGGGTCTTGAACAGGTTGATGTTCAAGCCGCCACAGAGGCCACGATCCGAGGAGATCACGATATAGCCCACACGCTTGACATCGCGCTCGACCATGAACGGATGCGTATATTGGGCATTTGCCTTGGCAATATGCCCGATGACCTGCCGCATCTTCTCCGCATACGGGCGGGTCGCCTGCATGCGGTCCTGAGCCTTGCGCATCTTACTCGCCGCCACCATTTCCATGGCGGAGGTGATCTTCTGCGTGCTCTTGATGCTGGAGATCTGGTTACGTATTTCTTTTCCGACGGCCATAACTCACTGCCTTTTCAAGTTAGACACTCGCGAGCCTGAAACTGACAGGGCCCGCCGGTGGGGCGGGCCTGCGGCTTACCAGGTCTGAGTGGTCTTGAATTTCTCGATTGCAGCTTTCAGGTCCGCGGCGATCTCGTCGTTGTAATCGCCCTTCTCGTTGATCTTGGCCAGGAGCTCAGACTGTTCGCTGCGCATCCAATCCATCAGGGCGGCTTCGAATGCAACCACCTTGTCGACATCAACGTCGTCGAGGAAACCTTCGTTTGCTGCATATAGAACCGTACCCATTTCAGCCACGGACATCGGGCTGTACTGGTTCTGCTTCATCAATTCGGTGACACGCTGACCGTGCTCGAGCTGCTTACGGGTCGCCTCGTCCAGATCAGACGCAAACTGGGCGAAAGCCGCCAGTTCACGGTACTGAGCCAGAGCCAGACGGATACCGCCACCCAGCTTCTTCATGATTTTGGTCTGCGCGGAACCACCGACCCGGGAAACCGACACACCGGCGTTCATCGCCGGACGGATACCGGAGTTGAACAGGTTGGTTTCCAGGAAGATCTGACCGTCGGTAATCGAGATTACGTTGGTCGGTACGAACGCGGACACGTCGCCGGCCTGGGTTTCGATCAGCGGCAGGGCCGTCAGGGAACCGGTCTTGCCTTTGACTTCGCCGTTGGTCATCTGCTCAACGTAGTCAGCGTTAACGCGGGAAGCGCGCTCCAGCAGACGCGAGTGCAGGTAGAAAACGTCACCTGGGTAGGCCTCACGACCGGGCGGACGACGCAGCAGCAGGGAGATCTGACGATAGGCCACGGCCTGCTTGGACAGGTCGTCGAAGACAATCAACGCGTCTTCGCCGCGGTCGCGGAAGTATTCACCCATGGACGTACCGGAATACGGTGCCAGGAACTGCATAGCGGCCGGATCGGCAGCGCCGGCCGCAACCACGATGGTATGGTCCATAGCGCCGTGCTCTTCCAGCTTGCGCACCACGGCGGCAATGGAAGACTGCTTCTGGCCGACGGCGACATAGATACACTTGATGCCGCTGTCTTTCTGGTTGATGATCGCATCGATCGCCACAGCGGTCTTACCGATCTGGCGGTCGCCGATGATCAGCTCACGCTGGCCGCGACCGATAGGCACCATGGTGTCGATGGCTTTCAGACCGGTCTGGACCGGCTGGTCGACGGACTGACGAGCGATAACGCCCGGCGCGACTTTCTCGATCGGAGCGGTCAGCTCGGTGCCCAGATCACCCTTACCGTCAATCACGTTACCCAGTGCATCGACGACGCGGCCCAGCAGTTGCTCACCGACGGGCACTTCCAGGATACGACCGGTACAACGGACTTTACCGCCTTCTTCAAGACCTTCGTAATCACCCAGAACAACCGCACCGACGGAATCGCGCTCGAGGTTGAGCGCCATGCCGAAAATACCGTTGTCGAATTCAATCATCTCGCCATACATGACGTCGGCGAGACCGTGGACACGCACGATGCCGTCGGAGACCGACAGGATCGTACCTTCGTTGCGTGCTTCGGAAGAGATATCGAGTTTCTCGATTCTCTTCTTAATGATGTCACTGATCTCGGATGGATTCAGTTGCTGCATGCCTTTATCCTCAAACCTTGTGCTGAAATCAGGAGCCCAGTGCTTCGGCCAGCTTGGCGATCTTTCCGCGTACCGAGGCGTCGATAACCATGTCGCCAGCGCGGATTACCACACCCCCGATCAGGGCGGGATCGACCTTGGTTGCAAGACTCACTTTGCGATCCAGTTTCTTTGACAGTGCCTGGCTGAGCGTCTGCTGTTGCTCTTCTGTCAGCTCGAACGGCGCACTCACCTCAACATCCACAATGCGCTCGATATCGGCACGGTAGGTGTTATAGAGGTCGTTGATTTCCGGCAGCAGCGCCAGGCGTTTGCCTTGGGACAGGATGGATACAAAATTCCTGAACTGCTCGGAAACTGAGCCGTCGTAGAGGTCAATCAAGACTTCAGCCTTGCGCTCTTCATTCAGGTTGGGATTACCCAGAAGAGTACGCATGTCACTGTCAGACGTGACCTGTGCGGCAAAAGACAGCGAATCGGACCATTCGGCCAGTTGATTCTGGTCCTGAGCGGTCTGAAACGCAGCTTTTGCGTAGGGCCGGGCTAGCGTTATCAGTTCTGCCATGATGAACCTCTTTTAGAGTTCCGCTGCCAGCTTGTTCAGCATTTCGCTGTGCTTGTCGGCATCGACAGAGGTTTCCAGGATCTTCTCGGCGCCGGCAATCGCAATGGCAGCGATTTCCGCACGCAGCGCTTCCCGGGCCTGATTACGCTCCTGCTCGATTTCGGCCTTGGCCTGCTCAATCAGCTTCTGACCTTCCTTGCGGGCATCGTCTTTCGATGCTTCCACAATCTGATTGGCACGCTTGTTTGCCTGCTCGATCAGGGCCGCGGCCTCCTGTTTGGCTTCACGCAGTTCCTGGGCGGCTTTGTCCTGCGCCAGCTCCAGATCACGTGCAGCACGGTCGGAGGCGGCCAGACCATCAGCGATCTTCTTTTGTCGTTCCTGCAGGGCCGTCATGATCGGCGGCCAGACATACTTCATGCAGAAGACGACAAAGATAAAGAACGCGATGGCTTGACCGATCAGTGTCAAATTAATGTTCACGTCTTCACCTCTCGCCTGTCGTATAAGGGTCGTTCAAATCGGGTTCGCCTCTTGCGAGGCGGGACATTAACCGACCTGAGCGACGAACGGGTTGGCGAAGGTGAAGAACAGTGCAATACCAACACCGATCATGGTGACGGCGTCCAACAGACCGGCAACGATGAACATCTTGACCTGCAGCATCGGGGTCATTTCCGGCTGACGCGCAGCGCCTTCCAGGAATTTGCCACCCAGGATACCGAAGCCAATCGCAGTACCCAGGGCACCCAGGCCGATCAGCAATGCAACAGCAATCGCGGTCATTCCAACTACAGTTTCCATGATAACTCCCAGTTTCAGTTAGGTTTTCAAGTTAAGGGTTTAGGGTTTAAAAGTTTCAGCATTTCAACTACGGATTCGGTGTCTCAAAAACTAGTGATTATCTTCATGCGCCATGCTCAGGTACACGATGGTCAGCATCATGAAGATAAATGCCTGCAGCGTGATAATCAGAATGTGGAAAATAGCCCAGGGCACGGACAGCGTCCACTGCGCCCACAGCGGCAACAATGCAATCAGGATGAAGATCAGCTCGCCCGCGTAGAGGTTACCGAAAAGACGCAGTGCCAGTGAAACCGGCTTGGCCAGCAAGCTCACGCCTTCCAGCAGCAGGTTGACCGGGATCAGCAGGATCTTCAGGAAAATATTGTCAGAGGAGAACGGATGCAGAGTCAGCTCGCCGAGGAAACCGCCCAGGCCTTTGACCTTCAGGCTGTAATAAATAATCAGCGCGAAAACGGACAGCGACATGCCCAGGGTAATGTTGACGTCGGTCGTGGGGACCACCTTCATGTATTCGACGCCCGCGGCATGGAACAGCTGGGGCAGGAAATCCACCGGCACCAGGTCCATCAGGTTCATCAGGAAGACCCAGCAGAAGATGGTCAGCGCCAGCGGCGCTATGACCTTGTTCCGACCGTGGAAGGTTTCCTTCACACTGTTGTCGACAAACTCGACCATGATTTCAACGAAATTCTGCAGCCCACCCGGGACGCCCGTCGTGGCGCGCTTTGCTGCAATGCGGAACAAGGCCAGAAAAACAATACCGAGGAAAACCGCCCACCCGAGAGAATCCACGTGCAGGGCCCAAAACCCCATGCTGGACGCTTCTTCGCCGTTCTGCGCCAGGGTCCAGGTCGATTCTTGGAGAACCGTCCCGTCGACCCGCTCGTAGCCGGCGGGCAACTTGCCATAGGTCAAGTTGGTGAGGTGGTGCACGATGTATTCTGATGCAGTGCCTGCCATAGTATTCTCTCAGGTCCTGTTAGCTTCGCTGCGGTCCGCCGCTCGCGATGAGGGGCGTGAGCCAGTTCGTCACTAGCATGATCGCAAATGTTAAAAAAAGCGCCGCTACATCGAGCGGCTGAATCCATTTAAACGCCATCGTGAAGAGGACGGCGCACAAGATGAGCTTGCCGGCCTCACCCTGGTAAAAAGAACTGACTATCTGCTTCGCGGAACGCGCCCCGGCATGCCGGAATGCCTTGCGGGCGAAATAAGCATTGGGAAGCAAAAAGATGAAGCCTCCCAAAAAGGCGGAATAACTGGCAACCGTACTCTTCAATAAAAAGGCCAGACCCATAAGGATGACGATGCCGGTCTGGAACGTGAGCCACCGAAGTACGGGGGGGCGATTGATACCTTGATGCTTAGCTTTCGCCATTGAAGCCCCACACATAACCGGATACGGTCACTACCTGCACAAGCGCCCGAGATTATATGTTTTCAGGGTGTATGAATCAACAAAACCGCCCGGTTAACGGGCACCTGCATAGGAACCTGCGCGTCGAGATGGCACCGGTGGTTGTGGAAAACCGAAATAACCACAACATGTAGTGTTTTGTTCTGATATTGCGCCTAAATAGACTGGTTCTGGCGTTTATTTGATATGGCCGAGAATGCCATCCAGTTCGTCCAGCGAAGTGTACTCGATCACCAGTTTACCCTTGCCGCGTTGGCCGTGGTCGATCTGTACCCGGGCACCCAAGCGCTCTGCCAAATCGTTCTGTAATGCTCGGATATTGGGATCGACTTCGCCTTTGCGCGACTTCTTCGACGACGGATTTTCCTGCTGGATACGACGCACCAGCGCTTCGGTCTGGCGTACCGACAGTGACTTGGACACGACCTGGCGTGCCACTTGCGCCTGCTGCTCCGGCGGCAGGGTCAGCATGGCCCGGCCGTGCCCCATCTCCAGGTCGCCGTGCTCAAGCATGGTTCGAACATCTTCGGCCAGGCCGATCAATCGCAATAGATTGGTGATGGTCGTGCGGGACTTGCCCACCGCTTCGGCGACCTGGCCCTGAGTCAGGCCGAACTCGTCCTGCAAGCGCTGTAAGGCAAACGCTTCTTCGATGGGATTGAGGTTTTCGCGCTGAATGTTCTCGATCAGCGCCATGGCGATGGCTGCTTCGTCCGGCACATCGCGGATGATCGCAGGGATACGATCCAATTCAGCCAACTGAGTAGCCCGCCAGCGACGTTCGCCCGCGATCAGCTCGAAGCGGCCTTCCGGCAACGGACGCAACACAACGGGCTGCATCACGCCCTGCTGACGGATGGAGTCGGCCAGTTCCTGCAAGGCCGTCTGATCCATGTCCCGGCGCGGCTGGTAGCGGCTGCGCTGAATCAGGTCGACCGGAATCTCCCGCAATTCGCCGTCGTGCTCGCTAACATCCCGGTCCAGGTTGACCTTGGAGCCCGCCAGCAATGCGCCTAATCCGCGCTCGCCCAATCCTCGTTTTTTCGCCGCCATCGTTTCCGTCATTCTGTTATCAGTGTTATCGAAGAATTTTCAGAGCTATCGGAGAGAGTCCGATGTCATCGACGAACTACCGGTACCGGCTCAGACGGCGACCGGTTGCGTCGGGCGTTGCTGTCCGTTACGCCGGACCATTTCGCCCGCCAGGGCCAGGTAGGCAATCGCGCCTTTGGAGGTACGATCATATTTGAGTGCCGGCACCCCATAGCTGGGCGCCTCGGCCAGGCGTACGTTGCGGGGGATAACCGCTTTATAGACCTTATCGCCGAAATATTCGTTGAGCTGGGCAGACACATCCAGCGTCAGGCTGTTACGTGGGTCGTACATGGTACGCAGGATCCCTTCCAGCGCCAGCTGCGGGTTCACGGTTTCCTGGATCTGCTCCACCGTGTTCATCAATGCCGCCAAACCTTCCAGCGCATAGTACTCGCACTGCATGGGAATCAGCACACTATCGGCCGCCGATAGCGCATTGACCGTCAACAGGTTCAGCGACGGCGGACAGTCCACCAGAATATAGTCGTAGCGATCCCGCACGCTATTGAGCTGCAAACGCAGGCGGTGCTCACGGCCAATCTCGTTCATCAACTCGACTTCCGCCGCGGTCAGGTCACCGTTGGCCGGTAGAATATCGTAGCCGGAGGCCTCCGCATGCACGATGACATCGGCAGCCGACTGGCGTTTTGTGAGCACGTCATAGCCTGACAGGCCCAGGGCATTCTTGTCCACGCCGCTGCCCATCGTCGCGTTTCCCTGCGGATCCATATCCACCAGCAATACGCGACGCTTGGTCGCGCTTAGGGAGGCTGCCAGATTCACGCAAGTGGTGGTCTTACCCACACCGCCTTTCTGGTTAGTCACCGCGATGACTCGCGCCATGGTTAGCCTCCTGTCGTCCGAACGCGATCAATGATAAGCAAGTGACGTGCCCCGCCACAACCGGGAATCGTCAGCTCGATATTGTCCGCTAATTGCCAGGCGCTGGGCAGCGCAGCCAGTTCATCATCGGGGAACTGTCCCTTCATGGCCAGAAACTGGCCATCCTGCGCCAGCATATGCCCGCACCAGTCGACCAGATTTTCCAGAGCGGTGAACGCACGGCTGGTGATTTGCTGGAAAGGCTGCTGCGGACAGACGTCCTCGGCCCGGGCATGGATCACCTCGACATTGTCCAAACCCAATTCAAGCACACATTGGGTGAGGAAGCGGGTTTTCTTACTATTGCTGTCGAGCAGGGTGAATCGGCGCTCGGGAAACGCCAAAGCCAGCGGAATACCGGGTAGACCGCCGCCCGCGCCAACATCCAGCACGGCATCCGCATGGATATAAGGCATGATCGCCAAGCTGTCGAGCAACTGGCGCGATACCATTTGCGAGGGATCCCGCACCGCGGTCAGGTTATAGGCTTTGTTCCACTTCTGCAGTAACCCCAAAAACGCCAGTTGGCCTTCCTGGGTCACCGGATCGAGTGCGATCTCAAGGCGCTGTAAGCCGGCTTCCAACTGCGCCGGCCAGGCGGTATCGATAGGCGCACTCATGCAGACTGCTTGCGCAACAGGTCCCGTTTTTTCAGGTGCACCAGCAGTTGCGAGATCGCCGCCGGTGTCACGCCCTGGATCCGCGATGCCTGAGCCACGGTTTCCGGACGCACATCCTTGAGCTTCTGCTTGATCTCGTTGGACAGACCGCCCACCGTGTCATAGTCCAGATCCACCGGTAGCGGCAGATTTTCGTTGCGGCGCAGGCGCTCGATCTCGGCTTCCTGACGCGAGATGTAGCCTTCGTACTTCACCTCGATCTCCACCTGGGTAGATACGATCTCGCCCGCATGCTCGCCGGTGATATCGGCGATATGGGCGTAGCTGATCTCCGGGCGGCGCAGCAGATCCGCCAGGGTATGCTCTTTCTGCAGAGGCTTTTGCAGGTGCTGGCTGGCGCGCTCGGCTTCCGGCGTATTCGGATGCACGTGAGTCTTGTCCAGGCGCTGGCGCTCGACGGCGATGGCGTCACGCTTGGTGTTGAACTGCTGCCAGCGACGCTCGTCCACCAGCCCCAGTTTGTAGCCGGTCTCGGTCAGGCGAAGATCGGCGTTGTCCTCGCGCAGGATCAAACGATACTCGGCACGGCTGGTGAACATCCGATAGGGTTCGGACGTCCCCATGGTGATCAAATCGTCTACCAACACACCCAGATAGGCTTCGTCCCGGCGCGGGTACCAGCTGTCTTTCTCCTGGGCCCGCAGCGCGGCGTTGATACCCGCCAGCAGGCCCTGGGCGCCGGCTTCTTCATAGCCGGTGGTGCCGTTGATCTGCCCGGCGAAGTACAGGCCGGCGATGAACTTGGTTTCCAGCGTGTGGCGCAGGTCCTGCGGGTTCAGGTAGTCATACTCGATGGCATAACCCGGTCGTGTGATGTGGGCATTCTCGAAGCCCGGAATCGAACGCACCGCCTTGAGCTGGATATCGAACGGCAAACTGGTTGAGATGCCGTTGGGATACAGCTCTTTGGTCGTCAGACCTTCCGGCTCGACAAAAATCTGGTGGGAGTCTTTATCGGCAAATCGACTCACCTTGTCCTCGATGGACGGGCAGTAACGCGGGCCGACACCCTCGATATCGCCGGCAAACATCGGCGAGCGATCAAAACCGCTGCGGATGATGTCGTGGGTTTCCTCGGTGGTGCGGGTGACGTAACAGCACACCTGTTCCGGGTGCTGCTCGCGAGAACCCAGGAACGACATCACCGGCGTCGGGTCGTCGCCCCATTGCTCCTGCATAACGGAAAAATCCACCGAACGGCTGTCGATGCGTGGGGGCGTGCCGGTTTTCAGGCGACCCACGTTGAACGGGAGTTCGCGCAGACGCTGGGCCAGCGCAATCGCGGGGGGATCGCCCGCCCGGCCACCGGCATGGTTCTTGAGCCCCATGTGGATAACGCCACCCAGGAACGTGCCGGTCGTCAGCACCACGGTTTCGGCGTTGAAGCGGATACCGGTCTGAGTCACGACACCGCGGACCTGTTCGCCTTCGACGATTAAATCGTCCGCCGCCTGCTGGAAAATGGTCAGGTTAGGCTGGTTTTCCAGAATGTGGCGGATCGCCGCTTTATACAGCACGCGGTCGGCCTGGGCGCGGGTTGCCCGCACTGCGGGTCCCTTGCGCGAGTTGAGCACCCGGAACTGGATGCCGGCCTGGTCGGTGGCCATCGCCATGGCGCCGCCCAGAGCATCGATTTCCTTGACCAGGTGGCTCTTACCGATACCGCCGATGGCCGGATTGCAGGACATCTGGCCCAGGGTTTCAATATTGTGAGTCAGCAACAGCGTACGGGAACCCATGCGCGCCGCCGCCAGGGCAGCTTCGGTACCGGCATGGCCGCCGCCGATTACGATGACATCGAAACGATCCGGGAATTCCACGTTACACCTCGAGAGACGGGGGAACTTCTGGTTAAGCCTGTGGGCGATTCTGCGAGCCTTAAGGGCCTCTCTGGCAAGGCGCGAGTCGCTAATAGACTTTACTCAGGGGTTCCTCGACAAAATGGGGGCGAAGTATACCGTTTACCTCGTAAAAATTGCAGGGGTAATGCGCAATTTTTAACCAGCCCAAAAAGCAAACCCGTTCAGTTGTTCCAGTTTTGCTAAAAATTACTTATGCGTCATGTGTTTGCCGAGCGCTTTTGAGAAATGTTTTCAATAAAGTTATCCACATTCAGGGCAGCTTTTGAGAAGCTTAAAAAATGCAGTAAATCATTGTTATTTAACAGCTAAGTATAATCTATTCATTAATCGCCCAGAGGTTATCCCTGAACTTATCCACAATATCCGAAATTTTACCGACCGACTCAGACGGCATGGCCTTGCAAGCGGGCTAGTTGGCATTCCCCCGTAACGTTATAGCGCTCGGCAAAAAAGAAGTGCTCGAAACCAACCACAGTCCCCGACGCCTAAATCTGATCGTTCCGAGGCGCCTGAGCCTCCGAAGCCAGAGACCCTGAGCTGCCATTCTGGCGAATCTGCGCATCCAGCGCCTTTTCCACCGCGTTGGTGGACTTGGCAAACCGGGCGATCAGGCTATAGAGCACCGGTATAATGAACAGGGTCAGCGTCGTGGCAAAGACCAACCCGCCGAGCACCACTACACCAATCGCGGCACGGCTTTCAGCGCCGGCGCCGGTAGCGATAACCAGGGGAACTGCGCCGAAAACGGTCGAAATGGTGGTCATCAACACTGGCCGGAAACGCAATATCGATCCCTTCACGATAGCATCGTGGACACTGTAGCCCTCGTCCCGCAGCTGATTGGCGAACTCCACGATCAAAATACCGTTCTTCGCCATCAGCCCCAGCAACATGATGATCCCGATCTGACTGTAGATATTGAGACTGATGCCCGAGAGCGCCAAGGCGATCAGTGCCCCGGTGACCGCCAGCGGCACCGACAGCATAATGATCAGCGGGTGGATCCAGCTCTCGAACTGGGCCGCCAGCACCAGGAACACGATGATGAAAGCCAGGATGAAGGTCACATAGATCGCGTTGGACGACTCCTCGAATTCGCGGCTCAGACCTTTGTAACTGACCCTCGCCTCGGGTGGCAAGTTATCGACAGACAGTTGATTCATGTATTCCAGCGCGGTCCCCAAATCGTAGCCCGGCGCCAGCGAGCCGCTGATCACCACCGCCGGCAGCCGGTCGACGCGGCGCAGGTCCGGGTTCGCACCGATTTCCTTCAGGTTCACCAACGCCCCCAAAGGCACCAGTTCGCCGCCTTCACGGGGACGCAGGAAGATACTGCTGAGATCCGACGGCGTGGCCCGGTCCGCATCGCCCGCTTGCAGGATGACGTCGTATTCCCGCCCGCGATCGAGGTAGGTGGTCACTTGCCGCGATGCGAGCATGGTCTGCAGGGTTAAACCGACATCTTCGACCGTCACATCCAGGTCCGCGGCGCGCTGGCGATCCAGGGTAACGCGCAGTTCCGGGCGGGTCAGTTCGAAGTCGGTTTCCAGGTTCAGCAGGTTGGGATTCTCTTTCGCACGCTCGAGGATTTCCTCACTCCAACGCTGGACCGTGTCATAGTCCGGCCCGCCGATCACAAACTCGATAGGCTGATTGAAACCCCGTTGTCCCAGACCCGGCGGATTCACCGCCACCGAGCGCACGCCCGGCACCTCCGCCAGCTTCGGGAACAGCTCGGCGCTGATCGTCTGCTGCTTGACATCTCGGTCGTCCCAGGACGTCAGGCCCATGATCAGGAACGCGTTGTCGGCTTCCTCCCGGAAGCCGACAATGGCCAATAGACGGTCAGCCGCGCCCTGTTCGATATAGGGGAGCAGCCGCTCTTCGATCTTCTTTACGTGGTGGTCGGTGTATTCCACTGTCGATCCCCGTGGCGCCTTGGTGGGCATGATGATGATGCCGCGGTCTTCGGTGGGCGCCAGCTCCTGAGGCAAGGACGGGAAAATGACCGCCGCCATGAGGATGCCCGCCAGCCCAAGGCCCAGCAACAAACCCGGCTGGCGCAGGGAGAAACGCAGGAGTTTTTCATAGCCGTTATTGAGCGCGCCAAAGACACGTTCCGATGCTGCCCACAGGCGATGGCCCTCGACCGTCTCGGGGCTATGCTTGAGCCATTTGGAGCAAAGCATCGGTGTCAGGGTTAGGGCCACCAAGCTGGAAACGATCACCGCGCTGGCCAGGGTGAACCCGAACTCGCCGAACAGACGCCCGATGTTGCCACCCATAAACGAGATGGGCACGAACACCGCTACCAGTGTCAGCGTGGTGGCAATAACCGCGAAGGCCACCTGGCGGGCGCCATAATACGAGGCGAGCAGGGGAGGTTCGCCTTCATCGATGCGGCGCTGGATGTTCTCCAAAACCACGATGGCATCGTCCACCACCAGGCCGATCGCCAGGATGATCGCCAATAGGGTCAGCACGTTGATGGAAAAACCCAGCGTGCCCAAACCGATAAAAGCGCCAATGACCGCCACCGGAATGGTCACGGCCGGGATCAGTGTGGCCCGCCAAGAGCGCAGGAACACGAAGATCACCAGAATAACCAGGGCAATGGCGATTCCTAGCGTCACCATGACTTCCTTGATCGAGGCGCGGATAAAGATGGATTCGTCGTAGCTCTGCTGGATAGTGACTTCCGGCGGCAGGGTCTCGCGGATCTTCGCCATCTCGGCCCGCACCCGGTCGGACACCGCCACCGTATTGGCCTTGGACTGACGGATAACGCCCATCCCGATTGCGGTGCGGCCGTTGGCCCGCAAGCGGCTGGTATCGGACTCCACACCCATCACGACATTAGCGACTTCGCCCAGGCGCAGCAGGTCATTGCCGTCTCGCCGAACCACCAGGTTGCGAAACTCCTCGACGGTGGATAGCCGGCCTTCGGCGCGGACCGTGAAGTCCCGGGTGCGAGATTCGATAGAACCCGCGGGCAATTCGACGTTATTGGCGCGCAGCGCGTCTTCCACCTCCGCCACTGTGATATTGCGCGACGCCAGTTTTTCCTGGTCCAGCCAAACGCGGATCGCATAACGCCGTTCGCCGCCAATCTGCACATCGGCCACGCCATCCAGCACCGAGAGACGATCTACCAGCACCCGCTCGGCAAAGTCGCTGAGTTGGGCGCTATCCCAAACCTCACTTTGCAAGGTCACCCACATCATGGGGCGGGCGTCGGAGTCAGCCTTGCGCACAACAGGCGGATCCGCTTCTTCCGGAAGCTGATCGATGACACGCGACACCGCATCCCGCACGTCATTGGCAGCGACGTCGATATCACGCGAGGTATTGAATTCGATGGATGTGCGGGACTCGCCCTGTTCGGTGCTCGACTCAATGGATCGAATACCTTCGACACCACTGATGGCCCCCTCGATTACCTGGGTAATTTGGGTATCCACCACCTCGGCGGCGGCGCCGGTGTAGTCCGTGGAGATCGACACTTCAGGCGGGTCTATATCGGGGTATTCGCGCACCGGCAGCCCACGTAGCGCCGCCAGGCCGAACACCAGAATCAGCAAGCTGATGACCGTCGCAAAAACCGGCCGCTTGATGGAGATGTCGGACAAAACCATGCTTAACCCTCGCGCCGGTTCGGCCAGTCGCCACCGATCAAGGCGTTGTCGCCTTCCAGCACACTGACCGCGTCGCCGGTGCTAAGCCGGTCCTGTCCGGTAATAATCACTGCGTCGTCCGGAGCCAGGCCACTAACCACTTCCACCTTGCCTGGCTCACGGGTACCTAACGCCAGCGTCTGGCGACGCGCCTCACCGTCCACGGCAATAAACACATACTGGTTGTCGCCACGGGTAAGCACCGCCTGCTCGGGAATCACCAGCGCCCGGCGGCTCTGCAGCGTCAGCGAAACCGCCATGAACAGGCCTGGCCGCAGCTTCTTGCCGGGGTTGTCGATCACGGCTTTCACCGGTAGCGAGCGACTAAGCGGATTAAGCCGCGTCCCCAGTTCCGAGAGTTCACCGCCGAACGCTTCGCCAGGAAAGGCCGCGGTGCTGGACCGCAGAACCTGGCCCCGGGTGATCTGACCCAGGTAACGCTCGGGCACCGAGAACGTCAATTCCATTCGATCAACGGCATCCAGCGTGGTGACGCTGTCACCGATATTCAGGTAGGTGCCGACACTGACGTCCCGCAGACCCACCACGCCGGCAAAAGGCGCTTCGATCCGATGGTTGTCCAGGCGGGTTTCAGCGGCAATCTTTTGCGCCTGGGCCACGTTAACGGCTGTGCGCAATTCATCCACCTGAGACTGGGAAATACTGTTGTTGGACTGCAGGCGCGAAGCCCGGTCGTATTTGGTGCGGGCATCCTGCAATTGGGCTTCGGCGACCTGGAGATCCGCACGCGCCTGACGGGCGTCGAGCTGGACCAGTAGCTGGCCCTTGTCCACCGGCTGGCCCTCGTCGAAGTTGAGTTCGACGATCCGGCCGCTCACCTCGGCGGTAATCATAACGTCTTCCCGGGCCTGGAGCGTGCCCACCGCTTCCACCCTATCCCGGACTTCCGCCATCCGCGGGTAGACGATGTTGACGTTGGCCGGCGGACGCTGTCGCTGCTCCGCGGTGGTGCCAGCCTGCTGCTGCATCCACAGAAAACCGGCGCCGCCTGCTGCCAGTACAAGCACGATAAAGGCAATCAGGATCTGCCTGCCCATGGCCCTCTCCATTAACTTGAGCTGGAGCCACCGGCCCCGCCAACTGTTTATTATTCACCCGGTTTATTGTTCATCCGGCGTTTGCCGCTGAATCACCAGAACAATCTCGCCCACCGTTACGCCCCACTTGCTCATCTCGGTTTCGTTGACCACCGTGTCGGGCGTAACCGCATACATCCAGTCATCCATACGCACGTCCAGGGTGCCATCGCCGTATGGCACTTCCAGGACATAATTCATGTGGAGGGCATTCCCGCGCCATTGCATCAGCCCAGGCTCGACCACATCGCCAGCGGTCGCCCGGTAGCCGGTTTCGACGGGCTCCAGCTTCCATATACGAGTCTGGACTTCGCCATCGTCGAAGCGGAATTCTTCGTCGAGGGTGCCGACACCCTGCGCGTTCCAGCTCGCCGTGATATCGGCATCGAACGTGCGGATTACTTCGCCGGAAAAGTCTTTGACGATTCCCCGCGCGGTTAGTTCACCCTGAAAGAACGTGCGCGGTTCAAGTACCGGCTGCTGACCCGCGTAATCGGTCAACGCCGGTCCCGTGCAGCCACTGATCAGTCCACAACCGAAAATTACGCCGATGAGACCTTTCGCACCACCCCCAAAGCGCCCCCGAAAGTAACTTTGCATAACCTTTACACTCCCACCGAATGGCCGTTGTTTCGGGTTTTTACGCAGAACCGCCTGTGACGGACCAGACAGGCCACAAGGGCCTTCCCGCCATTCAGCCCATTGGCTAAACCGACAACGGCCCCGGCGCTTACCGTCAATGGCAGACTCCCAAGATTGTCGTACAACGTGCAGCAACCCATGGCCGGCCGCGTGGCACGAGCCTGACCGACCGTTTGTACCGCACCAAAGGTGACACTATGCCGACTTACAAGGCGCCGTTGCGCGACATGACATTCCTCCTCAACGAGGTCTTCGACTATCCCAGGCATTACGCGTCGCTGAAATCCGGCGCGGACGTCACGCCGGATATCGTCGATGCCGTCCTGGGCGAGTGCGCCCGTTTCTGCGAAGACGTCCTCAGCCCGTTGTACCGAACTGGCGACGAGGAAGGCTGCATGCTGGCGAACGGCGAAGTCACCACGCCCCAGGGTTATAAAGAAGCCTACCGGCAGTATGTGATGGGCGGCTGGCAAGGACTCTCTGCCCCGGAGGATGTGGGCGGCCAGGGTCTGCCCGCCTCCATGGGCCTGTTCAAGCAGGAAATGATGGGAACCGCCAACTGGCCGTTCAGCATGTATCCGGGGCTGTCGCTAGGGGCGATGAATACCATCCAGTTACACGGTAGCGACGACCAGCGCCAAACCTACCTGGTACCGCTGACCGAAGGCCGCTGGGCCGGCACCATGTGCTTGACCGAATCCCAGTGCGGCACCGACCTGGGGCAAGTAAAGACCAAAGCCCAACCCCAGGCCGACGGCAGCTACAAGATTACCGGTACCAAGATTTTCATTTCCTCCGGTGATCACGACCTGACCGAAAACATCGTGCACATCGTGCTGGCACGCCTGCCGGATGCGCCGAAAGGCACCCAGGGCATCTCGCTGTTTATCGTGCCAAAACGCCTTCCTGACGCGCAGGGCAATGCCGGCGAACGCAACGGCGTCACCTGCGGCGGTCTGGAAAAGAAAATGGGCATCAACGCCTCGGCGACTTGCGTGATGCACTTCGACGAGGCCACCGGCTTCCTGATTGGCCCGGAAAACGAAGGCCTCGACTGCATGTTCACCTTTATGAATACCGCCCGGATTGGTACGGCCATTCAAGGCGTAGGGCCAGCCGAGCTGTCCTATCAATGGGCGCTGGACTATGCCAAGGAGCGCCGTTCCATGCGCGCCTTGTCCGGCAGTAAGGAGCCGGACCAAATAGCCGACAGTCTGATTCACCACGCCGACGTGCGGCGCATGCTACTGACCCAGAAGGCGTTCGCCGAAGGCGGCCGGGCGATGCTTTACTACGCGGCCCGCCTAGCGGATCACATGGTGGAAGGGTATCTGGAAGGCGACGAAGAAAAAGCGGCAACCTACGACGACAAGCTCGGCTTCCTCACGCCTATCCTCAAGGGCTTTCTGACCGAAATGGGTTGCGAGGCGGCCAGCCTGGGCATGCAGGTATTCGGCGGCCATGGCTACATCCGCGAGCATGGTATGGAGCAGATCGTGCGCGATACCAAAATCGCGACACTTTACGAAGGCACCACCGGCATACAGGCGCTGGACCTCCTTGGCCGTAAGGTCATGCTTATGACGCAGGGCGGCGCCGTACGCGAATTCACCCTGCGCATCTCCAACTGGGCCCGCCGCCAGGTCACCCATAAGAAGATCCGCCCCTTTGCCTGGACGCTTCTGAAGCTGGCCGCCCAGTGGAACGTGCTCACGGTGCGCCTGATGCTAATCGCCCGCAAAGACCGGGATATTATCAGCGCCGCGGCCCATGATTTCCTGATGTTCAGCGGCTACGTGACCATGGCCTATATGTGGGCTCGGATGGCGGTCGTTGCCTACGACAAACTCGAGAACGGCGGCGACGAATCCGAGGCTTTCTACCGTGCCAAGATCGCCACTGCGGAATTCTACTTCGACCGGCTGCTACCCCGTGCTCAGGCCCACGCCACCAGCATGCTTTCTCCCACCCGCAACTTGATGCAGCTGGATGCCGAGGATATGGCTTTCACGGGCTAAACCGTTCCTTTAGGCCGCAGCGGCATTGCGAGTGTGCTGTCCGACGCCTGCGGCCGACATTCCGCCCAGACTGTGATCTGTGACCGACGCCCGGCGCGGTATTCGATGCCATAATCGAGGAAGCCAAAGTGTCCCGGGCCACCGCTGACCCTGCCTTACCGGTAGTCCGATCTATCACCGACCCGTAGGGATACACGCCATGATGTCACGCATCCTGCCTGTTCGCGTTTTGCTGTCGCTCGTTCTCTTCAGTCTGCTCAGTGCCTGCTCGACCTCGTCCACCAACACCACGATCGTAAAGAAAGAAATCCTCGACGAGACGGAAAAAGCCTATGAGAGTCTGGTGGTCCTGGCCGCCACCGCCAACCCGGTCTACCGCAACGCCATCGAGAACGCGCTGGCCGAGGAACTGATCCAAAGAGACTTCCGTGTCTTTCGCTTCAAGAACGGCGACTTGCCCTGGGACGATAAGGCTGCCCTGCGCAAAAAAGTGGCCGAGCAAGCCGAGGAGACCGGCGCCGACGGCGTGTTGGTGGTTAGCTTCGTACGCCGGGAAGACCAGGACGACTACGTGTCGATGCAAGTCATCCAGGAACCGATCGTGACCGGCATCGGCACCCACGCCCAAACCTATATGCGGACGACGGTACAACCGGGCTATTACGAGACCAAGAACACCTACGTACTCAAAACCACCCTGTTCGATGTGGAGAGCGAAGCGGCGGTCTGGCGTCTATACTCTGATACTGTCAATCCCGGTTCAGTGGAGGACGGCGCTCATCATTTTGCGGTTGCTGTGGCAGCGGTCCTGGAAGAAGACATTCAACACAGCGAGTAACCCATGAAGCAACGGACGCCTCTCATTGCCTCGATCCTGTCCGCGCTGGCCCTCACCGGCTGCGCCGGCCCGCAGTCGGTTTCCCTGGGGACCGACGATCCCTGCCAGTCCTTGCATGAGGTGGTCGCGGATTATCCCAGCGGTTTCGCTGATTTTCGCGGTAAAGCGAGCAACTTCAATTTGCTAACGGTGTATCGCGCTAAGGAACAGATTATCGACGGAGAATGTGAGATTTGGGCTTGGAACCAGCAGGATACGGCTTATGCCTGCACGGTGACGGCACCCAGTCAGGACGTCGCCGCTCAGCGGCACGAACGAACCCGTGATTTTATTCAGTCGTGCCTGGGCAATGCGTGGCGGGCCTCGGATGTGGAGCGCATACGCGACGGCGAAGCCGGGGGTATTATTACCCGTTTTTCCAGCCCGGAATCGCCGGCGATGGTGTCGGTCCACAGCATCATTCGCACCACCGGAGCGCAGGACCAGCGGTCGACGGCGCTCTACATCGGCAGCCCCGCCCGGATCGACAGCCTGACAGAATAGACACCGAGCGGTGCCGAGACGCCCTACCGTTCACTCTCAAGACAGCAAAAAGCCGGTAACAGGCCACGCCCGATACCGGCTTTTTCCAATCAAAACGATCCGCTAGAGGCCGTACTTGTCTTCGATAGCTTCGTACATGCCGTTCTGACGGATGGTTTCCAGACCTTTATTCAGCTCTTGGATGACCTGCTCCGGCGTGTTCTGGTTCATGGCCAGATAGAGCTCTGTCTTATTGAAAGAATAGACCGGTACCAGTCCTTCCACATCCTGCTGGGAGGCGAAATAGGGACCCGCCAGACGGTCGGCGATCCACAGATCGATCTGCTCGAGCGCCAGGCGCTTGGGGTTGAGGTCGTCACTGTCGAGCTGCGACACCGTATAGCCACGCTTGAGCAGGTAGTCGGTCATGACGTCGCCGCGGTAGCCACCGATCGTCATGCCCTTGGCGTCTTCCAGATCATCCATCTCAAGATCGCTGCCCGGCGGCGCAAAAATTGTCCAAAGGTTGCGGGTTAGCGGGCCGACCCACTTGAACTGCGGCGCGCGGTCTTCGGTATAGGTGGTGCAGAAGATGCCGTGATTGGGCTTGTCCAGAACACGATTGTAGCCGTAATCCCAGTTGCGAAGCTTAATGATGTACTCCAGCTCCGTGTGGGACATGATCGCCTTGACCATCTCCGTGCACAGACCGTCGATATCATCGCCCTTATGTTCGAACGCACGCCCAGAGGCGCTCATGTTATAGGGTGGGAAGTTTTCGGTGTAGAAATAGAGCTTGTCGGCAGCATGAACACCGGCAGCCGGAACCAGAAGCAGGGCGAGCAACCCCAGAACGAGCATTTTGCGCATGGCAGGGAATCTCCACGATTTCTATTGCTTCGCCGATCGGAATACATCCGGACGAAAGGTAAATCGGCAGAAAGTCTACCCCAAGCCAGGGTCGCAATGCGTCTGAATCCCTGTTCGTTTTTGTAAAGACGCTGACTGCAAGTTTATGAAAGAAAAAGTGAATTTTTATTCAATTTTTTGAAAGAGAGCCGATGGAAGGTTTGGTACTCGCTTACTGGGAACGGAGACTAACCCAGTTCCGTCATCTCCACTAATCACGTCTACACCTATAAGTTCCGCCGCATACGGGATCGATCCTAGGTACACGTCAAAAAAATCGCCCGACCATTAGGCCGGGCGTTTCTCTCTACAACGACCGTTCTCTGCGGACTGGCATCGACTCCGTCAGCAAGACTCTCGCTGTTTGCCCTTTCTTGATCGGAGTAGCCTGGTCGTATTTTTTGCGGGGCGCTTTGCCAATCAGGCAAGGAAGTCCAGAATGAGACGGGTGGTTTCTCCGGGCTGCTCGTCGGTTACCCAATGACCGGCATCCTTGATCCAGACCAGCTCTGCATTCGGAATAGCATCCGCCAACATCGGGCCATATTCCGGTTTTTGGAAACTGTCCTTGTCACCCCACAAAATCAGCGTATCGATCTTTATATTAGGGAGTTCACCAGCAATTGCTTGAGTATATTCCTTGTTGAGCCGACGCATGTTGCGGAAGAATGCCGCCTTACCTTCGGCACTATTCCAAGGCTTGATATAGATATCTTTCAACTCTTCGGTCATTACCGCAGGATCGTGTACGCCATTAGGCATGAAGTCGCGCATCGTACCGATGAATTCTTCGACACTGGTCGATTCTTCGACACCCGGCTCTAACATCCGCTTAAATTCCGGAATCGGCCAGGAATCGAAACACACACTGTCAATGAGTATCTGGCGACGTACACGCTCAGGGTGGTTAACAGCCATCAGTTGTCCGATGCCACCGCCAATATCATGGGATATGATATCGGCACGCGGCACACCCAGCGCGTCCATCAGTTTGACTAAAATACGGGTTTGGGCATTGATAGAGACATCAGCATCCCGCGGCATTTCGGACTCGCCATAGTTGAGCATGTCCGGAGCAATGACACGATACTTCTCTGCCATTTTGGGCATGATTTCGCGCCACATGAATTTGTTTGTCGGGATACCGTGAATCAGGAAAACCGGGGCACCTTCACCCATTTCCCGATAGGCAATGTGATGCCCCTCAATCATCGCGTAGCGTGTTTCAGCAGAATCCATCTTGGCTATTTCGTTGCTCATTCCAACCTCATCTTCCATGTCGCAGATTGATTTCTACAAGCTTTCGAACAGCTTGCATGCCTGAAAGGCCTTATCTACTACCGGTACATCTCAATATTATTGAGTGATTACTCAATTAATAGCAATGATGGGTTAGATGCTGCCAGCCGACAAGCATCAATACGCTACAGACAACAATCAGCGGACGAATGGTGGCGGTCGGTAGGACCGGCCATAGGCCGGCTTGCCAGAACTAATCTGATTAGATTGACACGTTGTGGCGATAATTATTGGCTTATTTACCAATACAAAAACTGCTGAATATCTTCCCTAACAAATCATCCGGCGTCATAGCACCGGTAATTTCCCCCAGCGCATCCTGCGCCATACGCAGGTCTTCGGCCAGTAATTCACCCGCACCGTAACCTTCCAGTTGGGCCTGGCCCTGGAGCAGGCAATCCTGCGCTTTCTGTAAAGCGACCAGATGGCGACGGCGGGCGAGGAAGCCGCCTTCGGTGGTGGTGGCGAAGCCCATACAAGCCTTTAGGTGTTCCCGCAGCACATCCACGCCGTCGCCGGATTTGGCGGCGATGCGTACGATAGGGGCGACGGCATCTTCGGTGAAACCTGCAGTCTCACCGCTCAAATCCACTTTGTTACGAATCACGGTTAAGGGTGCGCCTTCCGGCAGCTGATGAATGAAGTCAGGCCAGAGGGCTTGGGGATGAGTTTCACTGGTCGTCGTGGCATCGACCATCAACAAGATCCGGTCCGCCTGGCGGATTTCCTCCCAGGCCCGGGCAATGCCGATTTTTTCCACTTCATCCGGGCTATCACGCAGGCCCGCGGTATCGATCACATGCAAAGGCATCCCATCGATGTGGATATGTTCGCGCAGTACGTCCCGGGTGGTGCCTTCGATGGCAGTGACGATGGCAGCTTCGCGACCGGCCAGGACGTTGAGCAAGCTGGATTTTCCAGCGTTGGGCCGTCCCGCAATGACGACCCGCATACCATCGCGCAGGATAGTGCCTTGCTGGGCTTCAGCCAGGATAATCGCCAAGTCATCCATGATGGTTTGCAGGTCGCCTGCCACCTTGCCATCCGCCAGGAAATCGATCTCTTCTTCGGGAAAGTCGATGGCCGCTTCCACGTAGATCCGCAGGTGGGTGAGAGCCGCTACCAGGGCTTCGATACGCTGGGAGAATGCGCCTTGTAGCGAGCGTATCGCACAACGGGCGGCCTGCTCCGAACTACTTTCGATCAGATCGGCAATGGCTTCAGCTTGGGTCAAGTCCATCTTGTCGTTGAGGAAGGCGCGCTCGGAAAACTCGCCCGGCCGCGCCAGCCGCGCACCCTGTTCGCACACTTCCCGTAGCAGCAAATCCAGGATCACCGTGCCGCCATGGCCATGGAGTTCAAATACATCCTCGCCGGTAAACGAATGCGGATTGGGGAAGTAGAGGCCCAAGCCTTCGTCGATCACCGAGCCGTTACGGGCACGAAAGGGACCGTAATGGGCATAGCGTGGCTTGGGCACGAATCCCAGAAGGCGCTGGGCGATGGACCCGGCCTCGGGGCCGGACAGGCGGATGATGCCCACACCGGCCCGCCCGGGCGCAGTGGCAATGGCAGCAATGGTATCGGTGGTGCTCATAGGTTAGTTACCGGTACGGCTTCCAGTGTGCATCGATCAGTCGGAACTGCATGCTAAACGAAACAGGGCTCCATGCGGAGCCCTGTCATTCGGTTTGTTGTGGCCTGGGAACAATGCCAGGTCAGGACTTCTTGCCGACGCCTTCAGCCTCGATCTTGCGGGTGATGTACCACTGCTGGGCAATGGACAGCACGTTGTTGACCAGCCAGTACAGTACCAGACCCGCCGGGAACCACAGGAAGAAGACGGTAAAAATCAGCGGCATCAGCTTCATTACCTTGGCCTGCATCGGATCCGGAGGCGTTGGGTTAAGGCTCATCTGGATGAACATACTGGCGCCCATCAGAATCGGCAGAATGAAGTAGGGGTCCATCACCGACAGGTCATGTATCCACAGCATAAACGGTGCATGACGCAGCTGGACGCTTTCGAACAGCACCCAATACAGCGAAATGAATACCGGCATCTGCACCAGGATCGGCAAACAGCCGCCCAACGGGTTGATCTTTTCCCGCTTGTAGAGGGCCATCATTTCCTGGGACATGCGTTGACGATCGTCGCCGTAAAGCTCTCGCAGCCGGGTCAGTTGCGGTGCCACCGCGCGCATGCGCGCCATCGAACGGTAACTGGTGGCCGAGAGCTTGAAGAACACCAGCTTCACCGACATCGTCAGTAGAATAATGGCGACGCCCCAATTGCCGACTAGATCGTGGAACCAGTCCAGAACGATGAAAAGGGGCAGGGCAATAAAGAAAAGGAAGCCAAAGTCGACGGTACGATCCAGGTTCGGTGCAACCGTTTCCAGACGTTCGATAATCTTGGGACCGACGTAGGCGCGGGCGCCAACCTCTACCTGTTGGCCGGGCTCGACAGTGGTTGACCCGCTGACGAAACCCATCACCGTCAGGTTGTTGCGTTGGGTGGTCTGGTATTGATGCTTGCTGTCAGCGTCGGGAATCCAGGCACTGAGGAAGTAATGCTGCAAGAAGGCGATCCAGCCACCCTCGGCGGTGCGATTGACGGGACTCTCCCGCAGATCGTCGAAATCGTACTTTTCGTAAGGATCGTCGTTGGTGCTCAGGACCATCCCCAGGAACGCTTGAATCCCCAGACTTTGCTGCGCAGTGGGGTCGCCGCTGGAATCGCGAACGATTTTGCCGGCAAAGTTGCCCTGCCAGGTCGAGTCGGACTGGTTATCGATCACATAGCTAACGTCGATTTCGTAGCTGTCCCGCTGCAGGGTGTAGCGCTTGGTGACCTTGACGCCGCTATCGCCGGTAAAGGTCAGGTCGACGGTGAGCGTATCGGCACCTTCGGCCAGAGTCAGGTTGCTGTCCTGGGCCACCTGGTAGGAGGGCACCGGCCCGTTGCGGGAGGCATCAAACCCATCGCGTCCAATCAAGCCGCTTTCCAATACGTAGGTACGGAACTGGTTGTTCTGCAGCAGTTTGAGCGGCGTGGGATTGTTTTGGGACTCGCGGTAGTCCAAAAGCGAGGCCCGGGTAATATTGCCCCCGGCCAGGTTGATGTCCAGCTCGAGCACATCCGTGCGCAGAGTAATCTGCTTGCCGGAATCGCTGGCTTGTACCGTTGAACCTTCCACCTCGGTTTGGTCCTGGTCTTCAGGGGTGGCGAACTCGTTGCTACCGGACTCCTGGTTCGTGCGATTGGCAGGTGCGTTCAGCTCCGGTGTGTCGGATCCGTCCTGTTCGGCAGTTTGCGCAACCGGCTGCTGCTGCGGGGCCTGGTGATAGTCTTCGTTCCAGGCGAGCACCATCAGATAACTGACAATGGCAAGGCCTATCCAGAGGATTGTTCTTTGAATATCCATAGGTTCAATGTGTCGGCTGGTTTGAATGGTAAGAACAGTGCTTGTGGTGCTCGCTTTTTGTGTGTTCCTGACCGGACTTTGGCGGTATGGGATCATACCCCCCGGCAGACCAGGGATGACAGCGTAACAGTCGACGCAGAGTCAGGTAACCGCCGCGCAGGATACCATGAGTTTCAATGGCTTCCATCGCGTAGGACGAACACGTGGGGTAGTGACGACAGTGACTGGCCATCATGGGACTGATGGCATACCGGTAAAACCGGATGGGAAGCAGAACGAGCTGTCGCATCATCAGATCCGGTACCTCGGGTCAGCCGGAGGCAGTATCCGCTCGACGGGCTTTGCGCCGCAAGCGCTGCCACAGCTCATTGAGAACGCGGTGAACGGCCGGATTCTCCAGATCAGCAAGACCTTGACGCCCCAACACCACAATATCCATGGCAGGCAGGTCAGGCTGCTGGCGAAAGGTTTCCCGTACCAGACGCTTGATTCGATTGCGCTGGACGGCAAGCCGTAGGTTTTTCTTCGAAAAAATCAAACCGATCCTGGCATGCCCCAAATCGTTAGGGGTCGCCAGTATCAGAAAATGCCGGTCAGGGACTCGGACCGTCACTTGGCTGAAAACCCCGCTGTAATCACGGGGCTTTAGCAAGCGATCCTGCTTGGAAAACGTTCCTGTCGGCATTTTAACCTGTCAGCCCGAATCAGGCAGACAGGCGGACGCGACCTTTGGCACGACGACGGGAAATCACTTTGCGGCCGTTGGCAGTAGCCATGCGGGCACGAAAACCGTGAACACGCTTACGCTTCAGGACGCTGGGTTGAAACGTTCTTTTCATGATGTCGATCTCACACTCGGATGTATTGAAACGAATTCTGTCTGCTGAGCAAGGCCCCTGCATGCGGTGGGGCTAATCACTTGCCAGCCGAAGACCTGTCAAAAAATGAACAGTCAAAATAGGAGCGGGATTTTAGACAAAGCAGACAGGAAATTCAATCGATATCCGTAAGCTTACGGAATTTACGGAGTTGGATTGCGGGGCGGTGGCCCGGGTGATCGTCCCAAAAGCCAAACCAGTAACAGTTACTGAAAGTCTTTATGTTTTTTAAAAGAATATAAGACAGTTACTGTTACTGTTAGTCAGCGTCATTTCTGTTGAAAACCTTGATTTAGCGCAATGAATCAAAAAGATAGCCTTATGAGAAGGCTGGGTGTAAGGCGACCTGAGACCTGTGGAAAGTCGGTCACTGAAATGGGGACAACTCACACCCTAACGATTAGGCCGAGTTGTTCATAGATTCAGACCCAGGTTGTGCACAGTTTTCCAGGGTGGGTAAACACAAGGTCCTGTGGAAAACTTTTTACAATCTAATTTCTGTACACAAGCCTGTCTGTAAGTCGTTAAGTATATGTCTTTTCGATATAAAGTTATGCACAGGCTGTTTATGGATGCCGTTCCGGGGCTTTTGTTGGCGTTGATGCGGGCGTAGAATGTCCCGCTATTCAGGCTTTCCATCATGCGTTTTACGCTTCTCCGGGGTACCTATGTACAGGTAGTCACGGGGTGGTTTGGGTTGAGGCAATCAACACAAGCGTAGAGTGTGTCCGTTCGTCGGGCGCCGGAAGAAGAAAGCCGTATTGGCTCGTAATCATCCGTTCAGGGATTGGCTACGCATTGGAGGCAGGCTGTC